>CAIRBF010000199.1 GCA_903876715.1 uncultured beta proteobacterium
GGCCTCGGCCGACGCGGGCGCGGCGGCCGGCTTCGGGTCTGCTGCCGCGGGGCGGTCGCCAGGCCGCGCCCCACCGGCCGCAGGGGTGGCACCGCCCGCTGCGGCCTGCAACTGGCGCAGCGCCTCGACATTGCGCTGAACCTCCTGCTCGCGCTGCACCAGTTCGCGCGCCTCGGCCTGGCGCGACATCGCCGCCTCGGGAGTGGAGCCCGTCTTGACGTCGCTGCGTGCCAGCTTGAGTTGATCGAGCGTCGGCGCGGCGGCTTGCTTGCGGTCCTGGACGCGCGCTTGCACGGCCCCGCTGGCGCGCTGTTGGGGCGCCTCCTTGCCGACGGAGGCAGCACCCGCAGCCAGCCGCTGACGGTATGCCGCCAGATCCGCGCTCTGGGCCTGGATCAACGCCCGAGCCTCGGCCGGCGGTATCGATCCAGCCTCCTGGGAAGCCGGGACCTGGAGCACCGCGCCAGCCAGCAGCCGGTTCATGTTCTCGCCCGCAAAGGCCTCGGGATTGCCGCGGTACAGGGCCACCAGCATCTGGTCCAGCGACACGCTCTCAGGCCGGTGATCGCGCGCGATACCGTAGAGGGTCTCCCCGGCGCGCACGGCGTGCCGCTGGCGCCCGTCGGCCTCGGCGTCGGCAAGCGACGACTTCGCCGGCTTGCCTCGGCCCGCCTTGGGCGTGGCCGTCCGTGGCTTCGCTCCGGTCCGGGCCTGTGCTGCGGCGGGCGGGGGCGAGACGGTCGAGACCACCTGCCCTGCCTGCGCGGCGAGCGCAGCATCCGGCGAGCCGCTGGATTCGGGCGCAGGTGGCGGGGTGATCGTGCTGAGCACCGGGCCCGATGGCGCCACGCTGGTGCCGACGGCCACGGCACCGGTCTGCGCCGGAGCCGTGGTGCTCGCCGTCGCAGCAGTCGCCGAAGCCTCGGTGGTCGAGACGGCGGAGCGACCCGCTGGCACCGGCGCAGCCGTGCTGACTGCGGGCGTGGTCGAGGCCGTCGCAGGGGCCGGTGCCGGCCGCGCAGCCGGTGCAGCCGGTGCGGCCGGTGCGGCCGGTGCAGGGGGTGCGGCCATCGCGGTCTGGGGGCGCACGCCTGCGACCGGGCGGGACGAGGCCGCCGCGGACCGGTCGGCCAAGCCTGCCGATTCCATGCCATCCACCGGGGACTGCCCGGTACGCGGAGGGTCGAGCAATACCGTGTACTCACGCACCAGGCGACCCGAGGCCCAGGTGGCCTGCAGGATCAGGTCGACGAAGGGATCGCGCGCGACGCGGTCGCTGCTGATGCGCAGAACCGCACGCCCGTCGGCGCGCCGAGCCACTTCAACGCGGGCCCCACGCAACACCTCGGTGAACTCCATGCCCGCGGCGCGATAGACCTCGGCCGGGGCGATGTTGACACGCAAGGACGCAGCCTGCTCGGCCGACAGCGTCGTGATGTCGATTTCGGCCAGCAGAGGCTCGCCCAGAACCGACTGCACGGACATGCGCCCGAGACCGAGTGCATAGGCCTGCCCGGCGCAAGCCAGCAATGCCGCGGCGGCCAGGGCGGAAACCGTGCCGCGCCAATCAGACGAAACCCCCGCAGGGGCCTGGACACGAGTCAGGTCACGCTTCACGACGTCACCCCCCCGCGCAAGGCGTTCAGGCTTCCAGCAGGATCCGCAGCATGCGCCGCAGCGGCTCGGCCGCGCCCCAGAGCAACTGGTCGCCGATCGTGAAGGCGCCCAGGTACTGCGGGCCCATCGCCATCTTGCGCAGGCGGCCGACGGGAATCGTCATCGTGCCCGTGACAGCCACGGGCGTCAGGTCGCGCAGCGTCGCCTCGCGCGTGTTCGGCACCAGCTTGACCCAGGGGTTGTCGGCAGCGATCATGGCCTCGATGTCCGCCAGCGGCACGTCCTGCTTCAACTTGAAGGTCAGCGCCTGGCTGTGGCAGCGCATCGCACCGACACGCACGCAGAACCCGTCCACGGGGACCGCTGGCGTGCCGAAGCCCTCGCCCTGGCCGAGGATCTTGTTCGTCTCGGCCATGCCCTTCCATTCCTCGCGCGAGACGCCCCAGCCGGACTCGTCCCGACCCTTGCCCACACCCAGGTCCTTGTCGATCCAAGGAATGAGCGAGCCGCCCAGCGGCACACCGAAGTTCGCTGTCTCCTCGGCCGACATCGAGCGCTGACGCGCGATGACCAGGCGGTCGATTTCGAGGATCGCGCTCTTCGGGTCGTCCAGCAGGGAACGCACCTGCGCATTCAAGGTGCCGTACTGCGTCAGCAGTTCGCGCATGTGCTGCGCGCCGCCGCCCGAGGCCGCCTGGTAGGTCTGCGTGCTCATCCACTCGACGAGCCCGGCCTTGTACAGCGCGCCCACACCCATCAGCATGCAGCTGACGGTGCAGTTGCCGCCGATCCAGTCGCGCCCGCCCGCGGACAGCGCGCGCCGGATCACTGGCATGTTGACCGGATCGAGGACGATGACCGCCTCGTCCTTCATCCGCAAGGTCGAGGCGGCGTCGATCCAGTGGCCGCGCCAGCCAGCCGCGCGCAGCTTCGGGTAGATCTCGGTCGTGTAGTCGCCGCCCTGGGCGGTAATGACAATCTCGCATCTTTTCAGCGCCTCGATGTCGTGCGCGTCCTGCAGTCGGGTCTCGTTCTTCGCCATCGCGGGGGCTGCGCCGCCCGCGTTGGAAGTCGAGAAGAACAATGGCTCGATGTGGTCGAAGTCGCCTTCGGCCTGCATGCGGTCCATCAGCACAGAGCCGACCATACCGCGCCAGCCCACGAGCCCAACGAGGGAATTTGCCTTGATTGCCATGTCAGTCTTGCCTTTCCAGTGAATCTGGACCCACCCCCGCCTCCCGGCTCGTTTCGCCGGGGTCCAGAAGATGGTGGCGAGACGACCCGAGAGCGGCTAGCTCTTGGTAATGGTTTTGCCGGTGAGGGCCGCCAGGACCGCGTCACCCATGTCGCGCGTGCCCACGCGGCGCGTGCCTTCGCTCCAGATGTCGCCCGTGCGCAGGCCGGCAGCGAGCACGGCCTTGACCGCCGACTCGATGCGGTCGGCAGCCTCGGGCTGGTTCAGGGTGAAGCGGAGCATCATGGCAGCAGACAAGATTGTAGCCAGCGGGTTGGCCACGCCCTTGCCGGCGATGTCGGGCGCGCTGCCGTGGCTCGGCTCGTACAGGCCCTTGTTGTGCCGGTCCAACGAAGCCGACGGCAGCATGCCGATCGAGCCCGTCAACATCGCTGCTTCGTCCGAGAGGATGTCGCCGAACATGTTGCCGGTGACGACGACGTCGAACTTCTTCGGCGCGCGCACGAGCTGCATCGCCGCGTTGTCCACGTACATGTGCTCCAGCTCGACGTCGGGGTAGGCCTGGTGGACCTCGGTGACCACGTCCTTCCAGAACTGGAAGGTCTCCAGCACGTTGGCCTTGTCGACGCTGGTGACCTTGCCGCTGCGCTTGCGCGCGGCCTGGAAGGCCACGTGCGCGATGCGCTCGATCTCCGGGCGGCTGTAGCGCATCGTGTCGAAGGCTTCCTCGGCGCCCGGGAAGTGGCCGTCGACCGCGGTGCGGCGGCCGCGCGGCTGGCCGAAGTAGATGTCGCCGGTCAGCTCGCGGATGATCAGGATGTCCAGGCCGGACACCAGTTCGCGTTTCAGGCTGGAGGCGTCCACCAGCTGCGGGTAAC
>CAIRBF010000200.1 GCA_903876715.1 uncultured beta proteobacterium
AAGAAAAGAACCTTCCTGCTATCCGGGCTGGGCCTGGCGGGTGCGCTGGTCGTCGGCTGGGGCGTCATGCCGGCGCGATCGCGGCTGCATGGCGCGCGGCCGCTGCCGACCACCGAGGGCCAGATCGCGCTCAACGGCTGGGTCAAGCTCGGCGCCGACGAGTCCGTGACCGTCATCATGGGGCGCTCCGAGATGGGGCAGGGCGCGCACACCACCTTGGTGTCGCTGCTGTGCGAGGAACTCGACTGCGACCCGGCCCGGGTGCGCATCGAGCATTCGCCGGTCGATCACATCTACAACAACATCGCCTCGATGGTCGACGGCCTGCCCTTCCACCCCGACGACCAGGGCGTGGTCAAGCGCGGCGCGCAGTGGATGGTTGGCAAGCTGATGCGCGAGGTTGGCGTGATGATGACCGGCGGCTCGGCCACGGTGAAGGACCTGTGGCTGCCGATGCGCGACGCCGGCGCGATGGCCCGCGCGACCTTGGTCAACGCCGCGGCCAAGCGGCTGGGCGTGGACGCCAGCCAGTGCGCGGTGGCCCTCGGTGTCGTCACCGGCGGCGGCAGGAGCGTGCGCTTCGGCGAACTGGTGGCCGACGCGGCCCAGAGCGGCGGGTTGGCGCTGGCCTCGTCGTGGACCCTGAAGGCCCCGGCGCAGTTCCGGCTGCTCGGCAAGCCACAGAAGCGCTTCGAGGCGGCTGGCAAGCTCGACGGCAGCGCCCGGTTCGGGCTCGACGTGCAGCCGCCGGGCTGCCTGTACGCCGCCGTGGTCATGAGCCCGGTCATCGGTGGCACGGTGCGCGCTTTCGACGCCAGCCGGGCTCAGGACCTGCCCGGCGTGAAGAAGGTCGCGAGCTTTCCGGCCCTGCACGGCGGGAGCGGCGGCGTGGCCGTCATCGCCGACCAGTACTGGCGGGCGCGCAAGGCGCTTGCCGCCCTTGTCATCGAGTGGGAGCCCGGCGCGGCCGCGGGGGCATCGAGCCCGGACCTGTTCGCGCAGATGACGCAGGCGCTCGACTCCGGCCGGGAGTTCAACTTCCACAAGCAGGGCGAGGCCGACGAGCGCCTGGCCGGCGCGCCGAGCAGGATCGAGGCGGTGTACCGCGCGCCCTACCTCGCGCACGCGCCGATGGAGCCCATGAACTGTACGGTCGAGTTCAAGGACGGCCGCGCCGACGTCTGGGTGTCGACCCAGGTTCCCGGCATGGCGCGCGACGCGGTCTGCGGGCAGCTGGGCCTGTCCAAGGACCAGGTCAGTGTGCACGTGCAGATGCTGGGCGGGGGCTTCGGCCGCCGGCTCGACGTCGACTTCATCGCGCAGGCGGCCTTCATCGCCCGACAGGTTCCGGGCCTGCCGGTGCAGACCATCTGGTCGCGCGAAGAGGACATGCGGCACGACTTCTACCGGCCCGCGGCGGTGTCGCGCTTTCGCGCCGGCTTCGACGGCGCCGGCAAGCTGCTGAGCTGGGTGAACGTGTCGGCCGGCCAGGCCATACAGCCGCAGTACCTGCCGCGCGCCCTGGGCTGGCCGGCGGCGGGCCCGGACAAGACCACCTCGGAGGGCTCGTTCGACCAGCCCTACGAGTTCGACCACGCGCGCATCGGGCACGTGGCGATGGAACTGCCCGTTCCCGTGGGCTTCTGGCGCGCGGTCGGCCATTCGCACCAGGCCTTCTTCAAGGAATCGTTCATCGACGAGGCCGCCGCCCACGCCAAGGCCGACCCGGTGGCGTTCAGGTCGGCGCTGCTGGCGCGCCACCCGCGCCATCTGGCGGTGCTCAGGCTGGCCGCTGAGAAGGCGGGCTGGGGCCAGCCGCCGGCGCCGGCTCCCGACGGCGCGAAGACCGCGCGCGGCATCGCGCTGCACGAGTCCTTCGGCTCGATCGTCGCCGAGGTCGTCGAGGCCTCGCTGTCGAAGGAGAACGCGATCCGCGTGCACCGGGTCGTCTGCGCGGTCGACTGCGGCTTCGCGGTGAACCCGAACATCATCGCCCAGCAGATCGAGAGCGCGGTGATCTTCGGCCTGTCGGCGGCGCTCTTCGGCGACATCACGTTCGACAAGGGGCAGGTCGCCCAGAGCAACTACCACGACTACGCGATGCTGCGCATGGACCAGACGCCGCTCATCGAGACGCACATTGGCGCGAGCGACCGGCACCCCGAGGGCATCGGCGAGCCGGGCCTGCCGCCTGTGGCGCCGGCGCTGGCCAACGCCCTCTTCGCGCTCACCGGCCAGCGGCTGCGCGAGCTCCCGCTGCGGCTGGCTGCGGCGTGACCCGGGGTCATCGCGCGAACGGCAGCCCGGCTCCGATGGACATCCGAGGCCCGCGCTTGCCGGGCCGGCACGCGCACAGGAAGATCTCACCATGACCCTCACGCTGAATGTCAACGGGAAGGACGTCTCGATCGACACCGAGCCGGACACCCCGCTGCTGTGGGCCTTGCGGCACCTGCTGAACCTGACCGGCACCAAGTTCGGCTGCGGCATGGCGCTGTGCGGCGCCTGCACGGTCTACCTCGACGGCGCCCCCAGCCGTTCCTGCACCACGCCGGTGTCGGCCGCCGTCGGCCGCAAGGTCACGACCATCGAAGGGCTCGCCGGCCCGACGGCCGACGCTGTCCGGCGCGCCTGGCTCGAGGTCGATGTCGTGCAGTGCGGCTACTGCCAGTCGGGCCAGATCCTGGCCGCGACCGCGCTGCTGGCCACCAACCCGAAGCCGACCGATGCGGACATCGACGCCGCGATGAGCGGCAACCTGTGCCGTTGTGGGACCTACCCGCGCATCCGGCAGGCGATCCGCGCGGCGGCTGAATCGCTGAAGGCCTGAGAGCCTGAGAGCCTGAGAGTCATTCCCCCATGCCCGCCTTGCACGCCAAGACACCCCGGCTCGTCGTTGCAAATCCGCGCCATAGCCCGAGCTATGGCTGTGGTTTGCGCCTAGATCCGGGGCGTCTTGGCGCGCCTTTCGGGCACGGCGGAATAACTCTCAGGCTCTGAGAGCCTGAGAGGCTGAAGGGAGTATGAGCGCGCATTCATCGCCCGGACGGCCCTCCCGGCGCGCGCTGCTGATCGGCGCCAGCGGGCTGGTCGGGCGACAGGTGCTGAGCACACTGCTCGACGACCCTGCGTATGGGCAGGTTCACGCCTGGGTGCGGCGCCCGCTGGCGCGCGCCCACGACAAGCTTTCGCAGCAGGTGGTGGATTTCGAACGGCTCGACCGCGTCGCGATGCCGGAGGTCGATGCCGTCTTCTGCTGCCTCGGCACGACCCTCCGGGTCGCGGGCTCGCGGGCTGCCTTCAGGCGGGTGGACCACGACCATGTCCTGGCCTGCGCGCGGGCGGCACGCGCGGCTGGGGCCGGCCACTTCCTTCTCGTGTCCGCCATAGGCGCCGACGCGCGCTCGCGGGTGTTCTACAGCCGCGTGAAGGGCGAGACCGAGGCCGACGTCTGCGCGCTCGGCTACCCGAGCGTGACCCTGGTGCGGCCCTCGTTCCTGGCCGGCGAGCGCGCTGAATGGCGGCCAGGCGAGAGGCTGGCGATCGCTGTGCTGTCCCCGCTGTCATTCCTGGTGCCGGCCCGCTACCGGCCCGTGGCCGACATTGCCGTGGCGCGCGCCCTCGTCGATGCCGCGGCGCGCGGCCGGCCGGGCGTGGAGATCATCGAGTCGGACCGGCTCCAGGCATTCGGCTGACGGTCCTGGACGGGAAGAGCACGCGGTCGACGGGCGACTTCGAGCCTCTCGGCGAACGCCTCCGGGAGGCGGTGAACCCGTGCGTGGCGCCTGCTCTGTTGTTCAGGGAGCCGGCGATGGCGTCGAACTCGGCCTGGCTTGTCCGGTAGCAAAATCTTGCGCGTCCATCCCGACAGATTCACCCACGATGGGTCAGGCTGCACAAGATGCCGCTCTCGCGCTTCACCTTCATCGTCAAGGCACCTGGCTACTCGCCAGAGGTTCACCGTGCCGTCTTGTCTTCAGAGCATTTCACAACCGTCGTCGTCGGCGTATCTGACCTTGCCTCCGCAATCCTTGTCGCCAAGGAACAGGCTCAGTCCGGATCGCAACTCATCGAGCTCTGTGGTGGGTTCACGCAGCGGGAGGCCACGCAGGTGCGTCATCAATTGCCTGCGAGCATCCCGGTCGGAGCCGTCACCTACACGGCCGAACAGGAGGCGCAGATGGCGCGCTTGTTTGCCTGAGCATGGTGCAAGGTGCGCGGCTGGCGCAAACGCTGTCTTCAAGGGCATCCCCTCGAGGAAACGCAGGGTTGCCCCAAGCTTTCTCACCCCGGAACGGACGGCCTGTCAAGTCACCGGCGCCGGGTTGAACAGCACCAGCGCGTTGTGCAGCCGGTGCTGCTCGGCCCAGGTGCGGCGCCCGCTGGCCACGTCCAGCAGCAGGTGGAACAGGCGCCAGCCCATCACCTCGACGCTGCAATCGCCGTCGGCCACGGCGCCGGCGTTTAGGTCCATCAGGTCGTGCCAGCGCCGCGCCAGGTCGCTGCGTGTGGCCACCTTGACCACCGGGCACTCGGCCAGGCCGTAGGGGGTGCCGCGGCCGGTGGTGAAGACGTGCAGGTTCATGCCGGCGGCGAGCTGCAGCGTGCCGCAGATGAAGTCGCTCGCCGGGGTGGCGGCGTAGATCAGGCCGCGGGTGGCGGCGCGCTCGCCGGGCGAGAGCACGGCCGCGATCGGCATCGAGCCGCTCTTGACGACCGAGCCCATGGCCTTCTCGACGATGTTGGACAGGCCGCCGGCCTTGTTCCCGGGCGTGGTGTTGGCGCTGCGGTCGACCTCGCCGCGCGCCAGGTAGGCGTCGTACCAGGCCATCTCGGCCACCATCTTCTGCGCCACCTCGGGGCTGGCGCAGCGCGCGGTCAGGGTTTCGACCGCGTCGCGCACCTCGGTGGTCTCTGAGAACATCACCGTGGCGCCGGCGCGCACCAGCAGGTCGGCGCAGACGCCCACCGCCGGGTTGGCGGTGACGCCGCTGAAGGCGTCGCTGCCGCCGCACTGCACGCCCAGCACAAGTTCGCTCGCGGGCACGGTCTCGCGCCGGCGCGTGTTCAGCCGCTTCAGGTGGGTCTCGGCCGTGGCCAGGATGTCGTCGATCATCGAGGCGAAGCCGACGTGGTGTTCGTCCTGCAGGCGCACGTGGGACCAGGCGGCGTCGGCGGGCTCGGTCGCCGGGAAGGGGGCGCTGTCGGGCGCGGGTGTGGACAGGATGGGCAGCGCCGTGCCCGGTGTGGACGCCGGCGCCGCGTGCACCGTCTCCACCCGCAGCGGCAGGCTGCCCGGGGGCAGCAGGCGCTCGGGCTGGAGCTTCTCGCAGCCCAGGCTCAGCACCATGACCTCGCCGCCGAAGTTGGGGTTGCGCGCCAGGTGGCGCACGGTGCGGATGGGGATGACGGCCTCGGGCGCATCGATGGCCACGCCGCAGCCGTAGGCGTGCTCGAGCGCGACCACGCCGTCCACGTGCGGGTACTTGGGCAGCAGGTCGCGCCGAATGCGCTCGACCGCGACGTCCAGCACGCCGGCCACGCACTGCACGGTGGTCGTCACGGCCAGCAGGTTGCGCGTGCCCACGCTGCCGTCGGGGTTGCGGTAGCCCTGGAAGGTGTGGCCGTCCAGCGGCACCATGGCGGGCCGGGGCGCGGTGGCCAGCGGCAGGTCTTTCAGGTCGCGCGCCGGGGGCATGCGCAGCAGGCGCTCGTGCACCCAGCTGCCGGCCGTCAGTGCGCGCAGCGCGTGGCCGATGGTGACGCCATAGCGCGTGACCGCGCCGCCTTCGGGGATGTCGACCAGCGCCACCTTGTGCGCCTGCGGCACGCGCTCGCGCAGCACCAGCCCGCCGGGCAGCGCCGTGCCCGCGGGCAGGCCGCCGTCGTTGCCGACGATCGCGACGTTGTCCTCGGCACGCATGCGCACGAGCACGGGCGTGGGCGCGGGTGTGGACGCCGGAGGCGGGGCAGGGGAGTGGGCTTCTTGCATGGAGTGCGTCTGATCTTCGAGAGATTCCGGAATGCGTGGCGACTGCAACGCGCCTGTCTCGAGGCGACCGCGCGCTGCTCACGTCCGCCATTCTCCGCCGCTGACCCTGGGGCCCTGGAGGCCAGGCTTGCTGCTCGGTGGTCACGCCTCAAGGCTGCCCAGTGCGCCAGGCAGCCTGTCAAGAAGTGCTTCGCGGAACGACGTGAACGCCTTGAGGCGACGCACGGACGGTCGGTAGATCATGCCAGCGACGTAGTGGCCAAAGCTCCTGCGCAGGGGCAGCGGCCGCAAACCGTGGTGGGCTGCGGTCCCGAGCGCGGTTGACGGGAGCAGCATCAGGTAATTGCTGTGCTGCAACAGCCTGAAGGCCGATGGGGCCGATGAGGTCTCGACTGCGGCTGAAGGGGGTGCCAATTCCGCTTGTTGGAAATATGACGCCATCAACTCTCGCGGTGCAGAACCTGCCGTGAACCAGATCCAAGGGTAGGTGCTCAGGCGCGCCGCATCCACGATGGCCAACTGCGTCAACGGGTGCTGTCCGTTGGCAAACACAAGGTGCTCGATCTCCAGGATGCGTTCGTATTCCAGTTGCGGGTCGCGTGTGGCGGGCAGGCCACCGAGCACCACGTCGAGCAGCCCGCTGGCCAACATCGGGAGCGAGACATCGTTGATCAGGTCGAGCAAGGTGACCCGGATCTTCGGGCGCGCGGCTTGCATGGCAACGATGGCATCGGGCACCAGGGCATAGGCCCAGGCTGGACCGGCTGATATCCGCAGCTCGCCCGCCTCGCCGTCGAGCAGTTCGCTGATTTCATTGGCCGCGGACTTGCAGGTGATGGCCACCAGCTGGGCATGGTGCTTGAGCACCTCGCCAAAAGGCGTCAGGGTCATGCCACGGGAGGTGCGCTCAAAAAGGCTGGCGCCCAGACCTTCCTCCAGGTCCTGGATGCGGCGCGTCAGCGCTGACTGGCTGATCGCGATCTTGTCGGCCGCCTGCCGGATGCTGCCCTCGGCGATCACCGTCAGGAAGTCACCCAGCAGGTGGGAGCGTCGCAACAGCCGCACGGGCGACACCTGCGGCTGCTGCTGGGTTGCCGGGCTTTCGGTCACAACGCGCTCCTGCTTTGGTGATGCGTTTCACGCAGGATGGAATCAAAAAATTGCACTTCTAAGCATACCTTGCGATGGCTACAGTAGGTTTAAGGTGTCCGTGACGACGAGCCCCAGCGATCATCCGCCCCACGATCAACCGGCAAGACGTGCTCCACGGCGCACCGCCGCCTGCTGCGGCTTTCCGCTGGCGACGGTGCTCATGGGTATCGGCGACGTGCCCAAGGTCTTGGGCAGCAGGTGGGCGTCTTTTCTGGGCAGATCCAGTGGCTGGACGCCCGGACCCTGCTGCCGCCCGTCACCAGAAGCCATGAATTTCGTCTGAGAGTCAGTGCCGCTACAACTTCATCAACAGGAGACTTCCATGCAGGACAAGATCGCCACGAGCCCACGCCGCAGAACCCTTCTCAAGGCCGCATCCCTCGGTGGCGTGGCCTTGGGCATGTCGGGCGTCCAGTCAGCCTTCGCCCAGGGCGCACCCCTGAAGGTGCGCATGGGCTACATCGGTGACTTCCTGGGCGCCTCGATGGTCGCGGTCGCCAACAAGCTCGACCTCTGGAAGAAGAACAACCTGGCGCCCGAGATCAAAGTCTTCACCAACGGTCCGATCCAGATCCAGGCCCTGGGCAGCGGCGACCTCGACTTCGGCTTCATCGGGCCGGGTGCCCTGTGGTTGCCGATCACCGGCAAGGCCAGGGTGATTGCCATCAACGTCGTCGGGTTCTCCGACCGCGTGATCGGCCAGCCCGGCATCAAGAGCCTGCAGGATCTGAAGGGCAAGACCGTCGCAGTGCCCGAGGGGACGTCGGGCGACATGCTGGTGCGATTGGCCCTGCAAAAGGCTGGCATGAAGATCGAGGACATCAAGCGGGTGACCATGGACCCGTCCACGATCGTGACCGCTTTTGCGTCGGGCCAGGTCGACGGTGCAGGCATCTGGTATCCGCACGTCGGCACCATACGTCAGCGCGTGCCCAACCTCAACGAGCTGTTCACCAACAAGGACGCGCTGCCCAAGAACAGCTTTCCGAGCGCCTTCGTCATGCGCCCGGACCTCGACTCGGCCGCCGGGCGACCCTTGCACGACGCCGTGCTGCGCGTGATCAAGGAGGCCAGCGACTGGCGCGCGAAAAACGTGTCGCAGGCGGTGGACCTGACCGCTGCGCTCCTGAACGCGCCGCGCACCAATCTGGAGGCCGAATCCAAGTTCGCCGAGTACTACAGCAGCGCCGAGCTGTCGAGACTCACGGAAGACGGCACGGTCAACAACTGGCTCAATGGCATGAACGAGATGTTCAAGAGCTTTGGCCGCGTGCCGGAGATGGTCGACGCGCAGAAGTACTACATGGGTGCCCGCTACGTTGCCGCCAAGATCTGAGCCCGTGTCCTGAACCCTGAACCAACGTCATGGATCATTCCCTCAAGCCGGTGGTACTGCTGGACCCGTCCCCCCGGAACAACGCGATGATCTTTCGCGAGGCGGACAGGCAACGGCTGAATGCGCTGGCGGACATCATCACCGTGGAAGAGGGCTCCGTGCCTGATGCGGTGGTCGATGCCTGCCTGCCACGCCTCAGCGCCATCCTGGGGCAGACGGCGCTGCCCCAGGCACGGCTGGAGCGGGCCGTCGGGCTCAAGGCCGTGCTGAACGTGGAGGGGAATTTTTTCGCCAACATCGACTACGCCGCCTGCTTTGCGCGGGGTATCCGCGTTGCCTGTGCGGCGCCAGCCTTCGCCCAGGCCGTGGCCGAATACGGGCTCGCCCTGGCGCTGGACCTCGTCCGCGGCATCACGGCCGCAGACCGGCAGTTCCGGGCCGGCACCGAGCGCTATGGCTTCAAGGGCAACGCCGGCGTGCAGACCCTGTTTGGTGCGCCGGTGGGCATCATCGGCTTTGGCAACATTGCGCGCAAGCTCACCGCCCTGCTGGCCCCGTTTGGCTGCCCCATCCAGGTCTTCGACCCCTGGCTGCCCGACGCGGTCCTTCGGGAATGGCGGACCGCGCCCAGCGACCTTCACACGCTCTTGGAGACCTCACGCATCGTCTTCGTGCTGGCGGCGCCCACGGTCAGGAATGGTGGCTTGATCGGTGCGCCGGAACTGGCCCGCCTGCGCGACGGCAGCAAGCTGATCCTGCTCAGCCGCGCCGAAGTGATGGACTTTGCCGCGTTGCGGGCCGAGCTCCGCAGCGGTCGAATCGAGGCGGCGATCGACGTCTTTCCAGACGAGCCTGTGCCCGCCGACGAAGAGCTCCGGCGCGAAGAAGCGGTCTTGCTTTCAGCGCATCGGGCCGGCGGCATCGATTCGGCACTCAAGAACATCGGCGAAATGGCCGTGGACGACCTTGAACTGGTGTTGCGCGGCTTGCCACCGGTTCGCATGCAGCTGGCACACCCGGAGACCATCTTGCTGCAAAGAAGCAAGCCCGGCCTGGCGGGACGAATCTGATGACGCTGTCAAGCTCTACATCGGCCTGGGCCACGCTCGGGCGGCCACTGCGGCTGGGCGTGATTGGCGGCGGGCCGGGCTCCTTCATCGGGCCGATCCACCGAAGCGCGGCGGTGCTGGACCAACGCTTCGTGATCCTGGCTGGCGTGCTGTCATCAGACCCGGCACGGTCCGCCAGCCACGGCGTCGCCTTGGGCCTGGACGCATCGCGCGCCTACGCCACGGTCGAGCAGATGATCGCCACCGAGGGCCTCCGGGGAACCGGGGACCGCATCGAGGCCGTGGCCGTGATGACGCCCAATGATCGCCACTACGACGACTGCACGTTGGCGCTGCAGGCGGGGTTGCACGTCATCTGCGACAAGCCCCTGGTCAACACACTCAGCCAGGCTCGCCGCTTGGTCGAACTGGTGGAGCAGACGCAACTGGCGTTCTGCCTGACTCACAATTACAGCGGCTACCCCATGGTGCGACAGGCGCGGGCCATGGTCGAGTCCGGCCTGCTGGGCGACATCCGCATCGTGCAGGCGGAGTATTTTCAAGGGGGTATGGCGCTGCCGGTGGAAGCCGGCGAGCTCACGGCGAAACTGCGCTGGAAGCTGGACCCCGAGCGCAGCGGTGCGTCTCTGGTGATGGGCGATATCGGCACCCACGCCCATCATCTGGCGACGTACGTCTGCGGCAGCCGAGTTGCCAGGGTGTCGGCCGATGTGGGTGCTGTCGTGCCTGCTCGGGTATTCGACGACTACGCGGGCATCTTGTGGCGCTTTGAAGATGGTGCGCGCGGCTCATGCATGGTCACGCAGGCTGCCGCCGGCGCTGAAAACAATGTGCGCATTCGCGTCCACGGCGCCAAGGGCATGCTGGAGTGGCAGCACCAGGAGCCGAATTACCTGCGCTATGCGCCGCTCGGTGACTCGGTACAGATCCTGGGCCGCGGCGATGCGCGGCTGCACCCTGTGGCGCAACGCGCCAGCCGGATTGCGCGCGGCCACCCTGAAGGCTTTCGCGAGTCGTTTGCCAACTTGTATGCCGACTTCGCCGAAGCGATTGCGGCCCGTATCACTGGCATGACGCCCGACCCGCTCCATGCCTGGTCGCCCAGCGTGCACGACGGACTGCGGGGTTTGGAGTTCGTGGACGCCGTGCTCGCGTCAAGCCGGAACGGTGGCGCCTGGACGGCCTGCAAGGCGACAAGCTGACGATTGCTGGGGCGAGCGTCACGTCTCGCGACCGGGCATCGTTTTCATCACTGGTTTTCCGGCACGACGCGCCGTCAAACCGCTCCCTGCGCGTTGACGAACAGCGCGTACAGCGAATGGCTGCTGGCCATGAACAGGCGATTGCGCCGGGCGCCGCCGAAGCAGACGTTGGCGCAGCGCTCGGGCAGGTGGATGTGGGCGATGGCTTGACCCTGGGGGGTGAACACGCGCACGCCGTCCAGCCGTTCGGGGTCGGCGCCGAGCGTGCCGTCGCTGCCCCAGCCGCACCACAGGTGGCCGGTGGTGTCGACCGCAAGTCCGTCCAACGCGCCTGGCCCCTGCGCGTCAATGACAAGACGGCGGTTGGACAGGTGGCCGTTGTCGCCGACGTCCCAGGCCCAGACCAGGCGGTGCGGCTTGGCGCGGCTCTCGACGACGTAGAGCGTGCGCTCGTCGGGCGAAAAGGCCAGGCCGTTGGGGCCGGCCAGGTCGGTCAGCATGGCCTCGAGCCGGCCGCTGTGCGGGTCGAGGCGGAACACGCCCTGGAAGGGCAGCTCGGTCTCGGCGCGCTCGCCCTCCCACCAGCCGTGGATGCCGAAGGGCGGGTCGGTGAACCAGATGCCTCCGTCGCGCGCGCAGACGATGTCGTTGGGCGAGTTAAGGCGCCGGCCCCCGAAGCGGTCGGCCAGCACGGTGATGCTGCCGTCGTACTCGGTGCGCGTGATGCGCCGCGTCAGGTGCTCGCAGGCCAGCAGCCGGCCCTGGCGATCGCGCGCCAGGCCGTTGGCGTGGTTCGAGGGCTGGCGGAAGACGCTGGTCGCACCGGTGGTCTCGTCCCAGCGCAGGATGCGGTCGTTCGGGATGTCGGAAACGAGCAGGTAGCGGCCGTCGCCGAACCATACCGGCCCCTCGGCCCAGCGCATCCCGGTGGCGAGTTGCTCGACCGAGGCGCTGAACACGCGCAGCGCCAGGAAGGCCGGGTCCAGCACCGCGATGGCCGGGTCGGGGTAGCGTGCGCTCGGCTCGAAGCGCACGGGCTGGGCGCTGCCCATGGCCGGGCTCGCGGTGGCGGAAGGAGCGGTCATGCGGGCGACCTCAATTCGACGGCCCCTGCTTGACGAAGGCGCCGCCCTGGTAGATGACGGCCGGATCGTGGCGGTCCAGCACCGGCTGGCGCGCCTCGACCTCCGAGCGGAAGGTCTCGGAGCTGTCGCGCGGCCGGTAGCCGACGTGCGCCGCCGGGGTGTTGTCCCAGAAGCGCGTGGTGTTGTCGCTGAAGCCGTAGATCACGGTGTGCCCGACCACCGGCGCCGTGAGCGCGGCCACCACCAGGCGCTCGGTATCGTCGAAGCTCATCCAGGTGGCCAGCATGCGGCGATCTTTGGGCGCGGCGAACGAGGAGCCGATGCGCAGGCTCACGGTCTCGATGCCGTGGCGGTCCCAGTAGAGCTGGGCCAGGTTTTCGCCGAAGGCCTTGGACAGACCGTAGAAGCCGTCGGGGCGCACCGGGTCCTTCGGGCTGACGACCTGGTTTTGGCGGTAGAAGCCGGTGACATGGTTGGTGCTGGCAAAGACGATGCGCGGCACGCGCTGGCGGCGTGCCGCCTCGTACAGGTTGACCATGCCGACGATGTTGCTCGGCAGGATGCGCTCCCAGGGCTGCTCGGTGGAGACGCCGCCCATGTGGACGACCGCGTCCACACCTTCGAGCAGCGCCAGCATGGCGTCGGCGTCGGCGAGATCGGCTACCACGATCTCCTCGCCCGGGCCGGGCTCGCCGAAGGGGGCGCGGTGGCTGAGCCGCAGCGTCTGGCAGTAGACCTTCAGGCGCGGACGCAGTTCGCGGCCGAGGTTGCCCGCGGCGCCGGTCAGCAGCAGGCGCCCGAAGCGCAGGGGGGTGGCAGGTTGGTCGAGCATGGGGAGGTGGGGTGTGGATGGGCGCGTCTGCGCGGTGTCGATGAGAGGGTGGGTCTTGATCCGGAAGCGCTTTTGTTGCACCATCCGTCATCGCATCTTGTACGTTGTCGTACAACTTGAGTCAAATTGTAGAACCACACAGCCCCGGGTCAAGTGCGGGGAATCAGGGCTAACCCGATGTCACTGCGAACCCCACTGGCCACAGGCGAGACCGCGCGCAGGCCGCGCACCCTGGCCCAGGAGCTGGTGCAGGCGCTGGCTGCGCGCATCCGCGAGGGCCGCATTCCCGCGGGCGAGAAACTGCCCACCGAGGCCGCGTTGATGGCCGAATTTGGCGTCAGCCGCACGGTGGTGCGCGAGGCCCTGTCCCAGCTGCAGGCCGCGGGCCTGGTGCAGACGCGCCATGGCATCGGCACCTTCGCGCTCCCGCCGCCGTCCGACGAGGGCTTCCGCGTCGATCCGCAGCAGCTCGAGACGCTGCGCGACGTGGTCGCGCTGCTCGAGTTGCGCATCGCGCTGGAGACGGAGGCCGCGGCGCTCGCCGCGCGCCGGCGCACGCCCGCACAGCTCGAACTGCTGCGCGCTGCCGTGGAGGACTTCGAACGGGCCGTGCAAGAGGGGCGTGACGCCGTCGAGGCCGATTTCCGCTTTCACGCCGAGGTCGCGCGCGCAACGCAGAACGACCATTTCTACAACCTGCTGGCCACGCTGGGCACGCGCAGCATCCCACGCGCGCGGCTGGAGGCGTCGGCCTCCCCGGGAGGGCCTGCAGCCGCGGTCGGCGCCCTGGATACGGCCGCGGCCGCGGCCGTCGACGCCGCGCAGCGCGTGGCGCGGCAGGCCTACCTGCAGCGCGTCAACGCCGAGCACGAGAGCATCCTCGACGCCATCGCGACGCAGGACGCCGAGGCTGCGCGCGCAGCGATGCGCACCCACCTTGCCAACAGCCGCGAGCGGCGGCGTCGGGCGGGCAGCCCGTTGGGGTTGGACGCCGAGTGAGTCCCAGCGCGCTTTGAGGCCTCGCGCGTCTCAGTGCGCTGACGTGCCTGCCAGGCGCGTGCCGCCGTCGGCGTCGAACAGGCTGATGGCATCGCTGGCCACGGTGAGCCAGGCCGCATCGCCGACGGCGGGCGCGAGCTTCGGCGCGTAGCGCACGGTCGTGGCCTGCGGGCCCAGCCGCACCGTGGCAAAGGTGTCGGCCCCCGTGGGCTCGAGGATCTCGACCCCGGCATGAAGTGCGCCCGGCGTGCCCTGGGCGCAGGGCTGGAAATGCTCGGGCCGCAGGCCTGCCAGGACACGCCGTGGCGTGAAGGCCTGCGGCAGCCCGACCGCGGCGTCCACCCCGTCCAGCCGCAGCGTGCGCCCCTCGACCGTCCCCGGCAGGAAGTTCATGCTCGGCGAGCCGATGAAGCCGGCCACGTAGGTGTTGGCCGGCCGCTCGTAGATCTCGGCCGGCGTGCCGAACTGCTGCACCAGACCGTCCTTCATCACCGCGATGCGGTCGCCCAGCGTCATCGCCTCGACCTGGTCGTGCGTGACGTAGACGATGGTGTTGCGCAGGCGCTGGTGCAGGGACTTGATCTCGGCGCGCATCTCCACGCGCAGCTTGGCGTCCAGGTTGGACAGCGGCTCGTCGAAGAGGAAGATCGCCGGGTTGCGCGCCAGGGCGCGGCCCATGGCCACGCGTTGGCGCTGGCCGCCCGAGAGTTGCGAGGGCCGGCGCTCGAGCAGCGCGTCGATCCGCAGTGTGCGCGACACCCGCTCGACCGCGGCGGCGCGCTCGGCCGCGGGCACCTTCTTCATCTTCAGCCCGAACTCGATGTTCTCGCGCACCGTCATGCTCGGGTAGAGCGCGTAGCTCTGGAACACCATCGCGATGTCGCGGTCCTTCGGGCTCACGTCGTTGACCACGCGCTCGCCGATGCGGATGCGGCCCTCGCTGATGTCGTCCAGGCCGGCGATCATGCTCAGCAGCGTGGACTTGCCGCAGCCCGAGGGCCCGACGAGGATCAGGAACTCGCCGTCGGCGATCTGGATGTCGATGCCCTTCAGCACATGCGCGCTGGCGTAGCGCTTGTGCACGTTCTCGATCGAGAGACTGGCCATGGTGGGGCTCCTCAACCCTTGACGGCGCCCGAGGTCAGGCCCCGGACGAAATGCTTGCCGGCAAGCACGTAGACGATGGTGGTGGGCAGCGCCGCGATCAGCGCCGCGGCCATGTGGACGTTGTATTCGGCGCGTTCCTCGACCACGTTGATCAGGTTGTTCAGGCCGACGGTGACGGTCTGGCTGTCGTAGGGCGCGAGCACGAGCGCGAACAGGAAGTCGTTCCAGATGTTGGTGAAGCTCATGATCACCACCACCATCAGGATCGGGCGCGCGGTGGGCAGTACCACGCTCCAGAAGATGCGGAACAGCCCGGCGCCGTCGATGCGCGCGGCCTTGATCAGCTCGCCCGGAAAGCCGACGAAGTAGTTCTTGAAGAACAGTGCCGTGGGCAGGCTATAGATGACATACACCACGATCAGCCCGGCCAGACTGCTGGACAGCCCCATGCGGTCGAAGATCACCGTCAGCGGGAACAGGAACAGCCCGATCGGGATGAAGCTGCCGAACATCAGAACGAACAGCACGGCCTCGCTGCCCTTGAAGCGCCACTTGGCCAGGATGTAGCCGTTCCAGCAGCCCCACATCGTCCCGATGGCGGTGGCGGGCAGGACGGTGAGCATCGAGTTCACGAAGTAGCCGGACAGCCCGCGGCATTCGGGGGCGCCGGTACAGGCCTGGTTCCAGGCCTTGCCCCAGGCCTCGAGCGTCCAGGTGCCCGGCAGGCCGAAGACGTTGCCGCCGTAGATCTCGTCCAGCGGCTTGAAGGAGTTGACGAGCGCGAACCAGGCGGGCAGGGCGAAGAAGCCCAGGGCCAGCAAGAGCGCGGCATGGATCAGGAGTCGGTGTCCGCGCATCTCAATCCCCTTGGCGCTGCTGGCGGCGCAGTTCGAGCACGATGTAGGGCAGCGCCACGGCGATGCAGGTCATCAGAATGATGGTGCCCGCCGCCGCCCCTAGGCCCATCTGCTCGCGGGCGAAGAAGCGGTCGAACATGAAGTAGGCCGGCAGCACGCTGGAGTGCCCGGGGCCGCCCTGGGTCAGCACGGCGATCAGGTCGTAGGTCTTGATCATGGCCGGCAGCAGGATGATCAGCGCGCTGAAGACCGTGGGCCGCAGCGCCGGCAGGATCACGCTCCAGTAGACGCGCGGCATGCTCGCGCCGTCGATGCGCGCGGCCTTGATGATGGAGTCGTCGATGCTGCGCAGGCCGGCGATGAACATCGCCATGACAAAGCCGGTGGAGTGCCACACCGCCACGAGCGCGATGGTGTAGATCGAGTAGTCGGCGTTGACCAGCCAGTCGAAGCTCGCGTTCGGGAAACCGTGGCGCTTGAGGAAGGACTCGAAGCCGACATCGGGCGCGAGCATCCAGCGCCACAGCGTGCCGGCGACGATCCACGACAGCGCCAGCGGGTACAGGTACATCGTGCGCAGGAAGCCCTCGATGCGGATCTGCTGATCCAGCAGGATGGCCAGCAGCGCGCCCAGCAGCAGCGGCACGCCGATGGACAGCGGCAGGAACACCGCCATGTTGCGCACCGACAGCCACCACGTCTCGTCGTCGAACAGGCGCGCGTACTGCTCCAGGCCCACCCAGTTCCACTGCACCGTGGTGGTCGAGCCCGTCAGCGAGAGCCCGCCGATCCACACCGACAGGCCGTAGAAGAACAGCACGCTCAGCGCGAAGGCGGGCGAGATGACCAGTTGCGGCAGCCAGCGCTCGAGGCGCTGGCCCGCGGATGCCTGGGTGTCCATCGGGGGGCTCCGTGGGCAGGGGGCGCTGGCTCAGGAGACCTTGACGGCCGCGAGCAGCTTGCGGATGGCCTGGTCGGGCGTCATCTCGGGTTTGGAGTGGAACTCGATGAAGACGTCGCGGATGGCGCCGGCGCGCGAGGCCGGGATCAGCATGTCCACGAAGGGGTGCAGCGTGCCGGCCTTGGCCGCGGCGTTGAACTCGGCATAGGTGGCCTTGGAGCACTCGTCGAAGCGGCTCATGTCGACGTCGGTGCGCGCCGGCACCGAGCCCTTGACGAGGTTGAACTCCTCCTGGGTCTTCTTGCTCATCAGCACGCGCGCGAGCGCGGCCTGGGCCTGGGGCGCGTCCTTGCGCTGCTTGAAGAAGATGAAGCCGTCGGTGATGAAGTGCAGGCTGCCCACGGTGCCCGGGGAGGCGGTGCACAGGAAGTCCACGCCCGGCTTCTTGCCGGCGCGGGTGAACTCGCCCTTGGCGAAGTCGCCCATGATCTGGAACAGCGTGTCGCCGGCGATCACGCTCTGGGTGCCCTCGTTCCAGCGCTTGGTGATGGCGCTCTTGTCGGCGTAGGCGCTCAGCCGCCGGAAGTTCTCGAGCGCCTTGTGCATGCCCGCGCCCTGGATCGTGGCCGCGTCGCCGTCGATGAAGGCCTTGCGGTAGCCCTGGGCGCCGATAGTGCCGAAGACGGTCTGCGTGAACATCACGCTGATGACCTGCGGGTTGCCCCAGGCGATGGGGTTGATGCCGGCCGCCTTGGCCTTGTCGGCGACGCGGAAGAACTCGTCCCAGCTGGTCGGCGCCTGCTTCTCGCCCAGCTTGTCGAGCACGGCCTTGTTCGTGTACATGACGGACAGGCGGTGCACGTTCAGCGGCACGGCAGCGTATTGGCCGCTGCCGATCTTGGCGTATTCCTGGATGACCTTGGGCAGCACGGCATCCCAGTTCTCCTCCCGCGCGATGGCGTTCAGGTCGAAGAGCTTGTCGCGCTGGTCGGCGAACTGCTCGATGTCGCCCACGATCTGCGCCACGCCGGGGGCGTCGCCCTTCATCAGCTTCGTGCGCAGCAGCGTGCGCTGGTTCTCGTTGCCGGCCACGGCCACGTCCTTCCAGCTCACCCCCGCGGCCTGCGCGGCCTCCTTGAGCTTGGCCGCGGCAGCGGCGGTGCCGCCCGTCGTCCACCAGTGCAGCACCTCGACGGTCTCTTGCGCCAGGGCGCTCGCGCTGAAGAACAGGGCGGCTGCTGCCAGGGCGATCGGGCGGGCGTGGAGGTGGTGGGTCTTCATGCGGGTCTCCTGCGGGAAGGTGGGGCGTCGGATGGGTCGGTGGATGGGATGGTCTTTGCGAACGGTGGGGGCGGGCAGGCCCCTCAGGCGGTCTCTTTGAGCGCCGCGCGGCGACGGCTCGGGCGCCCAGGCGCCGCCTCGATCTTTGGCGCGGCGGGTGCGGAGGCGGGCGCCGCGACGGCCTGGAGCGCGGGCTTGGGCGCGGGCGCGTGCACGGGCATGAGCGACGGCTTGACCGCGCTGGCCGCCATGCCAGGCACGGCACAAAGCGCGTGCCAGCGTTGCCGCAGCACGTGCGCGGCGCGCTTGGGCTGGCGATCGCGCGTGAACACGCCCTTGCGGTTGCCGCCCACGCGCATGATCCCCTGCGAGGTGGCGAAGTCCGCGAAGTTCCAGACCTGCTCGCCGACGACGGCGCCGACGCGGTCGAAGACGCGGCCGTGCATGGCCAGCAGCTCGGCCTGGTACTCCTCGGTCCACATCTCGGGCACCACGCCGTGCTGGCCCGGCATGGTGTCGGCGCCGTACTCGGTGACGACAATGGGCTTGCCGGGGAACTTGGCCATCCAGGCCCGCAGGTCGGCCTCGAGCGCCTGCTCGGCGGCGACGAGATCGCCGCCCTCGGCGTACCAGCCCCAGTAGCGGTTCAGGCAGATCACGTCCTGCTGCGCGGCCACGGTGTCCTGCTCGGGGCCCACCATCATCACGTTGACGACCGTGACCGGGCGCGTCGGGTCGAGGGCCTTCGTCGCGGCTACCAGCGGCGCGAAATACTCGCCCGAGCCGGCCGGGCGCAAGTCGGGTTCGTTGGCGATGCTCCACATCACCACGCTCGGGTGGTTCTTGTCGCGCGCCACGAGCTCACGGATGGCCTGCAGGTGCGCCGCCTGCGTGCGCGAACCGATCGCCTCCTCGCTGTAGAGCTCGTCGGGCAGATCGGCCGAGCCCGAGAGCTTGCGTGCGATCTCCATGTTGAAGCCCACGGCCGCGGTCTCGTCGATGACGACGATGCCGTGCCGGTCGGCGTAGTCCAGCACCTCCTCCGCATAGGGGTAGTGCGAGGTGCGGAAGGAGTTGGCGCCGATCCAGTCCAGCAGCGCATAGTCGTGCACCATCAACGCGTCGTCGTGCGCCTTGCCGCGCACGGCGCTGTCCTCGTGCTTGCCGAAGCCGGTGAAGTAGAACGGCCGGCCGTTGATCAGGAACTGCGTGTCGCGCACCTCGATCGAGCGCACGCCCACGGGCAGGGTGTAGACATCGCTGCCGTGCGTGACCACGAGCGTGTAGAGGTAAGGCGTGCCCGGCTGCCAGGGCGTGGCCTGGGCCAGGGCCAGCCGGCCGCGAACGCGCGCCGCGCGGGCCACGGCCTTGCCCGTGGCGTCCAGCAGGCGCACGCGCGTCGCGCCCTCGCCGACGGTGACCACGTCGAAGTCCACGCTGCCGGCTCCGGTCGTGGCGTCGTAGGTGGTGCGCACGGTCACGTCGGCCACGTGCTCCTGGGGCGTGGCGTACAGCCATACCGCGCGGTGCAGGCCGGCGTAGTTGAAGAAATCGTGAAAGACCTGCTGGCGGCGGCGGCCGTCGGCCAGGGTGAGCACGCGCCCCGGGGGGATGGTCTGGAAGCTCAGTTCGTTGTTCACGCACACCGTCAGGCGGTGCGTCGAGCCGGGCCTGACGAGGGCCGTGACGTCGGCCTCGAAGGGGGTGTACCCGCCCTCGTGGCGCATGACCTCGCTGCCGTCGAGCCAGACCACGGCGTGGTGCGTCGCCGCGTCGAAGCGCAGCACGATGCGCTCGCCTTCCCACGCGGCGGGCACGAACACCGGGGTCTGGTACCAGGCGTCGCCCACGTGGTCGCGCGCGGCGGCGTCGGCGTGGACATCGTTGTAGCTCGCCGGCACCGCGATCTCGCGCGTCTGGGCCAGCGGGCTGCGCCACCAGCGCTCGGCCCGGCCGCGTGCCTGCGGGTCCAGGCGGAACTGCCACAGGCCACCGAGGTTCTTCAGGGCTCGGGCGGTGTTTTCGATCGGCTTGAGCATGGGAGCGCGGGTTGGGGTTCTGACGGATGCCGATTGTTCGAAGGCGTCGTCATACTGTCCAATCCGATATTGCTCAGATCGATTACCGAAAAGGTATCGTGAGATAAGGGTAAACGCTAGGTTTCCATATGGAGCTCCGTCAACTCAAGTATTTCGTCGCTGTCGCCGAGGAGCGCAACTTTGGCCGTGCGGCAGCGCGGCTGCACTTGTCGCAGCCGCCGCTGACACGCCAGATCCAGATGCTCGAGGATGAGCTCGGCGTGCAGCTCTTCCTGCGTACGCCGCGCGGCGTGGAGCTGACGCAGGCCGGAGCGGCTTTTCTGGAGGACGCGCGCAGCGTCCGCACGCTGGTGGGGCAGGCCGCCGACCGGGCGCAGAAGGCCGGGCGCGGCGAGGTCGGCACGCTCGACGTCGGCCTGTTCGGTACCGCGATGTACGAGACGCTGCCGCACTTGTTCGCGCAGTTCCGCGCCGAGCACCCGCAGGTGCGGCTGGCCCTGCACCACGGGCCAACGCCGGTGCAGCTGAACGCGCTGCGGCAGCGGCGGGTCGCGATCGTCTTCGAGCGCATGGTGCCGCGCGAGGACGACATCGCCGTGGAGCTGGTGCACCGCGAGCCCATCCTGCTCGCCCTGCACGAGGACCACCCGCTGGCCGCGCTGCCCGAGGTGCCGGTGGAGGCGCTGAAGGACGAGCCGATGATCATGCCGTCCAGCCCGAGCAGCCAGCTCCACAACGCCTCGCTCGAGCTGATGATGCTGCACGGCATCGAGCCCTGCGTCGAGTACGAGGTGGCCGACATCGTGACCGGGGCGCTGATGGTGTCCACGGGTCGGGGTCTCGTGATGGTGCCGCAGTCGCTGCGTCGCCTTCAGATACCGGGGGTCGTGTTGCGGCCGCTGAAGAGCCGGCACGAGGTCTGGATGGAGCTGTACTGCTACCACCTGAAGCAGTCGAGCTCGCCCTTGCTGGACGAGATGCTGGCGGCGGTGCGGCGGTTCCGGCGCGCAGCAAGCTGACGCCGCCCGTTGCCGCTGCCCCCGGCGCGCCGAAAGGAAACGACCGCCGCGCCCAGAGCCCTTGACAAGCCGGCGATAAGTTGTACGATGACTGATGTCTTTACCCAGGCATCGCACCTCCTTGCCCATTTCCAAGCTGCCGAGTCCATGAGCGCCGCCTCCACCCCCACCGTCACCCGTCTCGAGGCCATCCCCGTGGCCGGCCGCGACGGCATGCTGATGAACCTGTCGGGGGCGCACGGCCCCTTCTTCACCCGCAACCTGCTGATCCTGACCGACAGCGCCGGCCGCACCGGCATCGGCGAGGTCCCGGGCGGGCAGGCCATCCTGAAGACGCTGCAGGACGCGGCCGACATCGTGGTCGGCCAGCCCCTGGGGCGCTGGCAGGCGCTGCTGCGCGAGGTGCGCGAGCGCTTTGCCGACCGCGACGCCGGTGGCCGCGGCCTGCAGACCTTCGACCTGCGCACCACCATCCACGCGGTGGCGGCGCTGGAGTCGGCGCTGCTCGACCTGCTGGGCCAGCACCTGGGCGTGCCGGTGGCGGCGCTGCTCGGCGAAGGCCAGCAGCGCGAGGCGGTGGAGATGCTGGGCTACCTGTTCTTCGTCGGCGACCGCACGAAGACGGACCTTCCCTACCTGGCCCCGCAGGACGAGCCGGAAGAGGCCGATGGCTGGCGCCGCGTGCGGCACGAGGTGGCGCTGACGCCCGAGGCCATCGTGCGCCAGGCCGAGGCCGCGCACGCGCGCTACGGCTTCAACGACTTCAAGCTCAAAGGCGGCGTGCTCGCCGGCGAGGCCGAGGTGGAGGCGGTGCGCGCGCTGCACGAGCGCTTCCCCCAGGCGCGGGTCACGCTGGATCCCAACGGCGGCTGGCTGCTGAAGGACGCGGTGCGCCTGATGCGCGACCTGCACGGCGTGCTCGCCTACGCCGAGGACCCCTGCGGCGCCGAGGGCGGCTTCTCCGGGCGGGAGGTGATGGCCGAGTTCCGCCGCGCCACCGGGCTGCCGACGGCCACGAACATGGTCGCCACCGACTGGCGCCAGATGGTGCATTCGCTGGTGCTGCAGTCGGTGGACATCCCGCTGGCCGACCCGCACTTCTGGACGCTCTCGGGCTCGGTGCGCGTGGCCCAGACCTGCCGCGACTTCGGGCTGACCTGGGGCTCGCACTCCAACAACCACTTCGACGTCTCGCTGGCGATGTTCACGCACGTGGCTGCGGCGGCCCCGGGCCGTGTCACTGCCATCGACACCCACTGGATCTGGCAGGACGGTCAGCGCCTGACGAAGCAGCCGCTGAAGATCGAAGGCGGCCTCGTGCAGGTGCCCAAGGCCCCGGGCCTGGGCATCGAGCTCGACATGGACGAGGTGCGCAAGGCCCATGCCCTGTACCTGCAGCACGGCCTGGGCGCGCGCGACGACGCCGTGGCGATGCAGTACCTGATCCCCGGCTGGCGCTTCGACCCGAAGCGGCCCTGCCTGGTGCGCTGAACCCCGGCTGCAAGACCGCCTGCCAACGAGGAGACCCTGGTGAACACCCCCTACACGCACATCCCCAACACCTTCCGCCAGGCCCTGCAGGCCGACCGCACGCTGCTGGGCTGCTGGGTCTCGCTGGCCAGTCCGGTGGCCACCGAGGTCATGGGCCTGGCCGGCTTCGACTGGCTGCTGCTGGACGCCGAGCACGCGCCCAACGACGTCCTCACGCTGATCCCGCAGCTGATGGCGCTCAAGGACAGCCCGAGCGCGCCGGTGGTGCGCCCGCCGTGGAACGACGCGGTGCTGATGAAGCGCCTGCTCGACGGCGGCTTCGTCAACTTCCTGATCCCGATGGTGGACACGGCGCAGCAGGCGCGCGATGCCGTCGCTGCCACGCGCTACCCGCCGCAGGGCATCCGCGGCGTGTCGGTGTCGCAGCGCGGCAACCGCTACGGCGCGGTGGCGGACTACTTCAAGGTCGCCAACGACCACATCACGGTGCTGGTGCAGATCGAGACCCGCGCCGCCGTGGCGGCGGCCGCCGAGATTGCCGCGGTGGATGGCGTGGACGGCATCTTCATCGGCCCCTCGGACCTGGCCGCCGCCTACGGCCACCTGGGGAACCCCAACCACCCCGAGGTGCAGGCAGCGATCGCGCAGGTGCATGCCGCTGCGCGCGCCGTCGGCAAGCCCACCGGCATCCTGGCGCCGGTGGAGGCCGACGCGCGCCGCTACCTTGCCATGGGCATGCGCTTCGTCGCCGTCGGCAGCGACCTGGGTGTGCTGCGCACACAATCGAAGGCGCTGGCCGACAAGTTCCGCGACGCTGCCGGCCCTGGGCTGGCAGCGCAGTACTGACTCCCCCCGAGATCCCCGAGAGGACCCCGACATGACCACCACACCGCTGCGCCTGGGCTTCATCGGCCTGGGCATCATGGGCGCCCCGATGGCCGGGCACCTGCGCGCCGCCGGGCACGAACTCTTCGTCACCACCCGCAGCCAGGTGCCGCAGGCCCTGCTGGACGCCGGCGCCGTGGCTTGCGCCAACGCTGCCGAGGTGGCGCGCCGCGCCGACATCGTCTTCACCATGGTGCCCGACACGCCCGACGTCGAGAAGGTGCTGTTCGGCACCGGCGGCGTGGCCGAAGGCCTGGCAGGCGCGGCAGGCGGGGCGCGCAAGATCGTCGTCGACATGAGCTCGATCTCGCCCATCGAGACCAAAGCCTTCGCGGAGAAGATCGCAGCGCTCGGCGCCGACTACCTGGACGCGCCGGTTTCCGGTGGCGAGGTCGGCGCCAAGGCGGCGAGCCTGACCATCATGATCGGCGGCGAGGCGGCGGTGTTCGAGCGCGTGCTGCCGCTGTTCCAGCTCATGGGCAAGAACATCACCCACGTGGGTGGCGTCGGTGCCGGGCAGACCACCAAGGTCGCGAACCAGATCATCGTCGCGCTCAACATCGCCGCTGTCAGCGAGGCCCTGGTCTTCGCCAGCAAGGCCGGCGCCGACCCGGCCAAGGTACGCCAGGCGCTGATGGGTGGCTTCGCTTCCAGCCGCATCCTCGAGGTGCATGGCGAGCGCATGATCAAGCGCACCTTCAACCCGGGTTTCCGCATCAAGCTGCACCAGAAGGACCTGAACCTCGCGCTGCAAGGCGCCCGCGCCATGGGCGTGGCCCTGCCGCAGACCGCCAGCGCCGCGCAGCTGATGCAGGCCTGCGCCGCCCACGGCCTGGCCGAGATGGACCACTCGGCGCTGGTGCGCGCGCTCGAGCTGATGGCCGGGCACGAGGTGGCCCAGGGCTGAGCGACGGGCGTGCGTCGCCCGGGTATGCCGGGCGCGCCTACCGCCAATCAGCCGCCGGCACCCGGCTGGCGTCGACGAGACAGTGGTACACCGCGTCCTAGCGGAAGGCATAGGCCCGCTCGATCTCGGGCGTGAGGCGTGCGCCGAGGCCCGGCGTGTCCGGCAGGGTGAGCCGGCCCTTGGTGATCTCCCAGGGCTGCGTCACCAGCGCATCGCGCAGCGCGTAGGGCTTGATGGGCCACTCCGCCACGGTGCCACCGCCGGCCAGCGCGGCGTGGTAGTTCGCCAGCATGCCGACCGGGCCGCCCCAGCAGTGCACGTACACGTCGATGCCGTGACGCCGCGCGGCCGAGAAGACCTCGAGCGTGGGGCCCAGGCCGCCGATCACGGTGGCGTCCGGCTGGGCGATGTCGTAGCAGCCCTGTTCGATCCGGTGGCAGAGCTCGGTGCTGGTCGTCACGATCTCCCCACCGGCGATGCGCGTGCCGGTCACGCGGGCGCGCAGTGCGGCGTAATGTCCGATCTCCTGCGGGCCGAGTGCCTCTTCGATGAAGACGGGCAGGCGACCGCCATCGCGCAGCAACTCGTCCAGGTAGCGCAGGACGTCGTCGACCGACTGCGAAGGAACGGCCAGGTTCTGGGTCATGTCCACCGCCACCGAGATGCCGCGCTCGGCGGCCTGCCGCTGGCACCAACGCGTCTTGTCGGCCTGGTGCTTGCGCGCGCGGATCTTGACGACGTCGATGCCGAGGGCCTGGATGCGGTCGAGTTCATCGCGCATCGGCTGCGGGCCGATGGCGTCGCCGCCGCTGGCGTAGAGCTCGAGCGGCCGGTTCGCCGCGGCGCCGAGCAGGCGCCAGACGGGCACGCCTTGCAGCTGCGCACGGCAGTCCTGCAGCGCGATCTCGATGGCGCTCAGCACATGCTGTGCCGCGCCCTGCAGGCTCCAGTAGCCGGTGACCACGGCCAGGTCGCGGCACAGGCGGTCGAGGTCCTGCGGATCGCGCCCCACCAGCGTGGGCGCGACGAGTTCCACGATCTTCTCGAAGACGCGTGGCGCGAACACCGCCAGGTAGCCCTCGCCCAGGCCGACGGTGCCATCGTCCAGGGTGATCTCGACCAGCCCGGTCGTGCGCCAGCCACTCGGCAGGTGCAGCAGGACTTCGAGGTCGGTATGCGTGTCGGCATAGGGCGCGCTCAGCAGCACGGGCCGTACGGAGACGATCTGGGGTGAAGGCATGAACGCAGGGCGCTTGTGGCCAGAGGGTTGGTGAGAACCTTCAGCAGCTGGATGGATGGGCCGCACGGGTGGTGCGCGCGCCTGGAGCCGGAATTGTTGCCATGACGACGTCGTCATGGGTCAGAGGCTGAGAGTCTCTCAGCCTCTCAGTCCAGGTCAGTCCCCAGCTGGTACAGGCAGTCGCCGCGCTCGCAGGGCGCGGGTGCACGCTTGCACAAGACCAGGGCGTCGATCTCGAAGCGTACGGTCAGCGGCTCCCTCCAGGGCGAGTCGTGGAAGTGGATGCGCGCGGCGGCTTGCCCGGCCCGCACCTCGTCGCCGATCTCGACCAAGGGCTCGAACAGGCCGCGCTCCATCGCATAGACGTGGTGCGTGTGGCCACCCACCTGCATCAGGCGTGTCGGGGCGGGCGTCGGCAGGTCAGCCTGCACGAGCAGGCCCGTCTCGCGCAGCACGCGCCGCAGTCCGTCGCGCATCAGCGCCATCGATGCCGGCGTGACGAGGTTGCCGCCGCCGCACTCGGTGGCCATGCCGAGCACGCCTTGACGAAGCGCTGCGGCTGAGAGGGTGCGCCCGCTGTTGGAGGCTGCGTTCGAGAAGAAGCTCACCGGAGCGCCGAAGGCCCGCACCAGGCGCAGCAGCCGCTCCATGGCGGCAGGCTCGGCCTGGCGGTAGGCGAGCACGCAGGGCACGTAGGTGAGCGAGCTGCCGCCGGAGTGCAGGTCGAACACGAGGTCGAAGCCGGGCAGCAGCACGTGCTCGAGCCACCACGCGAGCTGCTGCGTCGCGGTGCCGTGGGTGTCGCCCGGGAAGGCGCGGTTGAGGTTGCCGTCGTCGATCGGCGAGGTGCGCTGCGCGGCGCTGGCCGCGGGGAAGTTGGCCGAGGGCAGGATCACCAGGCATCCGTGGACGTGCTCGGGCTCGAGTGCGCGGATCAGCTCGCCGAGCGCGATCTGGCCTTCCCACTCGTCCCCGTGGTTGCCGGCCATCAGCAGCACCCGCGGGCCCGGGCCCCGCGCGATGCGGGCGATCGGGGTCGGTATCCAGCCGTAGGCCGAGCGGTGCGCCGAGTGCGGCTGACGCACGAAACCCACTGCCTTGCCTTCGGCATGCAGGTCGATGTCGCATTGCAGCAGGCTGTCTGCGGCAGTGCGGTTTGCGGCACTCGTTCTCATGCCCATGCTCCTTGTCGACCTGCGGCCTGACCCGACCCCGCCTTTTCAGTGTTCGAGGATCTTCGACAGGAACTGCTGCGTGCGCTCGGACTGCGGCGCGCCGAAGATGCGCTCGGGCGGACCCTGCTCGACGATGCGGCCGGCGTCCATGAAGACGACGCGGTCGGCCACCTTGCGCGCGAAACCCATCTCGTGCGTGACGACGACCATGGTCATGCCGCTGCCCGCGAGGTCGACGATGACGTCGAGCACCTCCTTGATCATCTCCGGGTCGAGCGCCGAGGTCGGCTCGTCGAAGAGCATGATCTTGGGCTCCATGCACAGCGAGCGCGCGATGGCCACGCGCTGCTGCTGGCCGCCGGAGAGCTGGGACGGGTACTTGCCCGCCTGCTCTGGAATGCGGACCCGCTCGAGGTAGCTCATGGCCTTGGCCTGTGCCTGCGCGCGCGGGGTGCCGCGCACGCGCACCTGGGGCAGGGCGCAGTTCTCGAGCACGGTCAGGTGCGGGAACAGGTTGAAGCTCTGGAACACCATTCCGACCTCGCGCCGGATGGCCTCGATGTGGCGGCCGTCCTCGTCGAGGACGGTGCCGTCGACGGTGATGGTGCCGGCGTCGTGCGCTTCCAGGCCATTGATGCAGCGGATCAGGGTCGACTTGCCCGAGCCGGAGGGCCCGCAGACCACGACGCGCTCGCCGGCCTGGATGTCGAGGTCGATCTCGCGCAATACCTGCAGCGGGCCGAACCACTTGCTGACGCTGCGCATCTGGATGATCGGTGCCGTGGACATCGGGGCGGGTGCTCCAGAGCCTGAAGATGGGGTTGGCAAGCCGGCTGCGGGCCTCGCGGAGGCAGGCTCAGCGGCTGGCGCTCGTGGCGCGCTGCTCGAGCCACGCGAAGCCGCGCGACAGCGAGAAGCAGATGACGAAGTAGACGACGCCGACGAAGACGAAGACCTCGAAGACGCGCTGCGTCGTCACCTGCACGTCCTGGGCCATGAAGGACAGCTCCTGGATCGACACGAGCGAGACCAGCGAGGAGTCCTTGATGAGCTGGATGAACTGGCCCGCCATGGGCGGCAGCACATTGCGCAGCGCCTGCGGCAGCACGACGTCGACGGCGATGTGCCAGCGCGACATGCCCAGGCTTTGCGCCGCCTCGATCTGCGAGCGCGGCACCGATTCGATGCCTGCGCGCACGATCTCCGTGACATAGGCGCCCGAGAACGCCGCCAGGCAGATCAGGCCGAGGACGAAGTTGTCGAGGAGCTTGATCTGGCCGAAGAGCACCGTGACGACGCCCTTCCAGAACGGGTCCAGCGCCGCCACCTGGTCGGCCAGCGCCACCTTGGGCATGAGCTGGCTGGCGACGAAGAACACGAAGACGAAGACGAAGACCACCGGGGGTATGTTGCGCACCAGCAGCACGTAGGTGCCGCTGAGCAGGCGCAGGAACAGCCGCCGGCTGTTGCGCGCCATGCCCATCAGCGTGCCGATGACCCCGGCGATCAGGATGCCCCACACGGCGAGCCGGATCGTCGTCAGGAAGCCCTCGACCAGGATGTTGGGCACCCAACTGCCCGTCTTCGCATCGAGGCGGAAGATGAAAGGCCAGACGGTATGCCACTCCCAGCGGTAGTTGAAGACCGTGTTCGTGCGGTACACCAGATAGCCCACGCCCGCCAGGGCCAGCGCGAGCAGCGCCGTGTCGATCCAGCGCCAGCGGCGCCGACGTTGACCGGGGCGGGGGGGCATCGGTGGTCGTCCTGCGAGGGCTTTGCGGCCTCAGGTGGAGGGCACCTGGGAAGCCCAGTCCTGGGTCTTGAACCAGTAGTTGTGGCGCGAGCGCACCCAGTCCCGGTTCTGCGCGATCCAGGCGTTGAACGCGGCCAGCGCCTTCGGGTTGCCCTTGCGCACGCCGAAGCCTTCGGTGTTCGAGGTGATGTTTTCCTGCACCGGCTTGAACAGGGTGTCGGGGTTCTTCAGCACGAAGAAGGTCGGCTTGGGCTCGCTCGTGATCGTGGCGTGTGCGTTGCCGTTGATCACCTCCTGGAAGGCGATCGCGTCATCGTCGAACTGGCGCAGCGTGGCCTTCGGGAAGCGCTCCTCGATCAGCTTGCACGGCGTGGCGCCGCGGCGGCAGGTGAAGGTCACGTTGGCGCTGTTGTAGCCCTCGGGCCACTTCAGGTTGGCTGCGACCTTCTTCGAGGCCGCGACACCCTGGCCGGAATTGGAGTAGCCCTCGGTGAAGTCGATCTGCTGCTGGCGCTGCGGCGTGATCGACATGCCGCCGATGATGACGTCGAACTTGCCGCCGATCAGCGAGGGGATGATGGCGTCCCAGGCCGTCGGCACAAGCTCGATCTGGACCCCGAGGTCCTTGGCGAACTTGGTCGCCACGTCGATCTCGAAGCCGACCCACTGCCCCTGCTTGTCGCGCATGGCCCAGGGCACGAAGCTCGAGAAGCCCACCATCAGCTTGCCGCGCTGCTTGATGGTCTCGACGAGGTTGTCCTGCTGGGCCAGGGCGGCGGGGGCCCAGGCGGCGGCCAGCAGCGCTGCTGCGGCCGTCAGGAAGGTGCGCTTGATCACGTTCATCGGTGCTCCTGGTGAAGAGGTCTTGGGGTGTGAAGCCGCGTTCGGCGGATGAGGTTTCTAACAGAAGTTGGCGCCAGCAACCAGCGTGCCAGCCTGGCGGTGGCCCTGCAGACGCGCGAACCAGTCGGCCACCATCGGACCGTGGCTGCGCTCCACGGCGACCTGGAAGCCGCCTGGGCGGCGCAGCACGAGCGCGCGCAGGCCGAAGGCCTCGGTGAAGGTCGCGCCGTCGGCGGCGAAGACGCGCGGGTGGGTGTCGAGCGGGCTGGCTGATGCCAGCAGCGCGCCGGCGCCCGCGCCTTCAACGCGGAAATGCGCCCAGCCGTCGGAGACGTCGACGACGAGCGTGTCCGCGCCTGCGGGCTCGGCGAGCAGCCGCACCAGCAGGCCCGTCGCGTCTTCGGGCGGGGCCAGCAGCAGCCAGTGCCCGGGCGCCGGCCGCAGCAGTTCAAGCGCGCCGCTGCGCTCGCAGCGCAGCGCAGCCGGGTCTGCGAGCCCCAGGCGGCGCAGCCGCGGCAGCACGTCGTCGGCAGGCCCCTGCAGTTCGAGGAGCGTGGGTGTCGGCAGCAGACCGACGCGGGCGTCATGCACAGGGGTTGCCATGGTTCAGGAGCGCATGCGCAGGCCTTGGGGGTCGTGGAAGCACGGGGCGACGACGCGCGCGGGCACGACCTCGTCCTTCATGCGCACGTGCACGATCTCGTCCATGCGTTGCCGACCGTCGGCCAGCAGGCCGAGCGCAACGCTGCGGCCGTGCACCACGCTCCACACGCAAGCGCTGACGAAACCCTCCGAGGCCTCGCGACGGCCCCCCGGGGTCAGTGGTGCGCCTTCGACCAGCAGGCGAGCGGGGTCCTGCGGCAGCAGCCCGACCAGCTCGCGCCGGTGCGTCGTGCCGGCGCGCCGGATCTCGACGGCGCGCTTGCCGATGTAATCCGGTTTCTTGCGCGACATCGCCCAGCCCATGCCCAAGTCGTGCGGGTCGGCGGTGGCGTCGACCTCGTGGCCCAGCGACAGGAAGCCCTTTTCCACGCGCAGCACGTGGTTCGTCTCCGAGCCCACGAGAGCCAATCCCATCGTCTGCCCGGCGTCGAAGGCCTGCTGCCACAACGCGGGCAGGTCGCGCGCGCGGACGTTGACCTCGAAGCTGAGTTCGCCGGTGAAGCTCACCCGCGCCACCCGCGCCGGGATGCCTGCGACACGACCCTCACGCAGCCCCATGAAGGGGAAGGCTTCGTTCGAGAGGTCGATGTCGGTGCCAAGCGCGGTGAGCAGTTCGCGTGCGCGCGGCCCGCAGACCGTGGCATTGCCCCAGACCGCCGTCAGGTTGGACAGACGAACACGCCATTGCGGACGCTCGACCTGCAGGAAGTGCTGGATGTGGCGCCATACCTCGTCGGCGTTGCCGGTCGAGGTCGACATCAAGTAGTGGCCCTCGGCCATCTTGAAGCTCACGCCGTCGTCGAGCACGATGCCGTCGTCGCTGAGCATGATGCCGTAGCGCCCCATGCCGCGTTCGAGCGTCGAGAAGTCGTTGGTGTAGAGCATCTGCAGCAGCGCCAGCGCGTCGGGGCCGCGGATCTCGAACTTGCCCAGGGGCGAACCGTCGTACATGGCCACGGCCTCGCGCACCGCGCGCGCCTCGCGCTGCACGGCCTCGTGCATGGCCTCCCCGGCCCGCGGGTAGTACAGCGGCCGGCGCCAGCGCGCCCCGGCTTCGAACATCACCGCCCCGTGGGCGACGTGCCAGGACGTCAAGGGCGTGTGGCGGTAGGGCAGGAAGACCGGGCCGCCGCGGGCGCCGACAAGCGCGCCGAACTCCACCGGCGTCCAGGGCGAGCGCATGGTCGTCTGTCCGACGTCCTCCATGCGCAGCCCCTGGGCAGCGGCGACCGCGCCGACCACGTTCAGGTTGCCGGTCTTGCCCTGGTCGATGCCCATGCCGGCGGTGGTGTAGCGCTTGACGTGCTCGATCGCACCGTAGCCCTCGCGCAGCGCCAGGTGCAGGTCGGCCACCGTCACGTCGTGCTGCAGGTCGACGTAGGCCTTGGCGCCTTCGGGCAGGGGCTCCACGTGCCAGAGCGCCTCGATCGCGTAGGCGGGTCCGGGGTCGGCCTGTGGTGCCGGCGCCGGGCCGCCGCCAGGGGCGCCAAAGCCCAGGGACTGCGCCACGTGCCGGCCTAGGCGTGTGCCGTCGGTCAGCGCGCCGTTCAGGTCCAGGCGCCCCGCCGCCGCGCCGACGCAAATGGCCTGCTGGGCGGGGCGGTCGGGCAGGAAGGCGGCGATCCCGGGGTCGAAACGCAGGCTACCCCGCGCCTGCGAATAAAGGTGGACCAGCGGGTTCCAGCCACCAGAGACCGCGATCAGGTCGCAATCGACACGCCGCGCCGCGCCGCCGGCGCGGGGCCGCACCCATGCGCCGTGCACGCCGCTGCTGCCGCCCAGCGCCTGCTCGATGACGTGACCGGTCCACACCGGCGCCGGCCCGGCACAGGCGCGGGCTGTGGCGTCGACCTCGGCGCGTGCGTCGACGATGCCCGCGACCTCGACGCCGGCCGCGCGCAGGTCGCGCGCGACTTCGTAGGCGCTGCCGTTGTTCGTGAACAAGAGCACCCGCTTTCCGGGGACCACCGCGTGGCGGTGCAGGTAGGCCTGCACGGCGCCGGCCAGCATCACGCCGGGGCGGTCGTTGTCGCGGAAGACGAGTGAGCGCTCGACGGCGCCGGTGGCGACGACGACCTGGCGCGCGCGCACCCGCCAGGTGCGCTGGATCAGTCCGCCCGCGTCCGGGGCGCGTTGCGTCACCAGCACGAGCCCACCCTCGCGCACGCCCCAGGCGCTGGCCTGCTGCAGCCGGCAGACCTCGGGGCAGGCGTCGAGTTCGGCCACGGCGCGAGCGACCCAGTCCAACGCGTCGGAGCCATCGATGCGCTCACACCGCCCGACCAGCGCGCCGCCGGGCCCGACCCCTTCGTCGACCAGCATCACGCGGCAGCCGGCGCGCGCGGCCTCGAGAGCCGCGCTCAGCCCGGCCGGGCCGGCCCCCACGACGAGCACGTCGCAGTGCGCATGGCGGATGTCGTAGCCGCCCTTCGGAGCTTCCTGCGGGGCGCGCGCCAGCCCCGCCAGGCGGCGGATCCAGGGCTCGAACCAGTGCCAGTCCGGCCACATGAAGGTCTTGTAATAGAACGCTGCCGGCAGCAGCGGCGCCAACCACTGCAAGGGCGCGAACAGGTCGTGCCGCGCCGTCGGCCAGCCGCTGACGGAACGCGCGCGCAGGCCATCGACCAGCCGCACCGTCGGAGCCGGCTGGTTGGCCGCGGCGGCGTCGCCCAGCAATTCGACGAAGGTCGACGGCTCCTCGATGCCGGCCGAGACGATGCCGCGCGGCCGGTGCAGCTTGAAGCTGCGCGCCGTGACGCGCACGCCGTTGGCCAGCAGCGCGGAAGCCAGCGTGTCGCCCTCGAAGCCGGTGTAGGTGCGGCCGTCGAACTCGAAGCGCAGCGGCCGGCGCCGGTCGATCCGGCCTCCCTGGGGCAGACGCCAGGGCTCAGCCACGGCCGGCCTCCGCAGAAGACGTCAGCGGCCCGGCGTCCCGGACGACCTGGTGCGTGACCGTGTCGCGGCTGACGACGAACCAGGTGCCGCAACCGAGCTTGTGCCACCATTTTTCACGCACCGGGCCCATCGGGTTGGGGCCCACCGTCAGCCAGTCCACCCAGGCGGTGGCGTCCAGCGCGCGCGGATCGGCAGGGCGCTGGACGCGCACCGGTCCGCCGTTGACGAACTCGGACTCGTTGCGCTCGCCGCAGTGGGGGCAGGGGATCAGCAGCATCGTGGCAGGGTGAAAGGGTTCTCGACCTCGGGCTCTCAGCGCGCGGTCGTCGTGCCCGACTCCATCACGTAGTCGAGGTGGCGGAAGCGGTCGAGCGAGAAGGGCTCGATCAGCGGGTGCGGGGCGTCGTTGGCGATCAGGTGCGCGAGCGTCCAGCCGCCGGCGGGCACCGCCTTGAAGCCGCCCCACCATCCCGCCGAGACATAAAGCCCGCCCACCGGGGTGGCCGAGACGATGGGCGTGGCGTCGTGCGCGATGTCCAGGGTGCCGCCCCATTGCCGCATCATCTTCAGGCGTCGGAACGAGGGGAAGAGCTCGAGCATCGCCGCCACCGAGTCCTCGAACACGCTCTGCTTGACGTCGCGCCGGAACGACTGCCCGGGGTCTGTGGAGCCGCCGATGATCAGCTCGCCGCGGTCGGACTGGCTGAGGTAGACGCCGATGTCGGGGCAGTTGACGATCACGTCGACGAGCGGTTTGACCGGCTCCGACACGTAGGCGGCCAGGTTGATCGTCTTCAGCGGCAGGCGCAGGCCGATGGTCTCGGTCAGCGTGGTCGTGTGGCCCGAGACGACAACCGCAACCTTGTTCGCCCGTACCGTACCACGCGGCGTCTGGACACCGGCGACGCGGCCGTCGGCGCCGCGCAGCAGCGACAGCACCGGCGTGTTCTGATGGATCTCCACTCCCATCGAGTCGGCCGAACGCGCGTAGCCCCAGGCCACGGCGTCGTGCCGGCACACGGCCGCGTCGGTGTGCACCATGCCGGCCATGATGGGCAGCCTCGAGTCGGGGCCGCCGCCGGTCAGGGGGGGGATGCGTCGGCGCAGTTCCTCCACGCTGATGGGCTCGTAGGTGGAGCCGTGCAGCGCGCCGTTGAGCATGCGGCGCCGGATTTCGCGCAGCTTCGGCGAGGTCTGCACCACGTCGATCATCGTGCGCTTGGAGTACATCAGATTGATGTTCAGCTCGCGCGTCAGGCCCTCGAACAACGAGACCGACTTGACGTAGAAGGGGATGCTCTCGTCGCGCAGGTAGTTCGAGCGGATCGTGACCGTGTTGCGCGCGATGTTGCCCCCGCCCAGCCAGCCGCGCTCGAGCACGGCCACGTCGGTGATGCCGTGCTCGCGCGCGAGGTAGTGCGCCGCCGCCAGACCGTGCCCTCCGGCGCCGATGATGACGACCTCGTAGCGGTCGCGCAGCGTTGGCGTGCGCCAGGCCGGCTGCCAGTGGCGGTGACGGGTCAGCGCATGGCGGGCCAGCGAGAACAGGGAATATCGCTGCATCTGCGGGTGCGGGTTGTGATGCGGCTCGGGCGGGCGGCTCGTCAACGCCTGCGGTAGCGATGCTCGAGCCAGCTCACGAACAAGGAAAGGGTGATCGTGATGACGAGGTAGATCGCCGCCGTCGTGAGCCAGATCTCGAAGGCCATGAAGGTGTCGGAGACGACGTTGCGTGCCTGCGTGGTCAGGTCGAAGACGGCGATCACGCTCACGATGGCGGAGTGCTTGACGAGGTTGACGAGCACCCCGCCCAGCGGCGGCAGCATCAGCGGCACGGCCTGCGGCAGGACGATGTCGCGGTACAGGTTGAACTCGGAGAAGCCCAGGCTGCGTCCGGCTTCCCACTGTCCGCGCCGCACTGCGATGATCGCCCCGCGGATGATCTCGGCCGCGAAGGCGCCTTCGTACAGGGCCAGGCACAGCACCCCGGCGCCCATGCGCGGGATGCCCAGGATCGCCGCGACGATGAAGTAGATGATGAGCATCTGCACCAGGATCGGCGTGTTGCGCACGACCTCGATGTAGATCCAGGCGATGGCCGAGCCGACGATCGTGTTCGACAGGCGCAGCACCGCCGTGACCAGGCCGATCAGCAATGCCAGCAGTCCTGCTTGCCAGGCGATGTCCAGCGTGACGAACAGGCCCTTGGTGAGCGCGCCCCAGATGATCTCGCCGTCGATCACGCGCACCAGGTAGCGCGGCACCTGGTCCCACTTCCACTGGTAGCCCATGCCCTGGGCGCCCTGGACGATGAAGGCCACCGCGCCGAGCGCGAAGGCGGCGAACAGCAGGGCCTCGAACCACCAGGCACGGTGCCAGGCGACGGGTCTCGGGCGCCGCTCGGCGCTGGCTGTGGATGTCGACATGGATGGGGAACTGAACGTAGGATGATAGGCGTTCAAGCCCGGCGGCGGGCATTGGGGTCTGCCCAGGGTGCCCTGCCGGTCCGCCACGGCCTTGCGCCCGTCACCAGAAGTGCCATCGCATGCAAGCTCCCGCTGCCCAGCCGATCGACCCCAGGGACGCCGCGCGCCAGTCCCGCGCCGAAGTGCTGCCGCGCGCGCAGATGATGGCGCTGCTGGCGCGCAACGACGGCGATGCGACCCGGCGCCTGGTGGCGCATCTGGCGCTGCTGGGCCTGGGCGAGTGGGCGGTCTTCGCCGCGCTTGGCACGCCCTGGGTCTGGCCTGCCGCATTTTTGACGGGTGTCGTGATGGTGCACCTGTTCGCGCCGCAGCACGAGTGCGCGCACTTCTCGGCCTTCCGCGCGCGCCGTGCGAATGCCGTGGTCGCCTGGCTGTGCGGGCTGGCGATCATCGTGCCCGAGGTGCACTTCCGCTACGAGCACACCGAGCACCATGCCCGCACCAACCTCGTCGGCGAGGATCCGGAGCGCGTACCGATGCCGCGTTCGCTCTGGGGATACCTGTCTTACCTGAGTGGCTTGCCGTACTGGTGGAGCGGGCTGTCAGGCATTGCACGCCGGGCCCTCGGGCGTCTGAACGACGAGGAGCTGGCATTCACGCCGCAGAGCGCGCAGCCCCGACTCGTCGTCGAGGCGCGCGTCATGGCGGGCGTCTATCTGGCTGCCGCTGCCGCCCTCGTGGCGGGGGCCGACGGGCTTTGGTGGCAATGGTTGCTGCCGCTGCTGCTGGGCCAGCCGGTCATGCGCTGGATCCGCATGACCGAGCACGTGGGTTGCGCCACCGAGCCCGACCCGCTGCGCAACACCCGTACCGTCGATGTCGCCGCGCCTTGGCGGTTCCTGGCCTGGAACATGAATTACCACGCCGAGCACCACATCGCTCCTCAGGTCCCGTTCCACGCGCTGCCGCGCCTGCGCTCCCAACTGGGTGACCGGCTGCGGCCCCACCGGGGCTATGCCGGCGCGCACGCAGAGATCCTCGCGCGCCTGGGTGCGGGCTGAATCTGCCGCGATGGGCGGCCCGGTCCGTCGTACTGCGCGGCGCCGGGGTCGCTCCTTCGAGCGGATTCACTGATCGGCCGCGACAGCGGCTGTGCCCACGGTTCGAGCCACGTCGCTTCAGCCGCCGCCGGGCGTGCGTGCCGGATCGACGCAGACCGTGCCGTCGACGAGCTCGACGGCATAGGTGCGCAGTGGCTGCATGCACGGCGGGGCTTCGACCGCGCCGGTGCGGATGTTGAAGGCGCCGCCGTGGAAGTCGCACTCGACGATGTCGTCGAGGATCGCGCCCTCGGACAGCGAGCCGGGGCCATGGGTGCAGGCGTCGTCGGTGACGTAGAACCGGCCGTCCAGGTTGAACACGCACAGGGTCAGGCCCTCGCGCTCGACCTTCAGCGAGCACCCGTTGGCAACGACAGAGGCGGGGCAGAGCGGGATCTTCAAGGCTTTACCTTCGGACGCGGTGGCGGCACCGACATGAGCCCATGCTAGCATCGATCCACATCGAAGAATGCCGTTCTTCCATGCGGAACGTCTCGGGCAGGGCCTGGACGCGCCGGGTCGAGCCCGGGCTGCCGCCGTCGCGGTGGCAGTTCCGGTCGGCCGGGACGGCTGGAGGACGACCATGCTGCGCAAGGAACAGAACGACCTGCTCACCCAGACCGACGCCGGCACGCCGATGGGCGCGCTGTTCCGCCGCTACTGGCTGCCGGCGCTGCTGAGCGAGGAACTGCCCGAGCCCGATTGCCCGCCGGTGCGGCTGCAACTGCTCGGCGAGCGTCTGGTCGCGTTCCGCGACACGCAGGGCCGGCTCGGCGCCATCGACGAGTTCTGCGCCCACCGCGGCGTCTCGCTGTGGTTCGGCCGCAACGAGGCTTCGGGCCTGCGCTGCCCGTACCACGGCTGGAAGTACGACGTCACCGGGCAGTGCGTCGAGGTGCCCTCCGAGCCCGAGGAGAGCGGCTACTGCCAGCGCATCCGCCTGCGCGGCTACCCGATGATCGAGCGCGGTGGCGTGCTGTGGATCTACATGGGCCCGCCCGAGCACCGCCCGCCCGAGCCCGCCTACGAGTTCGCCACGGTCCCGGCGGCGCAGAGCTACATGTCCAAGCGCCTGCAGGAGTGCAACTGGCTGCAGGCGCTGGAGGGCGGCATCGACTCGAGCCACGTCTCCTGGTTGCACAGCGGCAGCCTGAACGCAGACCCGCTGTTCAAGGGTGCCAAGGGCAACCAGTACAACCTGAGCGACCGCAAGCCCGTCTTCGACGTCGCCGAGTCCGGCGGCGGCCTGTACATCGGTGTGCGCCGCAATGCCGAGGACGA
>CAIRBF010000201.1 GCA_903876715.1 uncultured beta proteobacterium
CCGCGCAGCGCGAGGACGGCCCGCGCGCCGTGCGCCTGCGCGCGCTCGGCCGCCACCAGCAACCGGACCTGCTGCCCCCGCCCGCCGACGCCGGCAGTCCCGAGGAAGAAGCTGAGGACGCGCGAGCCTGGCGCGAGCGCCTGCTGCGCGGCCACACCGGCGACGGGCCGCACTCGATGCTGCGCGCGCTGCTGGCCGACCTGCCACGCAGTCGCACACCCTGGGAGCAGGTGCTGCGCCGGGTCTGCGCGCGCGCACTGTCGCACGCGCCCGGGCCGAGCTGGTCGCGGCCCACGCGCTCCTGGCTCGCCAACCGCGGCCGCGGCCCGGGCGGGCAGCGCCTGCCCTGGGAGCCTGGCACCACGCCGTCGCGCGCGGTGCCGCGCCTGGCGCTGGTGGTGGACGTTTCGGGTTCGGTCGACGACGCGCTGCTGCAGCGCTTCGCGCGCGAGCTCGGCGCGCTGTCGCGCCGCCTGCAGGCGGCCATGACGGTGGTCGTGGGCGACTGCGCGGTGCGCCGCGTCGCCCAGCTCGAACCAGGGCGCTTCGGGCCCGAAGAGCTGGCGGCCGTGGCCTTCGCGGGCGGCGGCGACACCGATTTCACGCCCCTGCTGGCCGAAGCCGCGCGCCACCGCCCTGACCTCATCGTCGTTCTCACCGACCTCGACGGCCCAGCCCGTCAGCGCCCCGCCTGCCCGGTGCTCTGGGCCGTGCCCGAGGCGAACCGCGACGCGGTCGCGCCGTTCGGGCGGGTGATGGTGCTGGAGTGAAGCGGCGCCAGCCGGCCGCGGGCGCGAAGTGCCGAGCTGGGCCAGCCGGATGCGCTGGCATTTGAGCCGGCGCCCGGACTGGCGGCGTCGCGGCCGCTATCTGGACAGTGTGTCCTGCAGGCGGCTCACATGCTTCAGGAGCGATTTGGTCAGATCGTCCTGCGTGGTTGCGAAGCGCTGCGCCGGTGCCGGGATCGAGATGGAGGCGATCTCCCCGGCAGGGTTGTGCAGGGCCACGGCCACGGCACAGATGCCCAACGAGTTCTCTTCCCGATCGAAGGCGTAGCCCCGCTGGCGGATCTCCGCGATCTCGGCCAGCAAGTCGTCCCAGCGCGTGATCGTGTTGGAGGTGACAGGCTGCAGCTTCATGCGCGTGCGCAGGCGGGCGATGTCGGCGTCCTCCATGGCCGCCAGGATGGCCTTGCCGTTGGCCGACGAGTGCAACGGGAAGGAGACGCCGACGGCGGAGACCGCGGTGAGCCTGTGTGTACCGGCGACCTGGTCGATGAACACCACCTTGCTCTGGTCCATGAGGGAGAGGTCGACCGTTTCGCCCGTCTCCTTGGCCAGGGACTCCAAGGTCTTGCGCGCCACCTCGGCGATGTGGAAGCGCGTGGCCGCGGCCAGGGCCAGCAGCGAAGGCCCCAGCCGCACGCCGCTGGTTGCCGAGGCCGCCAGAACGAAGCCTTCGTTGTCCAAAGCGTCGACCAACCGCTGCACGGTGGATCGAGGCAGGGAGATGGCCTTCGACAGTTCGCCCAGGGTCATGCCCTCGGGACGGTGCCGCAGCGCGCGCAGCAGTGCTGCGGCACGTGCAATGACCTGGATGCCTTGCCTCTCCGAGGTCGGGGGCGTCTCTTCTTCGTTCTCGATCATGTGCAACGGTGTGAGATCCCGCCTGCGCCTGCAGGCTGCCATGGGCCGATGCGGCCGTGTCGCGGCGGCGAAGTTCTGCAGCGCCGGCACAGCCGGCACCGCGGTCAGCTCCGGCCAGTGTAGTGCGCCACGCTCTTGGCCGGGCAAGGTCGCGCTGTGCGCTCGATCACCCTTCCTCGGGGCCCGTGCTCGCGGGATCGGTACGGGAAATCCCGGATACCGACCCATTCATAAAGAACCACAATGCGATACACGTGCATCGTTAGATGAACATTTTGGCGATCCGCAGTTCGAAAATTCACCTCCGCCAGGCCTGCAGTCCTGGCTCACACACCTCGAGAGGAAGGCAGCATGGCAATGGAAGTCAGGGGCACGATGTACGAGGAGAACCTCGACAACAAGATGGGCCTGGAGTTCTACGACCTCAGCCATCCCTGGGGCTTGGGGCAGCCCTGCTGGCCCTACTTCGAGGACGTCAAGATCGAGCGACTGCACACCATGGCGAAGTCCGGGGTGTTGACCCAGAGGATCACGACCGTGATGCACTCCGGCACCCACATCGATGCGCCGGCGCACGTGGTGGAGGGCACGGCCTTCATGGACGAAGTGCCCTTGCCGCACTTCTTCGGCACCGGCGTCGTCGTGTCCATCCCGAAGAAGAAGTGGGAGGTGATCACGGCCGCGGACCTGGAGGCTGCCCGGCCGCAGATCCGTGAAGGCGACATCGTCATCGTCAACACAGGCTGGCACAAGACCTACGGTGACAACCGGCAGTACTACGCCTACTCGCCCGGGTTCTACAAGGAAGCCGGGGAATGGTTCGCCGCCAGGAAGGTCAAGATGATCGGCACCGACACCCAAGCGCTGGACCACCCGCTGGGCACAGCCATCGGGCCGCATGGGCCCGGGTGGCCCCACGGCCTGCTGCCGGACGTCAACCGCGAGTACGAGCGCGAGACCGGGCGCAAGGTCATCGAGGACTTCCCGTACTGGGAGCCCTGCCACCAGGCCATCCTCAGCGCCGGCATTTGCGGCATCGAGAACATCGGCGGCGACATCGACAAGGTCACCGGCAAGCGCGTCACGTTCGCGGCCTTCCCGTGGCGCTGGACCAAGGGCGACGGCTGCATCGTCCGCCTGGTCGCGATCGTCGACCCGAGCGGCCAGTACCGCATCGAGACCGGCCGTTGAGGCGCCGCCTGCCATGAAAGTCAACCGGCTCGAGGACGCCCGGCCCTACGTGGCGCCGAATCACTTCGACATGCGCTCGCTACGGCTGCAGGGCTTCGAGCCTGGCGGCCCCGAGAACTTCTGGACCGGCCTGTCTCATTTCCTGCCCGGCGGCGGGGCGGGACCCGACGCCTCGCCCCTCGAGAAGGTCTATGTTGTCCTGGCCGGCGAACTGACGGTCAAGGTGGGCGACAGGGAAGTCGTGCTTCGCCCGATGGACAGCTGCTGCATCCCGGGAAACGAGATGCGCGAAGTCCGCAACCATGGCAACCACGTCGCCTCGATGCTCGTGGTCATGCCCTATCCGCAAGGCCAGTGATGAGCGATTGGCTGAAGAACCCCTTGTCGCTGTTCGACGTCCGCGACCAGGTTGCTGTGGTCACCGGCGCGTCGGGCGCGTTCGGCACCCTGGCCGCCAAGGTCTTGGCCGGCGCAGGCGCCCGGCTCGTGCTGGCAGCGGGCAACGAGGTGGCGCTGGAGGAGACGGCCGCCGCCTGTCGCACCCTGGGTGCCGACGTGAGGACGATCGCTCGCCGTCCCTCGACCGAGACCGACTGCGCGGGGATCATGGACCTCGCCCTCGAGTCGTGGGGGCGGCTCGACATCCTCGTCGTCGGATCGGGCCTGAACGATCCGTGTCCGATCGTCGACATGTCGCTCGAGCGCTTCGAGAACGTGATGGACGGCAACGTCACGAGCACCTGGCTGCTGTGCCAGGCCTTCGGACAGCGCGTCATTCCTCGTGGGCAGGGCGGCAAGGTGGTGCTGGTCTCCTCCGCGCGCGGCAAGCTTGGCCATCCGGCGGGCTATTCGGCCTATTGCGCCTCCAAGGCTGCGACCGACGGACTGACGCGCGCGCTCGGCTGCGAATGGGGCCGGCACGGCATCACCGTCAACGCCATCGCCCCGACGGTCTTCCGCTCGCCGCTGACGGCATGGATGTTCGAAGACAACGACAAAGCCAATGCGGTGCGCGCCGGGTTCCTGGCCCGCGTTCCGCTGGGGCGCCTGGGCGAGCCCGAGGACCTGGCGGGGCCACTGCTGTTCCTGTGCTCGCGCGCGTCCGCCTTCCACACAGGCCACACCGTCCACGCCGACGGCGGCTACACGGCGGGCTGAGGCGATGTCTGCCGAGCGCAGTCTCATCGCCGTCATCGGTGCCGGCCTGATGGGCCACGGTATCGCACAGGTGTTCGCGCTGGCCGGACACGACGTGCGGGTCCACGACGTGGACGCCAGGGCGCTCGCGAGCCTGGGCGAGCGCATCACGCGGAACTTGAGTGACCTGGGTCAGGACACGGGGGCCGCCGCGCGGGTCAGCGCGGTCAGCGATCTCAGCCAGGCTGTCGCAAAGGCCGATGTCGTCATCGAAGCCGGCCCGGAAGACCTGGACTGGAAGCGCCGGCTCTTCGAGCAACTGGAGTCGATGGTACCCGCCGCGGCCCTGCTGGCCACGAACACCTCCGTGATCCCGATCACGCAGATCATGCGGGGGCTGCGCACGGGCCATCGCGCGATGGGTACGCACTGGTGGAACCCACCCTACCTCGTGCCGCTGGTGGAGGTCATCAAGTCCGCCTGGACGGATGCCGCTTGTGCGCAAAGGATGTTCGACTTGCTGCGTGCGGTCGGCAAGACCCCGGCGATGGTGGAGAAGGACGTCGCTGGCTTCATCGGCAATCGTCTGCAGCACGCGTTGTGGCGGGAGGCCGTCGCGCTCGTGGCGTCCGGCGTGTGCGACGCCCAGACCGTGGATACCGTCGTGAAGGCGAGTTTCGGCAGGCGCCTGCCCGTGCTCGGGCCGCTGGAGAACGCCGATCTCGTAGGCACCGACCTGACGCTGGCGATCCACCGTACCGTGTTGCCGGCCATCGAGAGCGCGCCGGGGCCGTCGCCCTATCTCGAGCAGCTCGTTGCCCAGGGACGACTGGGCATGAAGAGCGGCGAGGGCTTTCGCTGCTGGACCGCCGAGCAACAGGCGACGCTTCGGGCGCGCGTGCTCGACCATCTCAAGGCCATGAACCGGGCTGAAAGCCTGCAGGAAGGGACGTGACCATGGCCAAGACTGCCGACAAGGTGATCATCACCTGTGCCGTCACCGGCGCCATCCACACGCCGACGATGAGCGAGCATCTGCCGCTCACGCCCGCACAGATTGCAGAGCAGGCCATCGCCGCAGCCGAGGCCGGAGCAGCCATCCTGCACCTGCATGCGCGCGATCCCGTCGACGGTCGCCCCAGTGCCGACCCTGCCGTGTTCGCGCAGTTCCTCGAGCCCATCAAGGCGGCGACCGACGCGGTCATCAACATCACCACCGGCGGCTCGACCAAGATGACCCTGGCCGAGCGGCTCGCGCCACCACTGCGCTTCAAGCCGGAGATGGCCTCGCTCAACATGGGCTCGATGAACTTCTCGATCCACCCTGTGGCCGAGAAGATCAAGCACTGGAAGCACGACTGGGAGCGGCCGTATGTCGAGGGCACGGAAGACATCATCTTCAGGAACACGTTTCGTGACATCCGGCACATCCTGAAGGATCTGGGTGAAGGCTGTGGCACGCGGTTCGAGTTCGAGTGCTATGACGTGGGCCACTTGTACAACCTGGCGCACTTCGTAGACGCAGGGTTGGTCAGGCCGCCGTTCTTCATACAGACGATCTTCGGCATCCTCGGTGGGATCGGCCCGGACCCGGCCAACGTCACGTTCATGCGCGAGACGGCCAACAGGCTGTTCGGCAACGACTACCACTGGTCCGTGCTCGGGGCGGGGCGGCATCAGATGCCGCTCCTGACCCATGCGGCCCTTCAAGGCGCCAACGTCCGCGTGGGCCTGGAAGACAGCCTCTACCTCGGGCGCGGGCAGATGGCCACCAGCAACGCCGCGCAGGTGCTGAAGATCCGCCGCATCCTCGAGGAATTGGGCTACGAGGTGGCCACGCCCGAAGACGCCCGCCAAAGACTGGCCTTGAAGGGTATCGCCCATGTGGCGTTCTGAGGCAAGGGTCGGATGCCACTCAACCCCGGTGCGGTCATGCACGCTCGTCGCCGGCCTGCCACGCAGACATGGGCGGGGGTCTGCCGCGGCGGACAACTCATCGATGTAAGGAGTTCCCCTTGAAGCACGCTCAGACCAGCAACATCACGCCGGCGCCTGCGGCCACCCCATACCTCAGTCGCCGGCAGGCCCTGGCTGCCGTCGGCAGCCTCCTGCCAGCCAGCCTCGGCTGGGCACAGAGCAGCCCCTACCCCAACAAGCCGGTGCGCCTCGTTGTGCCGACGCCGGCCGGCACGCCGATAGACATCGTCTCGCGGGTCTACGCCCAGCGCATGGGCGAGGCCCTGGGCCAGCCGGTGGTCGTGGAAAACAAGGCCGGAGCAACCGGTGCGGTGGGCGGCCAGGCGGTGCTGCAGTCGGCCCCGGACGGCTACACGCTGATGACGCTGTTCATGCCGATGGCGGTGGCTCCGGCGATCTACCCGAAGGTGCCCTTCGATCTGCGCACGGCGTTCGAGCCGGTTGGTCAGACGGCATGGTCTTACAACGTGCTCGTCGTTCCGTCCAGCCTCGCAGGCGTTCAGTCGGTCAAGGATCTGGTGGGCCACCTGAGGTCCGGCACGGAGCAAGCCTCCTACGCGTCTGGCGGCCACGGAACGCCGGCGCATCTGATCGGCGCGCTGTTCGGTCTCAAGACCGATACCAAGGCGCTGCACGTCCCCTACCCGACGGGCCAATCGACCACCAACCTGATGGCGGGCCGGCACACGTTCATGTTCCTGGCCGTGCCGTCGGCCTTGCCGGGCATCCAGTCGGGCAAGCTCAGAGCCCTGGCGGTGGCCGCTGACCGCCGAGTGGGCAGCCTGCCGCAGGTGCCCACCATGGCGGAGCAAGGCTATCTGGAGCTGGTGGCACGCGACTGGCAGGGATTCGCCGTCAGGAGGGGCACCCCCAAGGATGTCATTGCCCGGCTGATGTCGGCCTTGGATGTGGCACGCAAGGACGTGAAGACCGTGGAGGCGTTGGCAAGCGTCGGAGCCGATGTCGCCCTGGGCGGGCCGGATCAATTCGGCCAGCACGTGGGCGCCGAGGTCGAGCGCTGGGCCGAGGTCGTGCGCGCTGCCAACATCAAGGCCGAGTGAAGGCCTGACGGGCGTCGCCCGCGGCTCTGGCCGCCGGCGCGCCGGTGTCGCCCTTCGCCTGTCCGCACCGTACCCTTGGAGGCAAGACCCCATGAACAAACTGCTCGCTCTCAGACTCACCCGCCTGCTGCTGCTCGCTGGCGCGACCTTGGCAGCCTGCGCGCAGGCGCAGCCGTTCCCGTCCAAGCCCGTCAGGCTCGTCGTTCCCTTCCCGCCTGGTGGCGTGCTGGACAGCCTGGCCCGCGTGCTTGCCGAAAGGCTGCAGCAGGGCTTCGGGCAACCGGTTTTCGTCGAGAACGTGGCCGGCGCCAGCGGCAACATCGGGCTGGCGGCCTGCGCGCGAGCCGCTGCCGACGGCCACACGCTGTGCGTGACGACCAACGACACGATCTCCATCAACCCCTACCTGTTCCGGAAGATGCCGATCGACCCCGCAGTCGACCTGGTGCCGGTGCAGCGGCTGGTGTGGATCAACGGCGTCGTGTTCGCGTCGGCCGCCAGCGGCTTCAGGACACTGGCGGACGCCGCCGCGGCCGACAAGCGGCAGCCCGGCTCGGTCAACTGGGGGTCCTTCGGCGTGGGCAGCACTTCTCATCTGTATCTGTCCTGGCTCAATGCGAACACGAGGACCGGGTTTGCGCACATCCCCTACAAGGGGTCTGCCCCGCTGCTGCAAGGTGCTCTGGGCAACGAAGTGCAGCTGGGTCTGCTCGCCAGCGGCATCCTGATGCCGCACATCAAGTCAGGCAAGCTCGTCGCCCTCGCGGTCGTCGGCGACAAGCGCATCGACGCATTGCCGGGTATCCCGACATTGCCCGAGACGGGACAGAACTTCTACGTCCAAACGTGGTTTGGCGCCTTTGCGCCCAAGGGAACGCCGCCCGACATCGTGGAGCGTCTGAACGCGCAGATCGGCCGGGTTCTCAGCGACGGTGCGCTGGCGCGGGACGTGCTGGAGCCGCAGGGCTTCAGGGCCGCTACGACGTCGACGGCAGATTTCGCCGAGTTCCTGAAACAGGACCGACGCCGCGGCGAGATACTGGTCAAGACCGCCAACGTGTCCATGGAATGAGCCTGGGACTCTTTCTCCCATTTGCCGCGTGCCCTTGACCGCAGATCTTCAGGAGGAGTTTCACCGTGCGCATGACCGAAGTCGATCGCTTGCTGGACCCCACGCCGATGCCCCTGGAGACCGGCTTCGAGCGTCTGGCCGACGGCTCCCTGCACATCGCCTGCCGCACCGACATGCATGGCTGCACGGGCGAGATGCTGGAGTGGTGGTTCCGCTTCCGCCCTGACACGCAGCAATACGTCTGGTGGCACCCGGTGGACCACGTCTCGAGCAGCTGGATCGGCGGTACCGGCCACACCCACGTCGGTTCCATCCACAAGGTCGAGGAGTTCTTCTCCGGGCAACCGATGGCGCAGTTGCTCATCCAGTTCCGCGACCCCACCGAGTTCTTCGAGCCTTCTGCCTACGCGGCAGCGCGTCAGGAAGGCCGGATCAGTGCCGCCATCTGCGGACGCACGGGACGCTCCTGGGACGCTCCGCGCGACGAGCAGGGGCGCATGCTGGGTTCGCGCCTGCTCCACATCGCGCGCGACACCGAGTGGGGCTGCGCGCTGCGCAGTCACTTCTACCTCGGCCACGACCTGCCCGCTGCCGGCCGCAGCCCGCAGGAGGTGGAGGCTGCCGTGGCCGACATCGCCGGACAGGCCCTGCTGCAGCACTGCTACAACGAGTTCACCTTCCTGTCCCGCTTCCTGCCGTCCCTCTTCATCGCGGAGAACCGCGCCACACGCCAGGTCCGCGTGCCCTGGTGAGTGGCGCGGCAGGGCTCGTCCTTCAGGCCGTTGGTGATCCAGGCTGGCCGAATTCGCGCTGCCAGATCGCGCTGGCGTGGCCGAACTCGCCCAGTACGTGATCGATCAGCGAGGGGCCGAAGTCGATGGAGGTCTTGACCCAGAAGCGGCTGCGGATCTCGCAGCCGAGCTTGGTGTCCCGCGCAACGTGGACGAAGCGGGTCATCTTCTCCTGGCTGTCGCCGTAGTTGCCGGGTGTCCCATAGGCCAGGACGATGGTGGCGCCCGCGCGCTCCTGGGCCTCCTTGCTGAACATCCTGGCGGGGTCCTCGAAGTGCAGGGTGCTGAACTGGGCGTGCCGGCCGCCAATGGACTGCCGAGCGGTGTGCGCGGCGCCGATGTAGTGGCCCTTGCGCCACTTGTCGTTCCAGTGGTGGTTGAAGTGTTCGTCCGGGTGCCACTCCTGGAAGTCGGCCTCGGTCTCGAAGTGACCGAACCACAGGTCCAGCCACTTCGCCCGGCAACCGAGCAGGCGGTTGTGGACCGCCACGAACAACTCGCCGTTGGGCAGCATCCTGTAGCCCGTCTCGACCGGCAGGTAGCCTGGCAGGAGCAGGTCCGTCATGTCCTCGTAGTTCATGACGTAGTTTTCCGGGCTCATGTCGATGCGCTCCAGCGGTGTGGCGATCGGTGTCAGATGGGCTTCAGTCGGCGGAGATGCCGGTGGCCTGGATGAAGCGCGAGACCTTGTCCTTCTCGTTCTTCAGGAAGGCGGCGAAGTCCGTGGGCGCAAGTGTGAAGACCTCCATGGCCTGCGCATCGACTTGGGTGCCCTTGAACTCGGGCTCGGCCAGGACCTGCGCGACCTCCGCGGCCAGGGCTTCCCTGAGAGTGGCCGGCGTGTCCTTGGGCGCGAACAGACCGAACCAGGTCTCCAGGAAGAAGTTCAGGCCGCTCTCCTTCAGCGTTGGCACTTCCGGCAGTGACGCCGTGCGGCCGCTGGCGATCACGGCCAACGGCTTGACGCGGCGAGCCTTGATCTGCGGCAGCGCGCTGCCCAGGGCGAAGTAGCCCACATCCACCGTGCCCCCGATGACCGCGTTCATCGCCGATGGCGCGTCCCGGAAGGGGACGTGCAGCAGGTTGGTGCCCGTTTCACGCTTGATCCACTCCATCAGGATGTGCGGGATGGTGCCATTGCCGAACGACGCGTAGGTCAATGCCCCCGGACGGGCCTTTGCAAGTGCCAGCAATTCCTTGATGTCCCCGACCGCGAGCTTGGGGTTGACATAGATGACGCCGGTACTGCGGGCCAGCGGCGAGACCGGCGTGATGTCGCGCAGGGGATCGACGGCCACCTTCTGCAGGTTCGGCGTCACAGACAACTGTGCGACCGCAAACCCGCAGAAGGTGTGGCCGTCGTTGGGCGCCTTGGAGCAGGCCTCCATGCCGATCATGCCTGCGGCGCCTGGCCGGTTCTCCACGATCACCGGCTGGCGCAGCTTCTCTGACAGGCGCACACCAAGCGCGCGGGTCAGGCGGTCCAGCGGGCCGCCTGCGCCGTCCGAAAGGATCACGCGCAGGGGCTTGGATGGGAGGGACTGCGAGTGGGAGGCGGCGCTGGCGACCAGCCCCAGGAGTGCACAGAACAGCTTGGCCCTCAGACTCTCTCGCATTCGCTTCTCCTTGGGATTTACCACACCCCGATCTCGATGCTGCCCGGTTGCGACCGGTGCACCAGCAGATCGTCCACACCGGCGTCGGGCATGGTGGATCGGCGGCGGCGGCTCGACATCCACTCCACCAGCCGTTCATGCATCTGCGCCCGGACCTGGGCGTGCGCAGGGCTGCGTCCGAGATCGACCAACTCGTGAGGATCGCCTTCGAGGTCGAACAACTGCGGCGGGAATCCCTGGTGGTAGACGTACTTCCAGCGCTTTTCGCATGCCATCACGGAACGGGCCGAGTTCGGTCCCAGGCCCAGCGTCGTCCGCGCACCGTAGAACGCGTAGTCCAGTTCGGAAAACGCCGTCTGCCTGACCTGTCCCGTCTCGCCACGGACCATGGGCATCAGGGACTGGCCTTCGAGCCATTGATGGTCGGCCTGCTGCCCGAGCGCGTCCATGAAGGTCGGGATCAGGTCGATGGACTCGACCACGCTGTCTACGACACGGCCGCAGGGCAGGCTCGTCGGGTCGAACACGATCAACGGCACACCGGCGCTCTGTTCGTAGAACAACTCCTTCTCGCCGAGCCAATGATCGCCGAGGAGGTCGCCGTGATCACTCGTGAGGACGATCAGGGTGTCGCGCGACCGGCCCGCGCTTTCCAGGGCCTGCAGCAGCCTGCCGATGTGCGTATCGATCTCGCTGACCAGGGCCATGTAGGCGGGCAGCACCGTCTCTCGCACACCTGGCTGCGAGAAGGTCAGGGACTCCGTGTGCCCTCTGAAGGCCTCGACCACGGGATGCGCATCGATGCGCTCGGCCTGCGCGCGCACCGCGGGCTTGATGTCTGCGGCGCTGTACATCGCCAGATAGGGGGCGGGGGCCATGTAGGGCCAGTGGGGCTTGATGTAGGAGACGTGCAGGCACCACGGGGCCTCGCCCTGCGACCTCACGAACTCGATGGCCTGGTCGGTCGTCCATGCTGTCTCGGAATCCTCCGGCCGCACACGCGCCGGATACCGCGCGTTGCGAAGCCTCCACCCGGTGCACAGCTGGCCTTGTTCGTCGATGCCCGAATTGGCCCAGTCGTGCCAGGCGTTGAAGCCGACGTAGCCGCGCTGATGGAGATGGCTGTTGTAGGGATGGGGACGCCGCTGCAGAAAGCTGTCGAGCACGATGCCGTCATGCCGGGCTATGGCATCGAAGCCCCCCTGGCCGAGCGACATCCCGCTGGGTGAAGCGGGATCGATGTCGAGCCGCTTCAAGCCCTCGAGGTCGGGAACGACATGCGACTTGCCGACCAGGGCCGTGCGCAGGCCTGCGGCGCGCATGTATTCGCCCAGCGTCGGGATCTGCACCGGCAGGGGGACGAAGTTCCAGGTAGCGCCGTGACTGAGGACATAGCGGCCGGTGTACGTCGACATGCGGGACGGCCCGCAGACGGCGGCCTGCGCATAGCAGCGGTCGAACCGTGTACCCGCCGCGGCCAGTGCATCGATGTTCGGAGTGCGCAGCGTGGGGTGGCCGTAACACCCCAAGTGGTCGCGACGCAACTGATCGCACATGATGAACAGCACATTGCGGATGCGCCGCATCGGGGCACGGGAGTCGTCACCGTCGTCTTGGCCGGTCCGGGCCTGAATCATGGCATCTCCTCGTCAGACAGAGGGCCGGGTACGATCCGAAACGGACCATGCGAGCGCACAGCAAAGGGATGGAATCGGCCGGGACCCTCTGATCTTTGCCAGGACACGGCTTCGGTCGAGGCCACGCAAGAAAGGGGAAGGCCTGCTTGCATCACCGCTGGAAGAGGCGTTTTCTGTATCGACAGGTAATACATTTGTACCGTTATGGGACATCATATGCATTGCCCATCTTCTGCCCATCAGGGTTTCCCCTTCCAGGACCCGAGGATCGACGCCGGTGTCCAGCAGCGCCGGCGTCCGGCTCGGGGTCGATGACGGTTCGCACCACCTGATCGGCCGGCCGGACGGTAGTTCGGGCTGCAGCCGTGTTCAGACCGACGCCGCCAGCCTGCAGCAGCGCACGCGCCGGCTGGGCCTCGCAGATCGCATGTCCGTTGGGGGCGCCTCGAGCGCCTGCGCACATCGGACAAGACGGACAAGGGGTCTCCGGTCGGCCCCGTGGGAGGCCTGACAGCAACCATGACTTCAAGGCCCGGGGCAGGGTAAGCACAGGCGCTGTCGCACTCCCGGACACGGCGTGCTCCAGGACCGGGCGCATCTATCCCACGCCGGCCTCGGGCGTGGCCGGGCCCGCCGATCGAAGAGCCCGGCGCCCTGGTCTCCGGCAGTGAGCGCAGCGGCTGTCGCCGAATATGCCAGCCTCACAATGTCGCCGTGGACTTCAAAGCGCTCATCACCCTGCTGGCCATCGTCAACCCGCTGGCCTGCGTGCCCTTCTTCATCCACTACACCCAGGGCTTCGGGCCGGCGCAGCGGCGGCGCACGGTCTGGATCGCCTCGGTCACCGTCTTCATCGTGATCGCGGCGAGCGCCTTGCTGGGCCTGCAGATCCTGTCCTTCTTCGGCATCTCCCTGGGGGGCTTCCAGGTGGGTGGCGGGATGCTGCTGCTGACCGCGGCGCTGTCGATGCTGAACGCGCAGCCGGCCGAGGCGCGCGCCACCGTGGGCGAGATGCAGGACGCCGAGTCGCGCTCGGCGGTAGGGGCGAGCATCGCCGTCGTGCCGCTGGCGATCCCGCTGCTGACCGGGCCGGCGACGATGTCCACCGTCGTCATCTACGCCGACAAGGCGCGCACGCTGCTGCAGCTCTCGGTGCTCGTGGGCTACGGGCTCGTGATCGCCGTGGCCACCGCGCTGTGCCTGTCGCTGGCCGGGCCGATCGCGCGCTTCCTCGGCCAGACCGGCATCAACGTGATGACGCGGCTGATGGGGCTGATCCTCGCCGCGCTGGCGGTGGAGGTGATGGCGGACGGGCTGGTGAGCCTGTTCCCGTTGCTGGGGGGGCGCGGAGTCCGGTGATGGGTCTGGTGCGCCGGACGACCACCCGACTCCTTGCGCTGCTGGCCCTCGGCGCAGCGGCCCTGACCTCGGCGCGCGCTCAGGCGCCGCCCTCCTTTGCCGAGCTCGAGGCCGCCGGCGCGCGCCTGGGCGAGATCCGCATCTCGCCGCGCAACATCTTCGACACCGGCAACCCGAACGAGGACAAGCCGCTGTTCCGGCTCGCCAACACGCTGCACGTCGTGACCCGGCCCGAGGTCATCCGCCGCGCCCTGCTCTTCACCAGCGGCGAGCCGGTGTCGGCGCGCGTGATCGAGGAGTCGGAGCGCCTGCTGCGCGCCAACCGCTACGTCTACGACGTGCAGATCCGGCCGGTGGCCGTGCGCGACGGAGTCGTCGATGTCGAGGTGGTCACGCGCGACACGTGGTCGATCGACCCGGGTGTGAGCTTCGGCCGCGCCGGCGGCGCGAACCGCAGCGCGCTGCGCCTGCGCGAGTACAACCTGCTCGGCACGGGCGTGGCCCTGGGGGTCGCGCGCAGCAGCACCGTGGACCGCCGGACCACCGAGTTTGGGCTGTCGGCTGACCGCCTGTTCGGCACCTGGGGCTCGGTCGAGCTCACGCGCGCCAGCTCCAACGACGGACGGCGCTACGCGGCCTCGGTGGTCCGCCCGTTCAACGAGATCGACGCGCGTTGGGCCGCCGGTGTCTCGGTCTCCGATGACGACCGCATCGACAGCGTCTACAGCGCCGGACAGGCGCAGAGCCAGTTCCGGCGGCGCGAACGCCGCGCCGATCTCTTCGCCGGCTGGTCGGCGGGTCTGGTGGAGGGCTGGGCCCAGCGCTACACCGTGGGCTTCACGCGGGTCGAGGACGGCAACGCGGCCGAGCCCGGGCGCACGGCGCCGGCCGTGCTGCCGGCGGACCAGACGCTGCTCGTCCCCTACGTCCGCTACGAGCTGCTCGAAGACCGCTACGAGCGCCAGTTCAACCGCAACCTGATCGGACGCCCGGAGTTCTTCGCCCTCGGGCTGAACGTGCGGGCGCAGGTCGGGATCGCCGCCCGAGCAGCCGGCTCCACGCGCTCGGCGTGGCTGTACTCGGGCTCGGTCAGCCGCGGCTTCCGGCCCGACCCGGGCAGGACGCTGCTGGCGTCCGCGCGACTGCAGGGGGAGATCAGCGACGGTGCCGCGCGGCGCCAGCAGGCCGGCGTCGCGGCGCAGTACTACCAGCCGCAGGGGCCGCGGCGCCTGTTCTACGCCGCGGCGGCAGCCGACATGCTGATGCGGCCCGACCTCATCAGCCGCCTGGAACTCGGCGGCGACAACGGCCTGCGCGGCTACCCGCTGCGCTACCAGGCCGGCACGCGCAGCATGCTGCTGACAGCCGAGCAGCGTTTCTACACCGACGTCTACCTGTGGCAGCTGTTCCGCTTCGGCGCCGCCGCCTTCGTCGACGTCGGCCGGGCCTGGGGCGGGGAGGCGGGCGCCGGCACGCCCTGGCTTGCCGACGTCGGGGCGGGCCTGCGCATCGTCAGCGTGCGCTCGGCTTTCAGCAACGTGCTGCACGTGGACCTGGCCACGCCGCTGAATGCGCCGGCTGGCGTCAGCAAGCTGCAGTTGCTCGTGAAGACGAAGACCAGTTTCTGAGCGCTGCGCCAGCGCGAGTTGCACCGCGCCGCGCGGATACCATAGCAGACCACCGCGGAGGGACCGCAGGAGCGCAGGCCTTGAGAATCCTGCTCACAGAAGACGACCCGATGCTCGCGGACGCGGTCAGCCGCGCCCTGTCGCAGGCCGGGCATGCCGTGGACATCGCGCGCGACGGCGCCGCAGCAGATTCCGCGCTGGCGGCCAATCCCTACGACCTCGCCATCCTCGACGTCAGCCTGCCGGTGTTCGACGGGTTCTAGGTGCTGCGCCGCCTGCGAGCGCGCCGCCTGCGCGTGCCGGTGCTGATCCTGAGCGTGCGCGACAGCGTCGAGGACCGCGTCAACGGCCTGGACTTGGGCGCCGACGACTACCTGACCAAGCCCTTCCACCTGTTCGAGCTGGAGGCGCGGGTGCGTGCGCTGCTGCGGCGCGCGCACGAGATGGCCAGCCCCGAGCTCGAGCACGGCCGCCTGCGCCTGGATTCGAGCGGACGGCGCCTCTATTGCGAAGGGCAGCCGGTGGAGCTGACCTCGCGCGAGTTCGCCACCATCGAGGTGCTGCTGATGCGCGTGGGCCGCGTGGTCACCAAGCAGCAGCTCGTCGACCACCTCTACGGCTGGGACGATGGCCTGTCCAGCAACGCGGTGGAGGTGCTGATCCACCGGCTGCGCAAGAAGCTCGAGCCCACCGGCCTGGACATCCGCACCATCCGCGGCATGGGCTACCTCGTCGAGCATGCGCGCTGAAGCGCCGCCGCGCGCGCGCCTGCTGCGCACGCAGCTGCTGCGCAGCCTGCTGCCGCCCCTGGTGGTGCTGCTGCTCGTCGACGCCGCCATCAGCTGGGGCGTGGCGCACCGCTTCGCCCGCGACGCCCAGGACAAGGCCCTGGCCGAGGTCGGGCGCGAGCTCGCGCTGCAAGTGCGCAGCGACGGGCCGGGGCGCCTGCGGCTGGATTTGCCCGAAGCCGCGCGGCGGCTGCTGTTCGAGGACACCGAGGATCGCACCAGCTACGCGCTCTTGGATGCGGAGGGCCGCACGCTGGAAGGTGAGGCGATCCCTGCGCCACCGCCCGGCGCGGCCGCCGCGCGCACGGGCGAGGTGCTCTACGACGGGCGTGCGGGGGGTGCCGAGGTGCGCGCGGTGCAGCTGCCGCTGGCCGGGGCGCCGGGCGCGATGCTGCGCGTGGCCGAGACGCGCCACCAGCGCGACGCGATGGCGCGGCAGATCCTGGCCATCGTCGTGTTGCCGCAGGTGCTGCTGATCGTGCTGGCCGGGGTCATCGTCCGCTTCGGCGTCCACCGGGGCCTGCGCCCGCTGGAGGACCTGCAGCGCGCCGTGGCGCAGCGCTCGCACAAGGACCTGAGCCCGATCGACGACGACCGCGTCCCCGGCGAGGTCCGCCCCCTGGTGCTGTCGGTCAACGCCCTGCTGGGGCGCCTGGACCACGTGCTGACCCTGCAATCGCGATTCATCGCCGACGCCGCGCACCAGCTCAAGACGCCGGTGGCCGGGCTGAAAGCCCACGTCGAGCTGCTCGCGCGTCAGCCCGAGGGCCCGGACCGCGCGGAGCTGCTCGGGCGCCTGCACCTGGGTGTGGAGCGCCTGTCGCGCCTGGTGTCGCAGCTGCTGTCCCTGGCACGCAACGAGCCCGAGGCCGCGCGCATGATCGACTTCGCCCCGGTGGAGCTGAACGCGCTGCTGCTCGACATCGCCTCGGGCTGGGTGCCTCTGGCCTTGGGCCGCGGCATCGACCTCGGGCTGGAGGGGTGCAGCCGCCCGGTCATCGTCTCCGGTGACCCGGGGCGGCTGCGCGAACTGTTCGACAACCTCATCGACAACGCGATCCGCTACAGCTGCGCCGGTGGCCGGGTCACGGTGCGGGTGTTCGACGACCCGCTGCCGACGGTGGCCGTCAGCGACGACGGCCCGGTAATCCCGCCACAGGAGCAGCAGCGCATCTTCGAACGCTTCCACCGCCTGCTCGGCTCGGGCGAAGGCAGCGGGCTGGGCCTGGCGATCGCGCTCGAGATCGCCCGCCTGCACAAGGCCAGCATCGGCCTGCAGGAAGACGCCGACGGCGTGGGCAACCGCTTCAGCGTCGTCTTTCCGCGCGCCTGAGGCCGCGGCTGCAAGCTGGCTGTCATCTTCCGGTAAGGGCGGCATCACGGCGCTGACAGCGCCGGTTCAAGCCGCCTGCGTAACCTTTGCATCGCTGCAAGTCCCAGCCGGGACCTGGCCCTGAAGACGCTGCGCAAGGACGCCCGCCATGCTCGAGATGTTCAACACCTCCGCCTTCTGGGTCGCGCTGGCCCAGATCATCGTCGTCAACATCATGCTCAGCGGCGACAACGCGGTGGTGATCGCGCTGGCCTGCCGCTCGCTGCCCGAGCAGCAGCAGCGCAAGGCCATCATCTTCGGCAGCGTCGGGGCGATCGTGCTGCGGGTGGTGCTGACCTTCTTCGCGGTGCTGCTGCTGAAGATGCCCTACCTGAAGCTGCTCGGCGGGCTCGCGCTGCTGTGGATCGGCGCCGGGCTGTTGTCCTCCGACGACGGCGGCGACGGTCCGCAGGCGCACTCCAACCTGGCGGCGGCGATCCGCACCATCATCGTCGCCGACTTCATCATGAGCCTGGACAACGTGCTGGGTGTGGCGGCCGCGGCCAAGGGCAACACCGTGCTCCTGGTGCTGGGGCTGGTGATCAGCATCCCGCTCATCATCTACGGCAGCAAGCTCATCCTCGGCCTGATGGGGCGCTTCCCCATCATCATCACGCTCGGCGCTGCGCTGCTGGGCTGGGTGGCCGGCGAGATGCTCGTCGACGACAGTTCCCTGTCTGATTGGGTGGGCGCGAACGCGTCCTACCTGCACATCGTGGCACCGCTGCTGTGCGCAGCACTGGTGGTCGCCGTGGGCAAGTGGATGCAGTCCCGCGGCAGTCGCGAAGAAGCCGCCGCGGCATGACCTCACAGGAGAGACCGCCATGCACGAAGTCCTCGTTCCCGTCGTCGATGACCACGACCAGCGCTGGGTGGTCAACTTCCTGGCCCAGGAGCACGAGCGCGACCCCGTGATCGTGCACCTGCTTTCGGTGCAGCCGCGCTACAGCGGCCATGTGCGCATGTTCGTCGACCCGGCGCTGATCCACGAGGCGCAGGAGGAGGACGCGCAGGCGCAGATGAAGCCGATGTGCGAGGCCTTGTCCGCGCGCGGGATCCCCTACCACGCGCATGTGGTCGAGGGCAGCACGGCCGAGCAGATCGCAAGCTACGCGCGGACGCACGACTGCCGCCAGATCGTCATCGGCCCACCGCGCGCCGGCTGGTCTTCGGAGCGCGTGCTGGGCTCGGTCAACCGCCAGGTCGAGCAGCTGCTGCGCCACGCAGGGCGGCCGTGCGAGGTGCTCTGAGCACCCGGTCCACGGCCGGTCCGGGTCAGGTCCCGGTCGCGTCGGCGATCTTGTCGGCCGAGCCCTCGAGCCCGGCCAGCAGCGCCCGGTTCGAGCCCGGGATGACCATCTGGAAGCAGTGGTCGACGAAGGTGTAGTCGTAGTAGCCCATGCGGGCCAGCGGCTGGATCTTCAGGATGTCCACCAGGCCCTCGGGCGTGATCACGCTGTCGTCGATGTGGACCGCCACGACGCGGCCGAAGACGACGTCAGCCGTTCCCATGGGCGGCACGCCCGGGAAGCGCAGCGTGTTCAGGTAGACGCACTCGAACTGGATCGGCGAGCCCGCCACGCGCGGCGGCCGCACCTTGCGCGAGGGCAGCCGGCCCAGGCCGGCGAGTTCGAACTCGTCCACCCCCGGCGGCACCTCCTGCCCGGTGATGTTGACCGCCTCGCGCAACGCGTAGGTGGCCATGTTCCAGACGAACTCGCCCGTCTCCTCGGCATTGCGCACCGAGTCCTTGCGCCGGCCCTCGGTGTTCTGGTTGGCCGAGAACATCACGATCGGCGGGTTGAAGGTGACGTTCTGGAACTGGCTGTAAGGGGCGAGATTGGCGCGGCCCTCGCGGTCCAGCGTGGAGATCCAGCCGATGGGGCGCGGCACGACGCAGGACTTGAAAGGGTCGTGCGGCAGGCCGTGGGGAGTGATGCC
>CAIRBF010000202.1 GCA_903876715.1 uncultured beta proteobacterium
ACGTCTTCAAAGTCGACGTTCACATGGCCGGGCACATTGATGATTTCGGCGATGCCGCCGACCGCATTCTTCAGCACGTCATTGGCATGCGCGAAGGCTTCGTCTTGCGACACGTCATCACCCAGCACATCGAGCAGCTTCTCGTTGAGCACCACGATCAACGAGTCGACATTGGCCTCGAGTTCGGTCAGACCCGCATCGGCATTGCTCATGCGGCGACCGCCTTCAAAGTCAAACGGCTTGGTGACCACGCCCACGGTCAAAATTCCCATCTCCTTGGCCACGCGTGCGATCACGGGAGCAGCGCCGGTGCCGGTGCCACCGCCCATGCCAGCCGTGATGAACAACATGTGTGCACCCTCTATGGCCGCGCGGATATCTGCCTCGGCCAGCATCGCTGCTTCACGGCCCTTATCGGGCTTGCTTCCGGCACCCAAACCACCAGCACCGAGCTGAATGGTTTTGTGTGCGGTGCTGCGGCTCAAAGCCTGCGAGTCGGTGTTGGCACAGATGAATTCCACACCCCCTACGGCCGAGCAGATCATGTGCTCAACAGCGTTACCGCCGCCGCCGCCAACGCCAATCACCTTGATTTGCGTGCCCTGGTTAAACGTTTCTTCATCAATCATTTCAATGGCCATGCTGTGCTCCTTGCGTTTCAATACGATTATTCAATGCTTTTGCGGTAATTTTTGCGGGTCCGGCCCGAGAGGGCGGGTCAATGCATCGCCATCGCCAGTGAGGACTGCCCCGCGCTAACCAAATCATTTTTTCCATGGCTAAAAGTTCCCTATGAACCAGTCTTTGACTGAGCCAAATGCGGTTTTCATGGAGCCGTTTTTTTGCGAAACCTTGTAGCCACGCAAGCGTGCCATGCGAGCCTCTTCCAGCAGCCCCATGACGGTGGCCGCGCGCGGCTGCGCCACCATATCAGCCAGGGCACTGGAATACTTGGGAACGCCACGGCGCACCGGCTTGAGGAAAATGTCCTCGCCCAACTCGACCATGCCAGGCATGACACAACTGCCACCGGTGAGCACGATGCCTGAGGACAACACCTCCTCAAAGCCGGACTCGCGCATCACCTGATTGACCAGGGAGAAAATTTCTTCAATGCGCGGCTCGATCACGCCGGCCAGCGCCTGGCGGCTCAGCATGCGCGGGCCCCGGTCGCCCAGACCCGGCACTTCCACCTGCGTTTCAGGGTCCACCAGCAACTGCTTGGCGTGTCCGCTCTCAACCTTGATGTCTTCAGCGTCCTTGGTGGGCGTGCGCAAGGCCATGGCGATGTCGCTGGTGATGAGGTCACCGGCAATCGGGATCACCGCCGTGTGGCGAATCGCGCCGTTGGTGAAGATGGCGATGTCGGTCGTTCCGGCACCGATATCCACCAGAGCCACGCCGAGTTCGCGCTCGTCTTCCGTCAGCACCGACAGACTCGAAGCCAGCGGATTGAGCATGAGCTGCTCGACTTCCAGGCCACAGCGGCGCACGCACTTGATGATGTTCTCGGCCGCGCTCTGCGCACCGGTGACGATGTGCACCCGGACCTCGAGGCGGCTGCCGCTCATACCGATCGGCTCCTTGACCTCGTGGCCGTCGATCACGAACTCCTGCGGCTCCACCAGCAGCAGGCGCTGGTCGTTCGGGATGTTGATCGCCTTGGCGGTCTCGACCACCCGCGCGACGTCGGTGGGGGTGACCTCGCGGTTGTCGCGCACGATCACCATGCCGGTGGAGTTCTGCCCACGGATGTGGCTGCCGGTGATGCCGGTGTAGACGCTGGTGATCTTGCAGGCGGCCATCATCTCGGCCTCCTTCAGCGCCTGCTGGATGCTCTGCACGGTGGCGTCGATGTTGACGACAACGCCACGCTTGAGGCCGTGCGTGGTGGCCACGCCCAGACCGGCCACGCGCAGCTCCCCTCCTGGCAGGACCTCGGCCACGACCGCCATCACCTTGGCAGTGCCGATGTCCAGACCGACGACGAGATCCTTGTATTCCTTGGCCATCAGTTCTTCCTTGCCGGCGCGCCGGGCGCCACAGAAGGGGTGGTCACATTGCGCAGCTTCAGCGCGTACCCTTCCGGGTGACGCAGGTCGGCGGCGAGCAGTGGCGCGCGAAAATGGCGCGTCACCTCGGGCAGGGTCTCGACGAAGCGTCGCGCCCGGGCCAAAACCTCGGCGTCGCTACCCCGTCCGAGTTCGATGGGCACGCCGCCGTCCAGGTCGACGCGCCAGGAGCCGCGACCCGAAAGCACCAGCGACTCCACCAGCCGGTCGTGCTGCGCGAACATCGGCTGCAGCCCGTGCAGCATCTGCAGCACCCGCGGCGCGCTGCCCTCGGGGCCGGCCAGCAACGGCAACGCGTCGTCCTCGACGTCGCCGAGGTTCGCCTCGAAGACTTCGCCGAAGCTGTTGACGAGGCGGTTGTTGTCGTCGGCCGCCTTCCACAGCGCGACCGCGCGGTGCTCCTCGAGCTGCACCGCCAGACGGTCGGGCCAGACGCGGCGCACGACCGCACGCCGCACCCAGGGCACGGACTCGAAGGCCGCGCGCGAGCGCGCCAGGTCGATGCTGAAGAAGTTGCCCGTCAGCCGCGGCATGGCATTGGCGCGGATCGTCGACACACTGTTGCGCTGCAGGTCGCCGTCGACCTGCACGGCGCGCAGCGGAAACTGCGCACCGCGCGCGGCCCAGGCCGCGGCCGCCCCGAACAACGCGATCCCGGCCAGCGCGAACAGACCCTGGGCCAGGCGCTCGGTCAGGCGCACGTCCAGCGGCAGCGCAGGCACGGTCACGGCAGCCATCAGGCATGGCCCCCGTGCGCGGCCGGGGCGGCGCGCGTGCTGTCGTCGAGCGCGGCGCCGGCCAGCAGGCGCAGGCAGAGCTCGGGGTAGCCGATGCCTGCGGCCTGCGCCGACATCGGCACCAGCGAGTGGCTGGTCATGCCGGGCGCGGTGTTCATCTCGAGCAGGAAGGGCCGGCGGTCGCGGGCGCGGATCATCAGATCGGCTCGGCCCCAACCGCGGCAGCCCAGCGCGCGGTAGGCGGCCAGCGTCAGGCGCCGAACCTCGGCCTCTTCGGCCGGCGGCAGGCCGCTCGGGCAGTGGTAGCGCACGGCGTCGGTGAAATACTTGTTCTGGTAGTCGTAGGCGCCTTCGGGCGCCTCGATGCGCACCACCGGCAGCGCCACCGCCTGCGCGCCGCTGCCGATGACGGGGCAGGTCACCTCCAGGCCCTCGATGAACTCCTCGCACAGCACGTGGGCGTCGTGGCGCGCCGCCAGGGTCACGGCCTTGTCCATCTGCGACAGCGCAACGACCTTGGTCACGCCGATCGAAGAGCCCTCCCGCGGCGGCTTGACGATCAGGGGCAGGCCGAGCTCGTCGGCCACACGCCCGAACTGCTCGCGCTGGTGATCGTCGGCGGCCAGCCGCAGCCAGCGCGGCGTGGGCAGCCCCTCGGCCAGCCAGACGCGCTTGGTCATGACCTTGTCCATCGCGATCGAACTGGCCATCACGCCCGAACCGGTGTAGGGGATGCCCAGCAGTTCCAGCGCCCCCTGCACCGTGCCGTCCTCACCGTGCCGGCCGTGCAAGGCGATGAAGACGCGCGCGTAGCCCTCGCGCTTCAACTCCACGAGCTCGCGCTGCGCCGGATCGAAGGCGTGGGCGTCCACGCCGCCACCGCGCAGTGCCTCGAGCACGCCGCCGCCCGACAGCAGCGAGATCTCGCGCTCGGCGCTCGTGCCGCCCAGCAACACCGCGACCTTGCCGAGCGCCCGCGCGTGCGGCACCAGGGAATGCAAAGCGTCCACCACCGTCATGCCTGCGCCTCCGCGCTGCCGAGCAACTCCACCAACTTCTGCGGCACCGCACCGATCGAGCCTGCGCCCATCGCGATCACGACGTCGCCCTCGCGTGCGAAGTCGGCGATCGCCCGCGGCATCGCGCCGATGTCATCGACGAAGACCGGATCGACGCGGCCGGCCACCCGCAGCGCGCGCGCCAACGCGCGGCCGTCGGCGACGACGACGGGCGCCTCGCCCGCGGCGTAGACCTCGGCCAGCAGCAGCGCGTCGGCCGTGCCCATGACGCGCACGAAGTCCTCGAAGCAGTCTCGCGTGCGCGTGTAGCGATGCGGCTGGAAGGCCAGCACCAGGCGCCGGCCGGGGAAGGCGCCGCGCGCGGCAGCGATCACCGCGGCCATCTCCACCGGGTGGTGGCCGTAGTCGTCGATGAGGGTGAAGCGGCCGCCGCCGTGGGCCGCGGCCACGGGCAGATCGCCCCAGCGCTGGAAGCGCCGGCCCACGCCGGCAAAGGCTGCCAGCGCGCGCTGTACCGGAGCATCGGGCAGTTCGAGCTCGGTGGCGACCGCGATCGCGGCGAGCGCGTTGCGGACGTTGTGCTCGCCGGCCAGCGCGAGCGTGATGTCCAGGTCGGGCAGGATCTCACCGTTGCGACGCCGGCAGGTGAAGCGCATGCGCCCGCCCGGCAGGGCCTGCACGTCGACCGCGCGCACCTGCGCATCCTCGCCCAGGCCGTAGCTGACCACCGGACGCGAGAGCATGGGCACGATCGCCCGCACGCCCGGGTCGTCGCTGCAGACGATGGCTGCGCCATAGAAGGGCATGCGGTGCACGAAGTCGACGAAGGCCGCCTTCAGGCGCGCATAGTCGTGCCCGTAGGTGTCCATGTGGTCGGCGTCGATGTTGGTCACCACCGCCAGCACCGGGTTCAGGTTCAGGAAGCTCGCGTCGCTCTCGTCGGCCTCGACGACGATGTACTCGCCCGAGCCCAGGCGCGAGTTGGCGCCCGCGCTCAGCAACTTGCCGCCGATGACGAAGGTCGGGTCCAGCCCCGCCTCACCCAACACGCTGGCCACGAGCGAGGTCGTCGTCGTCTTGCCGTGCGTGCCGGCGATCGCGATGCCTTGGCGCAGCCGCATCAGCTCGGCCAACATCACCGCGCGCGGCACCACCGGCACGCGCCGCGCGCGCGCGGCGATGACCTCGGGGTTGTCGCCACGCACCGCGGTGGAGATGACCACGGCCTGCGCCCCAGCCACATGCGCCGCGTCGTGCCCGAGGGCCACGCGGATGCCCAGGCCCGCCAAGCGCCGCGTGACCGCGCTTTCGCTCGCGTCCGAGCCCGAGACGGTGTAGCCGAGGTTGTGCAGGATCTCGGCGATGCCGCTCATCCCGGCACCACCCACGCCGACGAAGTGCACGTGCTTGACGGCGTGCTTCATGCGCGGCCCGCCTTCTTCATCAGCGCCTGCAGTTCGTCGGCCACGCGCGCGGCGGCCGCGGGACGGGCGAGCGAGCGGGCCTTCTCGGCCATGGCCTGCAGGGCCGTGCGGTCCATGCCACCCAAGGTGTCGGCCAGCACCTGCGGGGTCAGGCTGGCCTGTGGCAGGTGCAGACCCGCGCCCTGGCCGGCAAGCCACTGCGCGTTGTCGCGCTGGTGCGAGGTCGTGCTCGCCAGCAGCGGCACCAGCACGCTGGCCACCCCCGCGGCACAAAGCTCGCTGACCGTCACCGCGCCGGCACGGCACACGACGACATCGGCCTGGCCGAGTGCCGCGGCCATGTCGTCGATGAAGGGGCGCACATCGGCGGCAATGCCGGCCTGCGCGTAGGCGGCGCGAACGCTCTCGGCGTCGGCGCTGCCGGTCTGGTGCAGCACTTGCGGGCGCTGTGCGGCCGGCAGAAGCGCCAGCGCGGCGGGCACGGCCTGGTTCAGCACGCGCGCGCCCAGGCTGCCACCCACCACGAGCAGGCGAAGGCCGCCCCGGCGCCCGGCGTAGCGCTGCGCCGGCGGCGCCAGGGCCTCGATCTCGGCACGCACCGGGTTGCCCGTGACCACGCCCTGGCGCGCCTGCGCGGCCGCGGGTCCGTCAAAGCCGAAGGCAACGCGGTCGGCCACCGGCAGCAGGCTGCGGTTGGACAGCAGCAGTGCCGCGTCGGCGTTCACCAGCATCAGCGGCCGGCCCAACAACGAGGCCATCATGCCGCCCGGGAAGCAGACGTAACCGCCCATGCCCAGCACGACGTCGGCACCGCGCCGACGCAGGATGCCCAGGCAGTCCCAGAAGGCCTTCAGCAGGCGCAGCCCGCCGGTGGCGGTGTGCAGCAGGCCCTTGCCGCGCAGACCGCTGAAGTGGATCGTGTCCATCTCCAGGCCGGCCGCCGGAACGAGGCGGTTCTCCATGCCGTGGGCGGTGCCGAGCCAGCTCACCGTCCAGCCGCGCGCGCGCATCTCGCGTGCGACCGCCAGCCCGGGGATGATGTGGCCGCCAGTGCCCGCGGCCATGACCACGAGGTGGGTCACGGGAGGGCCCTCCATGCGTTGCCCGCCAGGGTGAGCGCTGCGAACGGGTGAGGCGCGCTCATGCCCTGCCCCCCCGCATCAGCGCTCGGTTCTCCATGTCCACACGCAGCACCAGGGCCACCGCCACCAGGTTCATCAGGATGGCCGAGCCCCCATAGCTCATCAACGGCAGGGTCAGCCCCTTGGTCGGCAGCACGCCGAGGTTCACGCCCATGTTGACGAAGCCCTGGGCGCCGAACCAGATCGCGATGCCCTGGGCCATGAGCCCGGCGAAGACGCGGTCCAGGGCGATGGCCTGGCGGCCGACGGCGACGATGCGACGCACGACCCAGAAGAAGCCGATGACGACCGCCGCGACGCCGACGAAGCCCATTTCCTCGCCGATCACGGCAAGCATGAAGTCGGTGTGGGCCTCAGGCAGGTAGTGCAGCTTTTCCACCGAGGAACCCAGACCCTGGCCGAACAGGCCGCCACGGCCGAAGGCGATCAGCGAATGCGTGAGCTGGTAGGCCTTGCCCTGGGCGTGCAAGGGATCCCAGGGGTCGAGGTAGGCCAGGATGCGCTCACGCCGCAAGTCGTCGAAGGCGAGCATCGAGCCCACGGCGATCACCGCCATCGCGGCGATGAGGAAGAAGCCACGTGCATTGACGCCGCCGAGGAACAGGATGCCCATGGCGATCGTGCCGAGCACGAGGAAGGCACCCATGTCAGGTTGGCGCAGCAGCAGCAGCCCGGTTAACAGGACCGCCAACGCCATCGGCCAGACGGCGCGGACGAAGTTCTCGCGCGCCTCCATCTTGCGCACCATGTAGCTCGCGGCGTAGATGGCCACCGCCAGCTTGGCGAACTCCGAGGGCTGGAAGTTCATCACCCCGACCGGGATCCAGCGCCTGGAGTTGTTGACGACCTTGCCGATGAAAGGCACCAGCACCAGCACCAGCAGCAAGAGCGCGAGCACGAACAGCTTGCCGGCATGCTTTTCCCAGAAGTCCACGGGCACGCGCAGCGTCACCGCCGCGGCGCACAGCCCCAGGCCGATGGCCAGCGCGTGGCGCACGAGAAAGTGCGTGGGCTCGTAGCGCGCGTACTTCGGGCTGTCGGGCAGGGCGACGGAGGCCGAATACACCATCAGGACGCCCAGCAGCACAAGCGCCGCCACACCCAGCGCAAGCGCATGGTCGAAGCCGTGGACGCGCCCCGGGCGCGCGGCTTCGAAGCGGTCTCGCACCGGCAGCGCGTCAACCGCCTCGTCGCGGGCACGGCGGGCCTGCGGCGACACGCGGGCGAGCACCGAGACGAACCAGGACCCTAACGGCCTGCCCGTGGCCGGCTTGACGCCGTGTCCGGATGAAGCCGCGCGGCTCATGCGAGGACCTCCCCGCGCTCGGCCGCGAGCGCGCGCACCGCGGCGACGAACACCTCGGCGCGGTGCCCGTAGTTGCGGAACATGTCCAGGCTGGCGCAGGCCGGGCTCAGCAGCACGGCATCGCCGTCGCGAGCCTGGTCGAAGCACCAGGCCACGGCGTCCTCCAGCGTCGCATGGTGGGCCCGCGGCACGTCGGCGGCATCGGGGTCGGCCTGCAGCATGGCGTCTATCGCCGCGGCGTCGCGTCCGATCAACGCCACCGCCCGGGCGTGCCGCGCCACCGGCGCGGCCAGCGGCGCGAAGTCCTGCCCCTTGCCGTCGCCGCCAAGGATGACGGCCAGCCGGCCGGGGGCCTTGTCGGCGCCCAACCCTTCGAGGGCAGCCACCGTGGCGCCGACGTTCGTGCCCTTGCTGTCGTCGAAGGCCTCGACCGCGCCGACCAAGCCCACGGGCTCGACACGGTGCGGCTCCCCGCGGTACTCGCGCAGGCCGTGCAGCATCGGCGCGAGCGGGCAGCCGATGGCCGTAGCCAATGCGAGCGCTGCCAGCGCGTTGCTCGCGTTGTGACGCCCGCGCAGGCGCAGCGCGTCGGCGGGCATCAGGCGCTGCAGGTGGACCTCGGCCCCCTCCTCGGCGCCCGTGCTGCCGCGGCGGCGCCGCGTGGCCGGTTCCTCGTCGGGCAGCGCACGCACGAGCCAGGCCATGCCGCCCTCCACGACGAGGCCGAAGTCGCCTGGGGCCTGCGGCGCGCCCAGTCCGAAGCGCAATACCTCGCGCGGCAGCAAGCGCACGGCACCGCGCGCCGGCTTGACCGACCCCGGCGCAGGCGCACCCACCAGCGTCGCGGCCATGGCCAGGACCTGCGGGTCGTCGCGGTTGACGATCGCCACGGTGCGCGCGCCCGGCGGGCCGTAGATGCGCGCCTTGGCCTGGCCATAGGCGGCCATCGAACCGTGCCAGTCGAGGTGGTCCTGCGTCAGGTTCAGCACCACCGCGGCATCGGGCTCGAAACCCTGCGCATCGTGGAGCTGAAAGCTCGACAGCTCGAGCACCCAGACCGGGGGCAGCGTGCCGGCGTCGAGCTGCAACGCCAGCGAATCGAGCATGGTCGGGCCGATGTTGCCGGCCGCCACCGCGCGCCGGCCGGCGCGCTCCACCAGCAGCGTGGTCAGCGCCGTCGTCGTGGTCTTGCCGTTCGTGCCCGTGACGGCCAGGACCTGCGGCGCGTAGCCGGTGTCGGCCTTCAGGTCGGCGAGCGCGGTCGTGAACAGGTCGAGCTCGCCGCCGCAGCGCACTCCGCGCGCCTGCGCGGCGTGCAGCAGCGGCGTGATGGCGGAGTCGTGCGGGAACAGACCCGGGCTCTTGAGCAGCCAGTGCACGTCCTCCAGCGCCTCGGGGCCGAGCGCTGCGCCAGCCAAGAGCACCGCGTCCGGGCAGTCGGCCGCGAGCGCCGGCGCCTGCGGCGGTTCGGCGCGCGAGTCCCACACCGTCACGCGCGCGCCGTGGCGCGCGCACCAGCGCGCCATCGCCAGCCCCGACAGCCCGAGGCCCAGCACCAACACCGACCGATCCTGCAGCGACTTCACGGCCCCGCCCTCACCGCAGCTTCAGGCTGGCCAGGCCGACCAGGCACAGCAGCATGGTCACGATCCAGAACCGCACCACGACCTGGGTCTCGGCCCAGCCCTTCTTCTCGAAGTGGTGGTGCAGCGGCGCCATCAGCAGGATGCGCCGGCCCTCGCCCCAGCGACGCTTCGTGTACTTGAACCACGCCACCTGGATGATCACGCTCAGCGCCTCGGCGACGAAGACGCCGCCCATGATGGCGAGCACGATCTCCTGGCGCGTGATGACGGCGATCGTGCCGAGCGCGCCGCCAAGGGCGAGCGCGCCGACGTCACCCATGAAGACCTGGGCCGGGTTCGCGTTGAACCACAGGAAGGCCAGGCCCGCGCCGGCCAGCGCGCCGCAGAAGATCAACAGCTCGCCGGCGCCGGGGATGTGCGGGAACAGCAGGTATTTCGAGTACACCGCGTTGCCGGTGACGTAGGCGAAGATACCGAGCGCCGAGCCCACGAGCACGACCGGCATGATGGCCAGGCCGTCCAGCCCGTCCGTGAAGTTCACCGCATTGCTCGCGCCGACGATGACGAACCAGCTCAGCGCGATGAAGCCGAACACCCCCAGCGGGTAGCTGACGGTCTTGAAGAACGGCACCATCAGGTCGGCCTTGGGGGACAGGTCGGTGTCGAAGCCGCTCGTGACCCAACGCAGGATCAGGTCGAACACGCGCACGTTGGAGGCCTCGGACACGCTGAAGGCGAGGTAGGTGGCGGCGACGAGTCCGATCAGCGACTGCCAGATGAACTTCTCGCGCGAGGGCATGCCCTCCGGGTCCTTGCGCACCACCTTGCGCCAGTCGTCGGCCCAGCCGATGGCGCCGAAGCCGAAGGTCACGAGCATCACCGCCCAGCAGAATCGGTTCGTCCAGTCGAACCACAGGAAGGTGGACACACCGATGCCGATGAGCACGAGCACGCCGCCCATGGTGGGGGTGCCGCGCTTTTCAAGGTGGGACCGCACACCGTAGCTGCGGATGGGCTGGCCGATCTTCAGCTCGGTCAGGCGGCGGATGACCCAGGGCCCGAAGGCCAGACCGATCAGCAGCGCCGTCATCGCCGCCATCACGGCGCGGAAGGTGAGGTACTGGAAGACGCGCAGGAAACCGAGCTCCTCGGGGAAGAGCGCATACAGCCACTGGCTCAGGCTCAGCAGCATGCGGCCACCTCCACAGATTGCAGCGCCTTCACCACGCGCTCCATGCGCATGGAGCGCGAGCCCTTGACCAGAACGGATGACGCCTGCGGGCCCTGGGAAGGCAGCGCCTCGAGCAAGGCCTCGACGCTGGCGAAGTGCAGCGCCGCCGCGCCGGCTGCGCGCGCGGCGTGCACGCACAGCGGCCCGGCGCACCAGACCTGTTCGATGCCTCGATCGCGGGCGCGCGCGCCGACCTCGGCGTGGAAGGCCGGCCCCTGGACGCCGACCTCGGCCATGTCGCCGAGCACGAGCCAGCGCGGCCCGGGCAAGGATGCAAGCACGTCGATGGCGGCCAGCACCGAATCGGGGTTGGCGTTGTAGCTGTCGTCCACCAGCGTCGCGGCCTGGCCGCGCCAAAACAAGGAGCGTGCCTGAGAGCGACCCGCCACCGGGGCGAAGGCACCGAGCCCTTGCGCGATGGACTGCGTCCCGACCCCGGCGGCCAGCGCGCAGGCCGCGGCGGCGAGCGCGTTGCGCACGTTGTGCACACCCGGCATGCCCAGCGCGAAGCCCACCGGACCGGCCGGGGTGCGCAGGTTCACCTGCCACGCCAGCGCCGTGCCGTCCCAACGCGCGTCGGCGCTCAGGTCGGCGCGGGCGTCGGCACGCACCTCGCCGGCGGCGTCGCCGAGCGCCAGCGCGAAGCTCAGCACCGTGCGCGCGCCGGCCTGGGCGCGCCAGACCGACGTCATCGGGTCGTCCGCCGGAAAGACCGCCGTGCCTGTGGTCGACAGGGCCTCGATCGCGGCGCCGTTCTCGCGCGCCACGGCCTCGACGCCGTCCATGAACTCCTGGTGTTCGCGCTGCGCGTTGTTGACGAGCGCGACCGTGGGCGCGGCGATGCGGGCCAGCAGCGCGATCTCGCCCGGGTGGTTCATGCCGAGCTCGACGACGGCGGCGCGGTGACGCTCAGGGCCGCTCGGGCGCAGGCGCAGCAGCGTCAGCGGCAGGCCGATGTGGTTGTTCAGATTGCCCTGGGTGGCGAAGCCAGCCTCGCCGTGCGCCGCATGCAGGATGGCGCCGACCATCTGCGTGACCGTGGTCTTGCCGTTGCTGCCGGTCACCGCAACCAACGGCCCGGCATAGCGCCGCCGCCAGGCTGCGGCCAGCGCCTGCAGCGCCGCCAGCGCGTCCTCGACCTCCAAACCCGGCAGCCCGGCCTGCGCGAGCCCGCGCTCGGCCAGCGCCGCGACCGCGCCGGCGGCGCGCGCGTCGCTCAGGAAGTCGTGGGCATCGAAGCGCTCGCCACGCAGGGCGACGAAGAGGTCGCCCGGGCGCAGCGTGCGCGTGTCGCTGTGCGCGCGCGCGAAGGCGGTCGCGCCGTCACCGACCACGCGCGCGCCGGGCAGCATCGACTGGGCCTCGCGCAGCGTCATCATGGTCACGCCGTGACCCCCGTCGACGCCCGCAGACGCAGCCCGCGCAGGGCCTCGTCGATATCGGAGAAGGCGTGTTTGTCGCCGGCGATCTCCTGCGTGTCCTCATGGCCCTTGCCGGCGATCAGCACCAGGTCCACGGGCGCCGCCTCCCGCAACGCGAGCGCGATCGCGACGCGCCGGTCTTCGACCGCCTGCACCGCCGCCGGCCCGGCCAGCGTGCCGGCGAGCACCTGGCGCACGATCTCGCCCGCAGGCTCGCTGCGCGGGTTGTCGCTCGTGACGACGACGCACTGCGCGACGCGCGCGGCCACGGCGCCCATCAGGGGGCGCTTGGTCGCGTCGCGGTCACCTCCGCAACCGAAGACACACCACAAGGCGCCGCCGCGTGCGGCCGCGCGCGGGGCCAGCGCAGCCAGGGCCTGCTCCAGCGCGTCGGGCGTGTGCGCATAGTCGACCACCACCTCGGGCAGCGCGGGCGCCACGTCGCCCAGACGCACGGCCTGCATGCGCCCGGGCACTGGCGGCAGCGGCCCGAGCGCGGCGGCCACGTCGGCCACCGGCACGCCCAGGGCGCGCAGGCAGCCCGCGACGACGAGCAGGTTGTCGACGTTGTAGTCGCCGAGCAGGCCGGTGGCCACCGGGTGCGCCTGCCCGTCCTCGACGAGTTCGAAGGCCAGGCCCGCACCGGCCTGGCGCAGCGCGCGCGCCCGCAGCCGCGCAGCCGCACCCTCGCCCGCGCCGCGGCGCGACACCGTCCACAGCGTCAGCCCGTCGCGGCCTTCGGCGCGAAGATCCGCGGCCAGCGCCGCGCCGCGCGCGTCGTCGACGTTGACGACGGCCGCGCGCAGGCCCGGCCACTCGAACAGCCGGCGCTTCGCGGCCCAATAGGCTTCCAGCGTGCCGTGGTAGTCGAGGTGGTCGCGCGTGAGATTGGTGAAAGCCGCGATGGCCACGCGCGTGCCAGCCAAGCGGTGCTTGTCCAGGCCGATCGACGACGCCTCGATCGCGCACGCATCCAGGCCCGCCTGGGCGAATCCGGCGAAGGCCGCCTGGAGGCCGACGGCGTCGGGGGTGGTCAGGCCCGTGGCGATCAAGGCCGGTGGCTCGCCCACACCCAGCGTGCCGACGACGCCGCAGCGCCGGCCCCGCGCAGCCAGGGCCTGCGCCACCCACCAGGTCGTGGAGGTCTTGCCGTTGGTTCCGGTGACGGCGACGACGTCCAGGCGGGCGCTGGGCATGCCCAGACAGGCGTCGGCAATCTCGCCGGCCAGGCGCTCCAGGCCAGGCAGCGCGGCCACACGCGGGTCGTCCAGGCCAGGCAGCTCCAGGGCGCCCTCGGCCTCCACCAGGCAGGCCACGGCGCCAGCCTGCAGTGCGGTCGGGACCGACGCGCGCGCGTCATGCCGCGCGCCGCGCCAGGCCAGGAAGGCGTCACCGGGCCGCACGCGCCGGTGGTCGGTACGCAGGGCGCCGCGCAGGCGCGGCGCGAGCCAGGCTGCGGCAGCGGGGGCGGAGTCGAGCCGGCAGAGCATCAAAAGCTCTCCACCTCGGCGGCGCCGGGCTGCACCACGATCTGGGGCCGCACCTCGATGTCGGTGGGCACGTTCATCATGCGCAGGGTCTGCTGCACGACCTGGCTGAACACCGGGGCGGCGATCTCGCCGCCGTAGTACACGCCCTTGCTCGGCTCATCGACCATCACCGCGACGATGATCCGCGGATCGCTGACAGGGGCGAAGCCGACGAACCAGGCCCGGTAGCGGTTGCTGACGTAACCACGGCCCTCATGCTTGCGCGCCGTACCCGTCTTGCCGCCCACGGAGTAGCCCAGCGCCTGCGCCTTGGGTGCCGTGCCGCCAGGCCCGGCGGCGGCGCGCAGCATCTCGCGCACCTGGCGCGCGGTCTTGGGCGAGATCACCTGCATCCCCTGCACCGGCTGCTCACGCTTGAGCATGGTCACGGGGATGAGCTCGCCGTCGCGCGCGAACACGGTGTACGAGCGCGCCATCTGCAGCAAGGAGGCGGAGACGCCGTAGCCGTAGCTCATCGTCGCCTGCTCGACCGGACGCCAGGTCTTCCACGGACGCAGCTTGCCGGTGACGGCACCGGGGAAATCGATCTGCGGCTTCTGCCCGAAACCGGCCTGCGAGTACAGCTCCCACATCTCACGCGGCGACATCTGCATCGCCATCCTGACAGTACCGACGTTGCTGGATTTCTGGATCACTCCGGACACAGTCAAGGAGGCATACGGATGGGCGTCGCGGACCTGTAGACCGGGAACGTAGACCGATCCCGGGGCGGTTTGGAGCACGGTCTCGGGCGTGACGCGACCGGTCTCGAGCGCCCAGGCGGCAACGAAGGGCTTCATCGTCGAGCCGGGCTCGAAGATGTCGGTGAGCGCGCGGTTGCGCAACTGCTCGCCGCTGAGGTTCTGGCGCTGACCGGGGTTGAAGCTCGGCACATTGGCCAGCGCGAGGATCTCGCCGCTGCGGGCGTCGAGCACGACCGCGCTGCCGGCCTTGGCGCCGTGCTGCTCGACCGCGTCGCGCAGGCGCTGCCAGGCGAAGAACTGGACCTTGCTGTCGATGGACAGTGTGACGTCGCGCCCGTGCTGCGGCTCCACGTGACTGCCGACATCTTCGACGATGCGCCCGAGGCGGTCCCGCACGACACGACGCGAGCCGTCCTGGCCCTGGAGCTGGGCCTGGAGGGCGAGCTCGACGCCCTCCTGCCCGGTGCCGTCGATGCCGGTGAAGCCGACGATGTGGGCCGCCGCGTCGCCGTCCGGGTAGACGCGCCGGAACTCATTCACGCGATAGACGCCCTCCACGCCCAGCGCCTGCACCTGCTGCCAGGTGGCGTCATCGACCTGCCGCCGCAACCAGGCGAACGCGGCGCGCCCGTCGGTTCGCTGCTCCAGCTCGGCGGTCGGCATCTGCAGCAAGGCGGCCAGGGCCTTGCGTTGCGCGACGTCGGCCTGGAACTCGCGCGGGTTGGCTACGACCGAGGGCACCTGCACGCTCGCGGCGAGCACCACGCCGTGGCGGTCGAGGATGCGGCCGCGGCTTGCGGGCAGCGGCAGTTCGTGGACATGGCGCTTCGCTCCCTGGGCGACGAAGAAATCCGCCTCGAGCACCTGCACGAACAGGGCACGGCCCAGCAGCACCAGGAAGGCCAGCGCGAGCAGTACCACCACGAAGCGCGAGCGCCACGGTGGCGTCTTGCTCGCCAGCAGCGGGCTGGTGGCGTAGTTGAGGGCACGGCTCGGGGCCGACTGCGGCGTCTTCATCGCCCTGCCCCAGTCACCGGCGCTGCGCGATCCGGATCATGCAGCCAGTGCGTGACCGCCGGGTTGGCGGTGCGCATCTGCAGCTTCTGGCGCGCCACCTGCTCCACGCGCAACGGGGTGGCCTGCGCGAGACGATCGGCCTCGAGACGCTGCTGATCGACCTCGAGGTGCCGCGCCTCCATCTGCGCGCGTTCCAAGGCGTTGAACAGGCGACGGGTCTCGTAGGCGGTCCTGACCAGGAACAGGCTGCTGGCCATCAAGCCCACCGCCAGGGCCACATTGAGCAGCACGCGGGCGCGCATTACGCGGGCACCTCGGTACGCTCGGCCACGCGCAGCACTGCCGAGCGCGCGCGCGGGTTGGACTCGACCTCGGCAGCGGAGGGCCGCACCCGCCCCAGGGCCTTCAGCCGCAAGGGACGCGGCGGCGCGAACGGGGCGCGGCGATCGATCTCGTCCCGGCTCTCGCGCGCGATGAAGCCCTTGACGATGCGGTCCTCCAGCGAGTGGAAACTGATCACGACCAGGCGTCCTTGGGGTGCGAGCAGGCCGAGCGCGGCCTTCAGGGCCTGCTCGAGCTCCTCGAGCTCGGCGTTGACGTGAATCCGAAGAGCTTGAAAGGTCCGCGTGGCAGGGTCTTGCCCCGGTTCACGGGTGCGGACCGCACGAGCCACGAGCGCGGCAAGCTCGCCGGTGCGCTGCACCGGCTGTCCGCCTTCGCGGCGAGCGACAAGCGCTTTTGCAATCGGAACAGCAAACCGTTCTTCGCCATAGTCACGGATCACCTCGGCAATGCGGCGCTCATCGGCGCTGGCCAGGAAGTCCGCGGCGGTCTGGCCGCGGGTCGGGTCCATGCGCATGTCCAGCGGCGCATCGTGGCGAAAGCTGAACCCACGCGCGGGGTTGTCGATCTGCGGGCTGCTGACACCCAGGTCCAGCAGCACGCCATGCACCGGCGCCAGCCCGCGCGCGGCGGCATGCCAGGCCATCTCCGAAAAGCTGGCGTGGACGACCTCGAGTCGCGCATCGGCCAGCCCCGAGGCTGCGGCCAAGGCCTCCGGATCCTTGTCGAAGGCCAGCACACGACCCGATGGCGCCAAGCGCTGCAGCAGCGTGCGCGTGTGCCCGCCGCGGCCGAAGGTGCCGTCCACATAGCAGCCGTCGGCGCGCGTCACCAGCGCATCGACCGCCTCGTCCCGCAGGACGGTGGTGTGGCGCCATGGCGTGCTGCATGTTCCGTGCGCGTCCAAGCGGCTCACCCGATGAACAGGCTCTCGAGCTGCGAGCTCATGTCCTGCTCCAGCACGGCCGCCTCGTGGGCGTCGTAGCGGGCCTTGTCCCAGAGCTCGAAGCGGTTGCCCAGGCCCATGAAGACGACCTCGCGCTCCAACCCGGCCCAGGCGCGCAACTCCGGCGGCAGCAGCACGCGCGAGGCACCGTCGATCGCCACCTCGGTGGCGCTGCCGATGTACAGGCGGCGCAGGCCGTCGGCCGAAGCCGCCAAGGCGTTCAGCCGGGCTTCGAACTGGTCCCACACGGGCAGAGGGAACAAGGACAGGCAGCGGACGTGGCTCTTGCTCACCACCATCTGGCCGGACACGGCGGACACGAGCACGTCACGCCAGCGGGTGGGGACGGTGATCCGCCCCTTCCCGTCCAGCGTGAGCACCGGACCCCCTTTGAACGCAAAGCCAGACACAAAAACCCACTTTCCTGCACTTCGGCGCACTTTAGCGCATTTCTGTGCGCCCGGTCAACGTAAAGCGAATGAAAAAGTGCAATGGAATCAAGCACTTAGGTCGTATATGCAGAGCAATGCGGGAAAAAATTCCTTTCAGAACCAACGACTTGCAGATCGCACTGCAACTGCTTTGTCAGAAACAAGGCAGAAACAAAGACCTCCCCCGTCTCTGCGGCGTGGGTCGGTTGTCGCGCGGCCGGGCACGGCGTCGAACTGCCCTCGCATGCGTCCGCCCATGCCGGCAGGGCGGCGGCGCCGCACAATCGGTGACGCCCGCCGGGCAGTCCGCAGCGCGAAGCCCGAAACCGCGTCCGCCTTCTTGCTGCGGCCCCGTCAACCCGCCAGCCACCCGCCGCCATGACCCTGACCGCCGCCGCCTTGGCCGACACGAAACACCACCTGCACCCCTACACCCAGTTGCGCCAGCTCGAGCAGGAGGGCCCGCTGGTCATCGTGCGCGGCGACGGCGTGCACGTCGTCGACGAGCACGGCCAGCGCTACCTCGAGGGCATGGCCGGGCTGTGGTGCGCCTCGCTCGGCTTCTCCGAGCGCCGCCTGGTCGAGGCGGCGACGCGGCAGATGCAGACCCTGCCCTACTACCACTCGTTCTCGGGCAAGGTGCCAGGGCCGGTGACCGAGCTCGTGCAGGCCCTGGTGCGCTGGGCACCGGTGCCGATGACGCGCGTGCTGTTCGCAAACTCAGGTTCGGAGTCCAACGACACCGCCGTCAAGCTGGTTCGCTACTACAACAACGCGCGCGGCCGGCCACACAAGAAGAAGATCCTGGCACGCGTCAAGGGCTACCACGGGGTGACGGTGGCCGCCGCCTCGCTGTCGGGCATCCCGACGATGCACAAGCACTTCGACCTGCCGATGGAGGGCGTGGTGCGCGTGGGTTGCCCGCACGCCTACCAGTTCGCACACGACGGCGAGTCGCCCGAGGCCTTCGCCGCGCGCCTGGCGCAGGAGCTCGAGGACACCATCGTGCGCGAGGGTCCCGAGACCGTGGCCGCCTTCATCGCCGAGCCGGTGCAGGGCGCCGGTGGGGTGATCGTGCCGCCGCCGGGCTACTTCGACCTCATCCAGCCCATCCTGAAGAAGCACGACGTGCTCTTCATCGCCGACGAGGTCATCACTGGCTTCGGCCGCCTCGGGCAGGCCTTCGGCACCCAGGTCTACCAGCTGCAGCCCGACTTCATCACGGTGGCCAAGATGATGACCTCGGCCTACGTGCCGATGTCGGCGTTGTACGTGGCCGATCACGTCTACCAGACGATCGCCGACGCGAGCGCCGAGATCGGCGTCTTCGGCCACGGCTACACCTACAGCGGCCACCCGCTGGCCTGCGCCGTAGCGCTGGAGACGCTGCGCATCTACGAGAGTGACCGCATCGTCGAGCACGTGGCGCGCGTGGGCCCTCGCCTGCAGGCCGGCCTGGCGCGCTACCGCGGCCACCCGCTGATCGGCGACGTGCGCGGGCTGGGGCTGATCGGCGCGGTCGAGCTCGCCGCCGACCCGGCGCGGCGCAAGCCCTTCGAGGCCACGCGAGGCGTCGGCGCCTACCTGGTGCGACGCGCGCAGGCGCACGGCCTGATCCTGCGCGGGATGGCCGGCGACATCGTCGCCTTCTCGCCGCCACTGGTCATCTCGGAAGGTGAAATCGACGAGCTGCTCGAAAAGTTCGATCGCGCGCTCGCGGACACCGAGGCCTGGGTCGCGTCCCGGTGAGGTGCTCGACATGATGCACGAGAACGATCCCCTGTGGCGGCTGCGCCATGCGCTGGCGGGCGTCGGTTTGGCGCTGCTGCTGTCCGTGCCCCTGGCGGCCGTGTTGGGCGCAACCTTGGGCGACTGGTTCGGCGGCAGCTACGGCTGGCGCGCCGGGACCTACGCGGCGCTGCTGGCCTACGTGATCGCCGGCGCCGTCGTGCTCTTCGTCAAGGTGGCGCGCCACGAGACGCAGCGCATCGGCGGACCTCGCCTGCTGAAATGGCTGGCCAGCCTTTGGCTGTGGCCGCTGCTGCTGCTGGCCGCGCGCCGGCCCTGATGCACTGCGCTGGCGTTCGCCTCGGGTCTGGGCGCAGGCGCGGACGCGGCGGGTCCCGCCACCATCAGCGCGACTGCTTGATCAACCGGCCGCCCAGCGGCTGGATCGGGCGGGCGTTCATCGCATACAGGCGCGCGAAGATCCGGCGCTGGGTCGGCGAAATGGTGATCGGCTGCTGCATGACGATCCACAGCACACCCTCGGTGCAGGGCGGCGTCGTCAACGAGCCCATGTAGGTGAAGTAGCGCCTGTCGGACGGCAGCAGCACTGAAGGGTCGAACTCGATCGTCGATTGCACGACGTCGCCGCGCTCCAGGGGCAGATGGTTCCACACCGTCTGCACGGCGGGGTTCTCCTCGCCCTCGCGCACCAGCAGGGCGACGACGGCAAGGCGGCCCTGGGCGTCACGGTGGGTCAGGTGAACCGACATCTCGTAGCCCTTGCCATCGATGCGCTCCTCGCCGGGCAGGTGGAAATGGAAGCCGTCGAGCTCGTAGCGCCGCCCGCCGAGCTCGAAGGCACTGCCGGGGGACACCGTGACCTGCACCGTGTGGCCGTTGTCGACCACGCCGAAGAAGCCCGCCTTGTATTGGAACTGCGGCGACTCCAGGTCGACGGGCAGGCCGTCGGTGATGTCGATCGGGCTCTGGCGCTGACCCCGGCCGCACAGCGCGTAAGCCGGCGACAGCGTGCCCCAGGTGTTGGGGCCGTCGGGGCCGAGGTAGCTCCACGGGGCGTGGGCGGCCTCGCGCGACG
>CAIRBF010000203.1 GCA_903876715.1 uncultured beta proteobacterium
GACGAGCTGGACACCGCGCCGATCTACTACTCGGTGGACGGCGGCACGAGTTGGGCGCTGTACACGGGCGCGGCCTTCCAGGCGGGCAGCGTGCCGGTGCGTGTGGCGGTGGACATCACGGCCGAGCGCGATGGCGTGTCCGAGGGCGAGGAGCAGCTGCAGCTGGTGGTGAACACGGGGCTGTCGACGCAGAAGAGCGCGTTCGCCTCGATCGCGGACGACGGCAGCGGCAAGATCACCGACCCGATCACGCAGGCGACGACCAACCCGGCGGCACCGCGCAGCGGGCCGGGTGCGGCCTTCGACGACGACCGGCCGATCACGGTGAGCTCGCCCAGCGTGAATGAGGGCAGCCCGTACGTGGTGTTCACTGTCACAGGCGCTTCCGGTCAGCTGGTGCGGCTGTCGCCTGCCGACGGCACGGCCAAGGTCGAAGACGGCACCTTGCCTGTAAGAACCGACGGTAGCGAGGACTACAGTGCAAGACTTCAAGTCTGGGACCCGACCGCTGTGGCGGGCAGCACCACCGGCGCCTGGGTGGACTACGCCCTCGGTTCTCTCGTGAGCATTCCGGCTGGCGGCTCGATGCTGCTGGTACGTACGGCCATCTTCAACGACACGGCCGATGAGGGTGACCACCGCTTCACCCTCAGTGCAACCACCACAAGTGGCACTGCGTCAAACGGCACGGCGACCGTCAACGACCGCGGTCTGGGAGACATCTTCCCTGACGCCTCTCCTGGGGTTGACGGCAGCCCGACGAAGGACATGACTTCGCAGCGCGACGATGACCGGCCACGGCCCGTTCCCGAGCCGCCGGCGCTGTCGCTCCCTCCGCCCGCGCCGCCTGCGCCGCCTGCGCCGTTGGAGCCGGTCCTGGCTGTGCCTGTACCGCCGTTCAACTCGGCACTGGTCGCCAATACGTCCAGCGTGATTCAGGCGGTGCCCTTTTCCGAGCCGCGACCCACCGCGGCCATCGGCGAGACCCTCACCAGTTCTTCGGGCTTCCGCGCCGCGGTGGTCGAGTCGCCGCAGCCGGCGCTGGTGGTGTTCCGCGGCATCACCGACCAGTTCGTCGAGGGCAACCGCCTCGCGACCTTCAACCTGCCGGCTGACGCGTTCGCCCACACCCGGGCAGAGGCCGTGCTCTCGGTCGATGCCAAGCTGTCGGATGGGCGCGCGTTACCCGCCTGGATGCAGTTCAATGCCCAGGCCGGTACCTTCACGGTCAGGCCTCCGCCGGGCTTCGCCGGCGCCCTCGAGATCCGGATCACCGCGCGCGACAACGAGGGCCGGGAAGCCTCGGCGCTGTTCAAGTTCAACGTCGGCCAGGGAGACCGCGCGCCCCAGCCCGCGCCCGCGTCGGAGACCCCGCGCCCGCAGAGCCGCAGCGGGCTCAGTGAGCAACTGCGCGTGGCGCAGTCGCGCAGCGGTGTCCTCGGGTCGCCGTGGCGCGCCGTGGGGCTGGCGGCGGAGGGCCTGGCTGCCCCGGAAAGCGCGGCCTGGCGCACACCGGGCGACACCGGAGGGGGCCGGCCCGCCAGCCTGCTGGAGCGTATCCTCGCCTCGCGTGCGGTGCAGGAGCGGCTGGTGCAGGCGGCTGAAGCCGCGCAGGCGCAGGGCACGGCCGCCGGACCCGGTGCGCAAGAGGCCAGGATCGCGGCGCCGCAGCAGGTGCCGGCCGATGCGCCCCGTCCGCAGACGGCTCCCGCCGCGGCGCCCGCAGGGGTTTGATGGCCGATCCGACCGCAGCCGCCGCATCCGGCCTCGAGCGCGCGCTCTCGGCCCTGCTGGACCTCAGCCGTCTGGCGCGACGTGCCGGGTCCGAGGCCGAGCTCGCCTTCCTGCTGGTCAACGACAGCCTGCAACTGCAGCCCTACCGGCAGGCCGCGCTCTGGCGCGAGGGGCGCGGCATCGAGGCCCTGTCCGGCCTTGTGCAGCCCGAGGCCCACGCGCCGTATGCGCAGTGGTTGCGCGCCGTGTGCGTCCACCTGCAGCAGGCGCTGCCTGGCGATGGCCGGCCTCGGCCGTTCACCAGCCTCGAGCTGCCGCCGGCGCTGGCGCAGCCCTGGGCCGACTGGTGGCCGGCCCACGCCTTGTGGCTGCCCCTGCCGCCCGAGGAGGCGGGCGCAGCCGCCGAGGCGGACGGCGTCTCGGCCCCGCCCCCTGCGCCACCCACCCAGCCCGCCGCTCCCCCGGCCGCGGCGCTGGTGCTGGTGCGCGACGAACCCTGGACCGAGCCCGACGAGGTGCTGCTGCAGGAGTGGACCGGCATCTGGTGGCACGCCTGGGCGGCGCTGCGGCGCCGGCCGCGGCGGACCTGGCTGCAGCCCTGGCGCGCGGACCCCGCGGCCGGTGGCCGGGCCCGGCGTGGGTGGTGGTGGCGACCCGGCTGGTGGGCGACGGCCGCGCTGGTGGGGCTGTGCTTCGTGCCGGTGCGGCTGTCGGTGCTTGCGCCGGGCGAACTCGTGCCGCGCAACCCGATGGTGGTGCGCGCGCCGCTGGACGGCGTGATCGATGCCTTCCATGTGCAGCCCAACCAGGA
>CAIRBF010000204.1 GCA_903876715.1 uncultured beta proteobacterium
CTGGCCCCCGCCGACCCCTTCAACATCATCTATTCCTCGGGCACGACCGGCACCCCCAAGGGCATCGTGCAGCCGCACGGCATGCGCCACGCCCACATGCAGCGCGCCAGCTACTACGGCATGGCCGCGGATTCGGTGCTGCTGCTGGCCACGCCGCTGTACTCCAACACGACGCTGGTGGCCTTCTACCCGGCGCTGGGCGCGGGTGCGCGCATGCACCTGATGCGCAAGTTCGACGCGGGCGAGTACCTGCGGCTGGCGCAGGACCTTCGCGCCACCCACACGATGCTGGTGCCGGTGCAGTACCGCCGTCTCATGGCGCGGTCCGACTTCGACCGGCACGACCTCTCGGCCTTCCGCATGAAGCTGTGCACAAGCGCGCCCTTCGACGCCGCGCTGAAGGCCGATGTGCTGGCGCGCTGGCCCGGTGGCCTGCTCGAGGTCTACGGCATGACCGAGGGCGGCGGCTCGTGCATGCTCGAGGCGCACGCGCATCCCGACAAGCTGCACACGGTGGGCCGTCCGCCCGCGGGCCACGACCTGCGCCTGATCGGCGAGGATGGGCGCGAGCTGCCCGCGGGGCCCGACGCCGTGGGCGAGGTCGTGGGCCGGTCGCCGTCGATGATGACGGGCTACCACGGCCGTGCGGCACAGACGCGCGAGGCCGAGTGGCACGACGCCGAGGGCCGGCGCTACATCCGCACCGGCGACGTCGGCCGTTTCGACGCTGATGGCTTCCTGATCCTGATGGACCGGCGCAAGGACCTGGTCATCAGCGGCGGCTACAACATCTACCCGGGCGACCTGGAGGCCGTGCTGCGCCAGCACCCGGCCGTGGACGACGCTGCGGTCATCGGCGTGCCGTCGGCGCGCTGGGGCGAGACGCCGGTGGCCTGGATCGTGCCGCGGCCAGGCCAGGACGTGGACGCCGAGGCCCTGCGGGCCTGGGCCAACGCCCGCCTCGGCCGTACCCAGCGCCTGGCCGCCCTGCAGTGGACGGCTGAACTGCCGCGCAGCAGCATCGGCAAGGTGCTCAAGCGCGAGCTGCGCGAGCGCTGGGCGACCAGCGGGGTGGGGGTGGAGTGAGCGCAGCGGGCCGCCCGCTGCGAAAGGAGCGCCCACCGTTCGCGGGCAGGTGGTCACGCAGTGACCGGAGGGCCGTCCTGTGAGCCCTGTGGCGCGCGGGCCCGGCGTTGATGTGCCGCAACTGCCACCTGATGCCCTGGCCCGCGCCCGTGCGCTGATGGCCGGCGGAGGGCGGCGCCTGCTCGGGCTGGCCGGCCCGCCGGGGACGGGCAAGTCGACGCTCGCCGCGCTCCTGGCCGCGGCGCTCGGGCCCGCGGCCTGCGTCGTGCCGATGGACGGTTTCCACCTTGCCCAGCGCGAGCTCGAGCGCCTGGGCCGCGCCGGTCGCAAGGGCGCGCCCGACACCTTCGACGCCGCGGGCTACCGCGCCCTGCTGCAGCGCCTGCGCGCGGAGGGCGGCGACGAGGCTGTCTACGCGCCGGAGTTCCGGCGCGAGATCGAGGAACCCGTCGCCGGCGCGATCGCCGTCGCGCCCGAGGTGCGGCTGGTCATCACCGAGGGCAACTACCTGCTGCTCGACGAGGGACCGTGGGCGGGCGTAGCGGCCCTGCTGGACGAGGCCTGGTACGTCGACACGCCGGACACCCTGCGCGTGCCGCGCCTGGTGGCCCGCCACGTGGCGCATGGCCGCGCCGAGGCCGAGGCGCGGCGCTGGGTGGGTGCGAGCGACGAGCCCAACGCCCGGCGGGTGGCAAGTACGCGGGGGCGAGCGGCCTACGTCTTCCGCTGGGCCGGCTGAAGATCGGCGCGACCAGTCGGTGAGCGGTGCTTGCCCTGCCCGGGCGGTGGAGGCCCGCCCGGTGCACCGGCGCTGCGGCCCCGCAGCCGCCAACCTCACCCCGCCGCGTCCACCACCTGCACGCCCAGCCAGTCGGCCACGACCGCGGGCTTGCCCTGGCCCTCGACCTCGACCGTGACCGTCAGCGTCGACAGCCACTGCCCCGGGCTGCGTTCGACCAGGTCCTTCAGCAGGAAGCGCCCGCGGATGCGCCGCCCGGCGTGTACCGGCGACATCAGGCGCACGCGGTCGAATCCGTAGTTGATGCCCATGCGCGCACCGGCGAGCTGGAAGTCGATGTCCATGCGCAGGCGCGGCAGCAGCGACAGCACGAGGAAGCCGTGTGCGATGGTGCCGCCGAAGGGCGTGGCCGCGGCGCGCACCGGGTCGACGTGGATGTACTGGTGATCGTCCGTCAGGTCGGCGAAGCGGTCGATCATGGCCTGCGACACCTCGACCCAGCCCGAGACGCCGACCTCCTGGCCCAGGTGTTGAAGCAGATCTTCGGGGCGTCTTGCAGGCATGGCGTGTTCCTGTTGTGGGGGTTCAAGCCCGCAGTTTTGCACGCGGCGCACGGCGTGCGGCTTGCGCAGCTGCCGTGCGCCACGGCACGGTCACGCTGGCGGCGACAATGCCGGCATGAGCACCCCGCCCGAGACGCTGACCCTGCGCCGCCCCGACGACTGGCACCTGCACCTGCGCGACGGCGCACCGATGGCCTCGGTGCTGCCGTGGACGGCGCGCCAGTTCGCGCGCGCGATCGTGATGCCCAACCTGAAGCCGCCGGTGACGACGGCCGCGCAGGCCCTGGCCTACCGCCAGCGCATCCTGGACGCGCTGCCCGCGGGCTCGGACTTCGAGCCGCTGATGACGCTGTACCTGACCGACAACACGCCGCCCGAAGAGATGGCGCGCGCGCGCGCCGCGGGCGTGGTGGCGCTCAAGCTCTACCCTGCCGGGGCGACGACCAACAGCGACGCCGGCGTCACTGACGTGCGCCGCACCTATCGCACGCTGGAGGCGATGCAGCGCGAGGGTCTGCTGCTGCTGGTGCACGGCGAGGTCACCGACGCCGAGATCGACGTCTTCGACCGCGAGGCGGTCTTCATCGAGCGCGTGATGGCGCCGCTGCGCCGCGACTTCCCCGACCTGAAGGTGGTGTTCGAGCACATCACGACGAAGGACGCCGCCGACTACGTGGCCGCGGCTGACGCGCGCACCGCCGCGACGATCACGGCCCACCACCTGCTCTACAACCGCAACGCGCTGTTCGTCGGCGGGCTGCGGCCGCACTGGTACTGCCTGCCGGTGCTCAAGCGCGAGGAGCACCGCCGCGCCCTCGTGCGCGCGGCGACCTCGGGCAGCCCGAGGTTCTTCCTCGGCACCGACAGCGCACCGCACGCGGCGACGTTGAAGGAGCAGTCGGTCTGCGGCGCGGGCTGCTTCACGGCGCCGGCGGCGCTGGAGCTGTACGCCGAGGCCTTCGAGGACGCCGGCGCGCTCGACCGGCTCGAGGGCTTCGCCAGCCTGCACGGACCGGCCTTCTACGGCTTGCCGCTGAACGCCGGCACCGTCACGCTGCGACGCACGCCCTGGACCCTGCCCGATACCCTGGATTTCGGCAACGCAGCGATCAAGCCCTTGCGCGGCGGCGAGACGCTGCGCTGGAAGCTGGACTAGAAACCCAACCCGGGCAGCGCGACACGCCCGCGGTCGGCGGGCGGTGAGTCTGCATGACTGCGCCCGCCCGCAACCCGTCGACCCCGCCCCGACAGAGGAGGCCCCATGCCCCAGGACAAGGTGATGTTGCTGATCGACGCCGACAACGTCTCGCTCGACGTGATCGAGCAGGCGGTCGCCTGGGTCGCCAAGCACTACGGCGGCCCGCATGTCCGACGTGCTTACTGCACCGCCGAGTCGGCGGTCAAGCATCAGTCGGCCTTCAAGCGCCTGGGCATCCGGCCCATGGTCAATCTGGCTGCGGGCAAGAATTCCACCGATATCGCGCTGGCGGTCGACGCCATCGACCTGACGCTGGCCGAGCGCCCGCAGGTGGTCGTCATCGCCTCGTCGGACTCTGACTTCGCACCGCTGGTGGGTCGACTGCGTGAGAAGGGCAGTCTGGTGGTGGGTATCGGCCAGCGTGGCAAGACCGGGGACGAGACGCGCGGCGTCTACGACGACTACGAGGTGATGGAGCACCGACGGGGCGGATCGGGCGGCTCGGCGCGCCCGGCCCAGGAGGCGGCGCCGTCTGCGGCCGCACCGTCTGGCCGCCGGTCGCGGCGCCGCTCGGGCAATCGTCAGGGAGGGCCGACCCCCGTCGGCGCCGAAGGGGTGTTGCCCGTCCCGGCTTCAGCGCCTTCCGCGCCGGCCCCGGCTGGCGGCAGGGAAGCCGGCCAGGGTGAGTCTGCCCGATCCGGTCGTCGTGGCCGAGGAACGGCGCGGCAGGGCCGCAGCTCCTCCGCCGACCAGAACGCCGTCGCTGCTCCCCTTGGGGCAGAGGGGTCGGGCGGCGGTGCAGCCGCCGAGGTCTCAGGGCTCGCTCCCGCCTCCCCCAACCCTGCTCCCGCCAGGCGGGAGCGGGGCAGAACCCGTGGCGTCCAGGCGCCAGCTCCGGGGCAGCCGCCAGCGGCGCCGAATGCGTCGCCCATCCCCGCCCAGGAGCCTGCCGCCCAGGCGCGGGCTCTGAGCGCCTCCCCGCCCGCGGGCGAGGGGGCGGGGAGCGCGGTGACTGCCGACACCTCGGCGCCGGCGCCTCGCCCGCCGGGCGGTCGACGCGGCCAGACGCGTCCCGCCACGGCGGCAGGGGACAAGGCGGGACGCCGCGCATCGTCCACGCCGTCAGCACCACCGGCAGCTTCCGCGGCTGCAGCCGTTCCAAGCGCTCCACCAGGCGCTGCGCCAACCGCGCCGGCCCCACCTGCTACACCGGCTGCGGCGGCTCCAGCCGTGCCAGAGCCTTCGGCCTCGGAAACCCCGGCGCGCAAGCCGCGCCGTCGCCGTCCCGCGGTGAAGACGCCACCCGAGCAGCCGCCGACCCCCTGATGGCCCCGGGGTCTGCGGGGGCTCCAACCTTGAATCCGGCGCAGCAGCCCTAACATCCCCATCTGTCGTCAACCCTTCGGACCGCCGTGCAGGCGGCCCTCGCCATGAAACGCATCGTTCTGTTCGTCCTCACCAACCTGGCCGTGATGCTGGTGCTGGGCATCACCGCGAGCCTGCTGGGCGTGAACCGCTTCCTCACGGCCAACGGCCTGAACCTGGGCATGCTGCTCGCGTTCGCGGCGCTCATGGGCTTCGGCGGCGCGATCATCTCGCTGCTGATCAGCAAGCCCATGGCCAAGTGGACCACCGGCGCTGTCATCATCAATGGCTCGGCCGACCCGACGCACCGCTGGATCGTCTCGACCGTCGAGCGCTTCTCGCAGAAGGCCGGCATCGGCATGCCCGAGGTCGCGCTCTACGAGGGCGAGCCCAATGCCTTCGCCACCGGCGCCTTCAAGAACTCGGCCCTCGTGGCCGTTTCCACCGGTCTGCTCCAAAACATGACCAAAGAAGAGGTCGAGGCCGTGATCGGCCACGAGGTGGCGCACGTGGCCAACGGCGACATGATCACGATGACGCTGATCCAGGGCGTGATGAATACCTTCGTCGTCTTCCTGTCGCGCGTCATCGGCTACTTCGTCGACCGCGTGATCCTCAAGAACGACCGCGACGGTGTGGGCATCGGCTACTACGTCACCACCATCGTGCTCGACATCGTGCTCGGCGTGCTTGCGGCCATCGTCGTGGCCTGGTTCTCGCGTCAGCGCGAATACCGCGCTGACGCTGACGCGGCGCGCCTGATGGGCCGCAAGCAGCCGATGATCAACGCGCTCGCCCGTCTGGGCGGCCTGGAGCCCGGCGCCCTGCCGCAAACGGTGCAGAACATGGGCATCTCCAGCAAGCCCAGCGGCCTGATGGCCCTGTTCTCGAGCCACCCGCCGATCGAGGACCGCATCCGGGCGCTGCAGCAGGCGCAGTGAACGGCATGTGACGCAGCCGCCTGTCTGCGCGGTTGACCAGCGGCTGCGCGAAGTGCTGCGTGATTCAGCGGTCTCTCACGTATCGGCTGGCTTGGTCGGTAGGGTGTTCGGGACTTCAAGCCAGCGATCTGTATCCTGCAAACGTTGCAAAACCACGGTGCAGGTTAGGCAAACTTGTCCGAGTTCGCGGTCGTTGGCCGCTCTAACGGCGCACCCCCAGTGGGTTTCCAGCAGGTCCGCCGTGTCTGTCATTCCACGCGGCTTCGGATCTGCGTACTGGAAATGCCATCCGTGTAATCCACGTACATGAGTTGGATGCCATGCAGGTCCAGCCACTTGGGAGTGAATTGCATCTGCGAGAAGTAGTCCCGAGGTGGGGCCCAGTCTGAACCGATGGCGATGATCGTCGGCATCACGCTCAATATCGCTGGTTTCGAATCGGCTCCTCCGAAATTGGAGATCACCCGGTCGACATAGCGGCAGGCGGCTACGACCTCCAGCCGCTCTTCAAAGGAACAGATGGGCTTGCGCTTCTTGAATTCCTCGATGAAGGCGTCCTCGTTCAGGGACACAACCACCTCTCCTTCGGCCCCTGCCAGTTCTCGGCACTTGCGCAGGAATCGCACATGACCCCTGTGGAACAGGTCAAACGTGCCACCTGTGTAGACGATCATGCGACGTCCTTCTCCATGTGTGGGGGCGCCTGCCGCGCTCTTGTTCACAGGGTGTTCCGCCACTGGTTGGGCTGAGGCGTGATGGGATTCAGGCATGGATGGATGTATCGTGACCGTTGGTGACAAGAAGCGACGGGGATGATAGGAAGTCGTCACGACAGGTGCAAGCGTCTGCCCAAGCCGGAGGAGGCCGTTGTTGCGTCGCAGGCGGACAGTGTTCATGGGGAGAAACGCTGTGCGTTCTGGAGTGCATGGCGGTCCGTGGAGGTCGGCCGTTTTCGGCGGGGCCCGCGCAGCAATGGACCATGTGCTCCATGTTCCTCCAGGGCGAATCCGGACTCCTGTGGTGGGCGACGCCGCAGCGTCACGCAGGGCGATGCGGGCAGAATCCTGCCTGTCATGTTTCCGGCCACTTGCAGTCGCCTCGATGAAGACGAACGGGTGGGCTCTTTGCCCATCGACAAGCTGGAGTTTTCTCCGTGGTGAGCGTGTCGCCTTTCATCGTGGGCCATAGGCGCTGCGAGTTCCAACCTTGGTCAGGATTCCGTCATCTGGTCTACCCGAGTCAACTGGCTCCTGTGGACAGCAAGACCGACCTGATGCTCGAGGACGGTGCCGAGTTGGAACTCCTCCACAACAACCGTACGAGCGAGTACTTCTACCTGTTCGGCTTGCGACGTTGCATCCAGCGCCGCCCGGCGGATTTCGGCGATGTGATCCTCGTTACCCAATACCGACGCTTCCTGTCCGATCGACAGCTGGGGCCGAGTTCGCGCAACGTGCCCTGGGCCTGCGTGGTCACGCCGCAGCAGGCTGAAGCGCTCGACCCGACCGCGCTCGTGCCGCAACGCAGCCGCGAGACGGGATGGTATGTCGCGCGGCCGCTGGCCTTCAAGGGGGGCCTGATCGCGCAGACCGCCTGGCACCACCCGGTGGAGGATTACCTGCGCTTCGTCGCCAGCGCCGTCGACACGGGGGTGTTGGCGCCGGCGCAGGTGCCGGCGCTGCTGGGCCCGGACATGCCCTTCGTGCCCACGCCCTCGGTGAGCATGGTGCCCACCGAGTTCTTCGTCTCCTCGATGTTGCGTCTGGAGACCTGCGCTCGCCACTTCCTGGCGCACGGCTGGCGCGAGTACGAAGGTCCGCAGCGCCGCATCATCGGGTTTTGCCTGGAGCGGCTGCACTCCTGCCTCGTCCTCGCCGAGGTCGAGCGACTCGGCCTGGACGTGGCGCAGATCGCGGGCATCCAGACCGTGGTCAACGACCAGGGTGACATCATCCAGCCCTCGGTGTGAGCGTTCCCCAGGCGCCGGGCCCGCATGGGACAATCCGCGGTGTGAAGCAGGCCAGACCGCCGCCGGCGCAAGCGGGGAAACCCGGCGCTGGAGGAAGGTCCGGACTGCACAGGGCAGCGCAGGAGCTAACGGCTCTCCACCGCGAGGTGAGGATCAGAGCAACAGAGACGAGTCGGCGCGGGGTTCTCCGTCCTCGAGGCGGGTGTTCTGTCGATGCGCGGCGTCAGCCGCGGAGCCTGCGAAAGCAGACTCAGGTGCGCAAGCACCGTGATCGACAGCCACCCTTCGCGGGGCAAGGCCCCGCGAAGGGTGAAACGGGCAATCTCTGCGCGCAGCAACACCAAGTAGGCCGGCGTTGACGTGGTCCCGCGGAGCCGGCGGGTAGGTGGCATCGAGCCGGGTGGGCGACCCCCGGCCCAGACGAATGGCGGTCACGCCGTCGCCCTGCAAGGGGAGGCGGTGCACAGAATCCGGCCTATCGGCCTGCTTCACACTTTTCATTTCATACGCATGCATCCTCAAGCCGCCACGCTCTGGCGCGGACCCCGGTGGGCGCTGTCCCTGCTGCTGGCCACGCTGAGCATGCTCGCGCCGTTCGCGATCGACGCCTACCTGCCGGCCTTCGACGGCATGGCGCGCGAGCTGCCGGCCACCCCGGTGCAGATGCAGCAGACGCTGTCGGTGTTCCTGCTCGCCTTCGCGGCGATGAACCTTTTCCACGGCGCGCTGTCCGACAGCCTGGGCCGGCGGCCTGTGGTGTTGACGGCGCTGGCGGTGTTCAGCCTCGCCTCCATGGGCTGCGCGCTCAGCCCGACGCTGGGCTGGCTGCTGGTCTTCCGCGCCCTGCAGGGGCTGTCGGCGGGCGGGGGCATGGTGGTGGCGCGCGCGGTCATCCGCGACCTCTACCCCCCGGCGCAGGCGCAGCGGGTGATGTCGCAGGTGACGATCTTCTTCGGCGCCGCGCCCGCGCTCGCGCCCATGATCGGCGGCGTTCTCTACGTCGGCCTGGGCTGGCAGGCCGTCTTCTGGTTGCTGGCACTGATCGGGCTCGCGCAGTGCGTCGTGATGTGGCGCCGCCTGCCGGAATCGCTGCACCCGTCGCAGCGTCAGCCGCTGAACGTCGCGCACCTGCTGCGCGGCTACTGGCAGGTGGGCGCGAGCGCGCGCTTCCTTGCGCTCACACTGGCCAGCGCCGTGCCGTTCAACGGCATGTTCGTCTACGTGCTGTCGGCCCCGGCGTGGCTGGGCGGACACCTCCAACTCGCGCCGACGCAGTTCTTCTGGTTCTTCGCGCTCAGCGTGTCCGGCGTGATGGGCGGGGCGTGGGTGAGCGGCCGCCTGGCTGGGCGTATCCCCCTGCGACGCCAGGTGGGCCTGGGCCTGGCCGTGTGCGCGGGCGCGACTCTGGTCAATCTCGTGGGCCACGCGGTGCTCGAGCCGCACGCGGCCTGGTCGTTGATCCCGGTGTCGGTCTACTCCTTCGGCTGGTCGCTGATGGTGCCGGCGGTGACGTTGATGCTGCTGGACATGGTGCCCGAGCGACGTGGGATGGCGTCTTCGGTCCAGGCCTTCATCGGCGCGCTGACGAACGCGGTGGTCGCCGGGGTCTTGGCGCCGCTGGTCATGCACTCGGCCATGGCGCTGGCGCTCGCCTCGGCAGGGTTGCTGTTCGTGGGCGCGGCCGGTTGGTGGTGGGTGCGCGGCCGCTGGCCTCAAGCCGGGGAGGGCTGAAGCCGAAAACGAGGGTGAAGCACGCTGCCATGCTGTCACCACGACCCCGCTTTTTCCCCTGGACCCGCCTCGCCCTCGCGTGGGCGCTGGCTGGGCTCGCCTGCGCCGGCCTGGCGCGCGCC
>CAIRBF010000205.1 GCA_903876715.1 uncultured beta proteobacterium
AGATCAACCAGGTCAGCGTCACGCCCCTGACCGAGATGGCGGTGCGTCGCGCCTTCCTGCAGGCGAGCATGCCCATCGACAGCGTGGTGGCGCCAAACGGCGATGTCGTCGCAGCCGCGAATCAGCAGATCGGCCAGTTGTTCGGCGTGACCGATATCCTGGGCAGCGTCGTCCCTGTGATCGGGACCGACGGTCGGGTCAATCCAACCTTTTCCGAGGCCGACGAGGTCACCGCCGCAGAGCACTACGGGCGCGTGCTGGCCGCGCTGTCCGGGCTCGATGCGGTCACCGCCAGCACGCTCGACACGCTGCAGGCCTTCACCCAGGAGGTGTTGCGTTCGGCAGATCTGACGTCCTCAGCGACGCAGACCTTGGTGCGCGAGATGCTCAGCCAGGGCGCGAACAGCTTCGAGAACTCGCCCTCGGGTACCAAGGCCTTCGCAGACCTGACCGGTTTCATCAAGGAAGCCCTGCGTGAGCTGGTTGCGCCGCCACCGGTCAATCGCACGGCGGCTGAACGCGCCACGGGCGCGGCTGTGCTCGGCGGCGGGCTGTCGAACTCCGATGCTGATGCCGCCAACCCCTTGGCGGACGGGTTCGTGAACGAGGCCGATCTCGCCGCCGCCCAGGCCACTATCAGGACGATCGCCTTGCCGGTGGCGATCCCCGGCTCTTCGATGGTCGGTGATCGCCTGACACTCACCATCCCGGCGGCCGACGGCGGCGCTGCCCTGGTCGCCAGTCGTGTCCTTTCCAGTGACGATCTCTACCGCGGCTACGCGCTGATCGACTTGCGCGCTGACGACCTGCGCGCCATGCGCGACGGTGTCAAGACCCCGGTTGCGCGCGTAGAGGCGCCGGCGGGATCCGGCGTCCAGCCCGTGGAGTACCCCGCGCTGACGCTGTGGGGGGGCAAGCTCACCCTCGATACCCAGGCTCCTGCTGTCACCCAGGTGTCGATCAGCAGCACCTCTGGCGGCACGTTCGATCCCGCAGATCCCGGCACTCCCTATCTGAATTCCGGCGACGTCGTGCGCGTGACGGTGCGTTTCGATTCCGATGTCGTCGTCAGCGGACGCCCGAAGTTGATGCTCGAGATCGGCGACGGCGACACGCCGGTCCAGGCCGACTACCTCTCTGGCAGCGGCGGCGACGTCCTGACCTTCAGCTTCGTCGTCGCCGCCGGGCAGAATGACGCCACGGGCATCCGCATTCCTGCCAACGCGCTGACGCTGCCCACGGCGTCGGACCGTCTCACCGACGTTGCCGGCAACCCGGCCCTTCTGACGAGCGCGGTCGTCTCCGGCGCTGAAGCACCGCGCGTGGACACCACCGCCCCGGTGGTCTCCCTGACCAACGCCGAGCTTTCCGGCAACTCCGATGCCGTGGTGTCCGTCAGCGAACCCGGCACGGTCTACCTCGTGCGCGACACGGTCGCGGTCGGTGGCGATCCGCAAGCCATACGTCTGTCGCCTGGCAACCTCTGGAACGAGGCCCAGGCCATCGCGACGACGGGCGGCCCGATCGAGGTCCGGGTCAGCACCCAGGGTCTGCTGCCAGGCACCTACAAGGCCTACGCGGTGGACCGTGCAGGCAACCTTTCGCCGGTGTCCACCGGTTCGGTGGCCATCGACACATCCCAACCCTTCATCCTGCCTGAAGGGGGTGTCAGGTTCACGGGCTCAACCGGCGCGCGCGACGGCTTGTTGAATGCGGGTGATACCGTCACCGTTACATTCAATTTCAGCGAACCGGTTTCCGTGACCGGTCAGCCCAGCGTTGCGCTGAGAGTGGGCAATGTGACCGTCGAGGCTCGTCACATCCCGTCGGGCAGCGGGCCTTCGGCGCAGCAGAGCTTCGTCTACACCGTCGAGCCGGGCCGCAGCGACCTGGACGGCATCTCCATCGGCGCCAACAGCCTCATCCTCAACGGGGCCACGATCCGCGACGTCTCGGGCAACGATGCCAGCCTGGAACATGCCCCGGTCTTGTCGGATGCTGCCTACCGCGTCGACACGACCGCGCCCTCGGTCACGGTTGGTGGTGTGCAGCTCAGTGCTTCACCGGACCAGATCTCCTTGCCGCCCTCCAGTCGGTTGGAGCCTGGCGCCAAGGTCTACGCCCGGGTTGTCTTCGACGAGGTCGTCACCGTCACCGGCAGTCCGCAACTGGCCCTGAAGGTGGGCGACACCGTCGTCCAGGCCGCCTACGAGGGGGGCTCGGGCTCGACGACACTGAACTTCTTTTACACGGTCCAGTCCGGCCAGAAGGACGCCGACGGCATCAGCGTGCCCGCCAACGCCCTCACGCTGGGCCCGGGCGCCGCCATCGTCGACGCGGCAGGCAACGCCGCGCGTCTGGGCCTTGCCGCGGTCGGCGACAACCCAGGCTTTCTGGTCGGTGAGCGTGCCCGCATCGCTCTCGAGAAGATCCGCGACTACGACGGCGTGACTGCGGCGCCGTCGGTACAAGACTACGCGGATGCTGGAGTCACCGGCGTGGACGCGGCCAACCTCGGGCCCGTCAACAGCGCCTTCGCCAAGCTTGGCCCTGATGCCTCCGACACCGTGGCCGAGGTGCAGGCGGTCGTCGACATCTACCGGCGCCTGTTGGCTGCGGCCGATGGCGGCGCTGCGCCCGAGCCCGAGCCGCTGCCCACGCGCGCCGACTACGCGCAGTTGGGTGTGGTGGGTGTCGACACCGCGGCTCAGGAGCGGCTGCTGGGCGCGGTGATCGATGGCAAGCAGGCCACCGCCGTGGACACGCTGGCCGAGGTGCAGGCGCTGGCCGATGCCGTCAAGGCGGTTACCACGGGCGCCGCGGGCGGCACACCGCCGACGAAGGGCCAACTCGATCTGCTGGGCATCAGCGGCGTCACTTCCGACAACCTGCCCGCGGTCAGTGACGCGATCGCTCGTACCGCCGACGACGGCTCCGACGTCGACACCCCCGTCGAACTGCAGCAGGTGGTGGATGCCGCCATCGCTGCCGCCAATGCCGCATTGGCCCTGATCCAAGCCTACGACGGCAGCAACACCGCTCCCGGACTGGGTACCTACGTCGATGCCGCCGTCAAGGGCGTGACGACCGAGAATCTGGGTGCGGTGAACAGCGCCGTGGCCTTCCTGTCGCCCGAGAAGACGGACACGAGGGCGGAAGTGCAGGCGGTGGTCGACGCCTACGCCGCCATCCTGGCCGCAGCCGATGGGCTGCCCGGCAACGCGCCCGACCCGACACGTGCCCAGTACGAGGCTGTCGGCGTGTCCGGCGTGGACACAGCCCCCGAGCTGAGCCTGCTCGGTGACGTCATCGACGGCAAGCTCAGTGGCGCGGTGGACACGCGCGAGGAGCTCAACGCGTTGGCGGGTCATGTCGATGCCGTCATCCGAGGGGCGGCCGGCGCGGCGCAGCCCTCGGCGGCGCAATTGCTGGCGTTGGGCGTCACCGGTGTCACCGAAGAGAACCTGTCCGCAGTCCAGCGTGCCATCGCCCGCACGGCGGACGACGGCACCGGGGTCGACACGCTTGCCGAGCTGCAGGCGGTGGTCGACGAAGGCCTGCGCCGCTTGTCCGACGCCCTGAAGGTCTTGCGCGAATACAACGGCAGCAACACCGTCCCCACGCTAGACACCTACTTCGATGCCAGCGTCATCGGCGTCGACGGTTCCAACCTTGGCGCAGTCAACAGCGCGCTTGCCTTGCTGCCGCCGGACAAGACCGACACCGTCACGGAGGTCCAGGCGGTCGTCAATGCCTACCAGACCATCCTCGCGGCCGCGAACGGTATCGACGACAACGGCGCCAAGCCCAGTGGCAGCCAGTACGAACTCATCGGCGTCACCGGCGTGGACCAGTCGCTCGAGCAGCGTCTGCTCGGTGACGTGATCGATGTCAAGCGCGCCGCCGATGTCGACACGGTGGCCAAGGTGCAGGCGCTGGCCGATGCGGTGGCGCGGGTGCTCGGTCCTGCTTCCGGCGTTCCGTCCCCAGGCGCGCTGCAGAAGGCAGACCTGGCCTTGCTCGGGGTCGACACCTCCCGTGTTCGCGACATCTATGTGGACAAGGTGCGTGCTGTCATCGAACGGCAGGCCGAGAGCAATCCCGACGATCTGGCCACGCTCGATGGCCTGCGGGCCTATGTCAGCGCGGGTGTGGGTGAGGCCGCCCTCGACATCATCCAGTCCTTCGACGGCAGCCCTTCCGCGGTGGTGCCCGATCTGCTGGTCTACGCGGATGCGGGCGTGCGCAGCGTCGATGCCGCCAATGTCGCGGCCGTCAACAGCGCGGTCGAAAGACTGGGCACGGCAGGCAAGTCCAGCGCGGTGCAGGTCCAGGGCATCGTTGATACCTATTCCCGGATCCTCGCCGCCGCTGACGGCAGCAGGGACGACGACATCCGCGTCAGCGCGGCCGACTACCGCGACAAGCTGGGCGTCGGCGGTCTGGCTGCGTTGTCAGATGCCGGTCCCGCGGCCGTGGCTGCCGGCGAGTCGCTCATGGCTGACGCCGTGGACATCGCTGCCCGCTCCAAGGTCGACAGCGCGGCCGAATTGCAGGAACTGGCCGACATCGTCGCCCGTGTCGTGCGCCAGTCCTCGCCCAGCCAACCCGCGCAGCAGATCACCGAGGCGGATTTCGAGCGCTTGGGGCTGGACCCGGTCGTGCTCACGCCGGCCCGCGCCGCGGCCCTGCTGGCCGACATCAGAGGCCGCGGTGCTGACCAGGTGGACACCCTGGCCGAGCTCTCCGCCTTGATCGATGTTGTTGCACCGACGGTGGGCTTGCGGCGATCCGCAGCCGGTGAGGTGGTCAACGCGGCGGAATCCACGCAGCCGACCGACGGCGTGGCGAGCATCCAGGCCGAGCCGGGCAGCACCTGGACCGTCACGCTGACCGGCGCAGCCGGTGGCGTGGTCGTGCGCCAGGGCTCGGGCACCGGTGAATGGCAGCCGCTCACGCTGTCATCCACCGATGTCCTCACGCTCGGCCAGGGGGCGGTCAGCGTTGCCGGTACGGTCACCGATCGCGCCGGCAACCAGAGCTCGCGCACCGAATCGTCGTTCTTCGTCGTCGACACCGTGGCGTCGATCTCCATCGACGAGCCGCTAGAGGGCGACAACCGCGTCACCTCCCTCGAGGACAACGACCTCGTCGTCTCCGGCACCGCGCTCGGCATCGAGGAGGGCCGTGAGGTCAAGGTCACCCTGACCGACAAGAACAACCCTGCGCAGAAGATCGAACTCAGCGCGACCATCGACGCCGCCGGGCGCTGGGTCACCACGCCGGCCGATGTCAGCGGCTGGGTCAGTTTCGGCCGCACCGGCATTCAGGTCCAGGTCGAGACCAGCGATGCGGCAGGCAACCCGGCGCAGGCGGCGCGCGAACTCGAACTCGACAACAGCGCGCCAAGGGTCATCAGTCGCTGGGGTGAGGCCGATGGCTTGGTTGTGCCCACGCTGCGGCATTACCAGGACTTCGGCGTCACCGGTGTTGCTGCCGGCGTCGACGGCAACCTGGACGCCGTCAACAGCGCCGTGGCCTTCCAACCCGAAAATGCCACCGACACCACGGCCAAGGTCCAGGCCATCGTGGACGCCTATACCCGGGTGCTGGCGGCCGCCGATGGCGTGGCCGGCAACACAGGCACGCCGCAGCGCCCGAAGCTCGAGGACTTCGCCACCTTGGGTGTGACCCGCATCGACAGCGAGGCGAAGGCCGCCTTGCTCGGCGACGTGATCGACGCCAAGTCGCAGGCGGCGGTCGATACGGTGGCCGAACTGCAGGGGCTGGCCGACATCGTCGACAAACTGGTGCGTCACGCCACGCCTGGCGAGCCGGCGCAGGACATCACCGAGGCCGAGTTCGAACGCCTGGGGATCGATCCTGTCGTGCTCACCCCGGGCCGCGCGGCGGCGCTGCTGGCTGACCTCCGTGGCATTGGTGATCTCCAGGTCAATACGCTGGACAAGCTGGCCGCGCGGGTCGATGCCTCGCCGCCGGAGGCGGTTCTGCAACTCTCGGCGGCCGGATCGGTGATCAACGCCACCGAGGCGGTGGCCGCGGCCGGGGTGGCGGTCATCAGCCCCGAGGCCGGGTCGGCCTGGACCGTGACGATGACCGGGTCTTCCGGCGGCGTGGTGTCGCGCCAGGGCGCCGGCACCGGCGCGCCGCAGGCTTTGACCCTGAGCTCGACCGACGTCGCCACGCTCGGTCAGGGAGCCGTGTCCTTCGTGCTCACGGTCACCGACCGTGCCGGCAACGTCACGACCCGCCCTGAAGCCGGCTTCGTCTTCCTCGACACGCAAGCCGGTCTCACCATCGATGACCCGCTCGAAGGCGACAACCGCATCACCTCCTTCGAGCACGACGATGTGGTCGTCTCCGGCCGCACGACAGGCGTCGAGCCGGGCAGCAAGGTCAAGGTCACGCTCACCGACACCTCCAACGCGTCGCGGCAGCTCGTTTCCGAGGCGACGATCGCTGCCGACGGCAGCTGGTCCATCGCACCACAGGACCTCAGCGCCTGGGTCGCCTTTGGCCGCACCGGGGTCCTCGTCCAGGCCGAGGCGGTCGACGTCGCCGGCAACGTCGCGCGCTCGCAACGTGAGCTCGAGCTCGACAACAGCGCGCCGCGGGTCATCAGCCGCTGGGGTGATGCCGGCGGTTCGGTCGAACCCACCCTGCAGCACTACCTGGATTTCGGCATCACCGGCGTCACCGATGGGCCCACGGGCAACCTGGCGGCCGTCAACAGTGCCGTCGCCCTTCGGTCGGAGCTCGATACCGACACCCCCTCCGAGGTCCAGGCCATCGTCGACGCCTACAACAAGGTGTTGGCCTCAGCCGACGAGCAAGCAGGCAACACGGCACCTGCCGCGCGCCCGACAGTGCAGGACTATGCGGTGCTCGGCATCGTCGGCGTGGACAGCGAAACCAAGCTGGCCCTGCTCAACGAGGTGATCGACGGCCGCCCGCGCGACGCTGTCGACAGCGCGCAGGACTTGCAGGCTTTGGCCGACGTCGTCGGCAAGGTGCTGAGCCACGCCACCCCTGGCGAGCCCGCGCAGCAGGTAAGCGAGGCCGAGTTCGAAAGCCTGGGTATCGACCCGGTCCTGCTGACGGCCGCTCGCGCGGCCGAACTGCTGGCTGCCATCCGCGGCATCGGCGCTGACAAGGTCGACACGCTGGCCGAGATCGTCGCGCTCATCGACAACTCCCCGCCCGTCGTGGAGTTCAGGCTTTCCGCGGCGGGCACGGTTGTCAATGCGGTGGAGGCTGCCGACCAGGTCGAGGGCATCTCGGGCCTGCGCACCGAGGTTGGCGCCACCTGGACGGTGACGATGACCGGCGCCACCGGCGGTGTCGTCCAGCTGCAGGGCACCGGGACAGGGAGCTGGCAGGCCTTGACCATCAGCGCCCAGGACCTGGACGTGCTCGGACAGGGGCCGGTGGCCCTCACTGCCACGGCAACCGACGAGGCCGGCAACGCGGGCCAGGCCACCCAGCCCGCCTTCGTCTTCATCGACACCACGGCCAGCCTCAGCATCGACGACCCGCTCGAAGGTGACAACCGCGTCACCGCGCTCGAGGACGACGACGTCGTCGTGTCCGGCTCGACCGTGGGCGTGGAGACGGGCTGTGAGGTCATCGTCACGCTCACTGACAAAGCGAACGCCCAGCGCCAGACGGTGCTGAAGGCCACGGTCGGCAGCGACGGGCGCTGGGTCACGCCGCCCGCCAACCTCAGCACCTGGGTCGACGGTGCCAAGACCGAGGTGCTCGTCCGCGCCGAAGTCAGCGATCAGGCCGGCAACGCGGCCCAGGCCTCGCGCGAGATCGAGCTCGACAACACTGCGCCCCGGGTCATCAGCCGCTGGGGCGAGAGCGACAGCCTCGAGGCGCCGACGTTGCAGCACTACCGCGACTTCGGCGTCACCGGTGTCACGGATGGCGTGGAAGGCAATCTCGGCGCTGTCAACAGCGCGGTCTTCCTGCGGCCTGTCGGCGCGACCGACGCCACCGGCGAGGTCCAGGCCATCGTCGACGCCTACGCCAAGGTGCTGGCGGCCGCCGACGGGGCTGCCGGCAACACCGGCGCAGCGCAACGGCCGACGGTCCAGGACTACTCGACGCTGGGCATCACCGGCATCACCGGCGCCACCGCGGGCCCGGCCGCTGCCCTGCTCGGTGACGTGATCGACGGCAAGCCGCGCGCAGGCGTCGACACGGTGGCCGAGTTGCAGGCACTGGCTGATGCGGTCGCGGCGGTGATGCGCGCCGCGGCCGGCGCCACGCCAGGCCCGACTGAAGCTCAGCTGGAGCTGCTGGGCATCCCGACCGATGTTGTCAACGAGGACAACCTGCCTGCGGTGCTGGTCGCGCTTGCCGGCGCCGAACCTGCCGACCTCACCACCCAGCCTGCGCTGCAGAGCCTGGTCGAGGACGCGACCCGAGTCGCCCGGGCGGCGATGGAGATCATCAGCGAGTATGGCGTCGATACCCAGGCGGCCGACCGCATTCCGTCGCTTCAGACCTACACCGATGCCGGCGTAGCCGGCGTCACTGCCGACAACCTGGACGCGGTCAACAGCGCGGTCGCGCTGCTGCCGCCCGAAAAGACCGACCGCGTGGCCGAGGTCCAGGCCGTCGTCGACGCCTACGCCAAGGTGCTGACGGTGGCTGACGGGGTCGCGGGCAACAGCCTCCAGCGTCCTGTGGCTGCCGACTACACGACCCTGGGCATCACCGGGATCGACCAGCCCCTCGAGGTGACGCTGCTCGGCGACGTGCTCGACGCCCTCCCGACCTCTGCCGTCGACACGGTCACCGAGCTGCAGGCGGTGGCCGGTGCGGTGGCCGCGGTGATCGCGGCGGCCGATGGGCAGCGCCTGCCCGGCCAGCCCGCCGACTTCACCCCGGAACAGTTCGAAGTCCTCGGACTCACCGGCATCGACACGCCGGCAGAGGTCGCGCTGCTGGGCGATGTCATCGACGGCAAGTCGGGCTCGGCGGTGGACTCACGCGCCGAGTTGCAGGCGCTGGCCGACGCGGTGGTCGCGGTGATGCGGGCGGCCGATGCCCAGCAACCCGGGCCGACGCCGCAGCAGATCGAACTGCTGGGCGTGGTCAACCCCGCCGTGGTCACCACGGACAACCTGCCGGCCGTCCTGCGCGCCCTGCGCAACGTCGAGCCCGGCGACGTTGATACCTTCGCCCAGCTCGATGCGCTCGTTCGCGGCGCCGCGCAGGCGGCCGCGGACGCGCTTGCCATCATCCGTGCCTATGACGGTTCGCAAGGCGAGGCGCTGACGCCGAAGGAGCAGACCTACGCCGCTGCCGGCGTGGACGGTGTCACCGCGGCCAACCTGCCGGCGGTGAACGACGCGGTGGCGCGCCTCTCCCCTGACGCGACCGACACCATCGCAGAGGTCCAGCGGGTCGTCACCGCCTACGTGCGGGTGCTCGCTGCGGCCGACGCCACGCCGGGCAACGCCGTGACGCTGCCGACGGCCGCCGACTACGCGACCCTGGGTGTCGCCGGCATCGACACCGTGCCCGAGGTGGCGCTGCTGGGCGACGTGATCGTTGCCGAGACGGTCGCCGACGTTGACACCGTGCCCGAAGTGCAGGCGCTTGCCGACGCGGTGGCCGCGGTGATGGGAGCCGCCCTGGGCGCCGGTCCGGCGCCGACGCAGGCGCAGATCGAACTTCTGGGCATCGACCCGTCGGTCGTGACCGACGACAACCTGCCAGCCATCCTCAACGCCATTCGCAGTGCGTCTCCGGGCGGCGTGGACACGCTGGCCGAGCTGGACCAGGTGCTCCGGGCAGCGGCTCAGGCGGCGGCCGACGCACTGGCCTTGATCGCTGCCTACGAGGGCGGGCCGGCGCCAGCCCTCACGCCGACCGTTGCCACCTACGAGGACGCTG
>CAIRBF010000206.1 GCA_903876715.1 uncultured beta proteobacterium
CGTTCATGCCTTCATCCGACACCCTGAGCCTGCGTGTGCGCTCCCTGCGTTGGGAAGCCGACGGCGTCCTGTCCGTCGAACTCGTCGCGCCCAACGGCGCGCCGCTGCCGCCCTTCGAAGCAGGCGCACACGTCGACATCGCGCTGCCGTTGACCGGCGGCACCGTCTCGCGCAGCTACTCGCTGTGCAACGACCCCGTCGAAACGCGGCGCTATATCGTCGGCATCGGGCGCGACCGCGCCAGCCGCGGCGGCTCGCGCTGGGTGCACGAGCACCTGCGCCCGGGCGCGCTGTTGCAGGTCACACCCCCGCGCAACCACTTCCGCCTGAACGAGGCCGCGCCCACCTTTGCGCTGGTGGCCGGTGGGATCGGCATCACGCCCATCCTGGCGATGGCGCGACGCCTGCACGCACTGGGAAAGCCGGTGCGCGCGCTCGTGGCGGCACGCACGCGCGAGACCGCCGCCTTTGTCGACGAGATGAGCGCGCTCGTGCCCGAGCTCACGCTGCACCTGGACAGCGAGGCCGGCGGCCCGCCCGACCTGCGCGCCTGGCTCGCAGCGCTGCCGCAAGGCACGGGCGTCTACTGCTGCGGCCCGGCACCGATGCTCGACACCTTCGAGCGCTCCTGCGCCGAAGTCGGTCTGGCCGACGCCCACATCGAGCGCTTCACCGCCGCACCGGCCGTGGCCGACGCGGCGCCGGCCGGCGCCTACACGGTGGTGCTCGAGCGCCGCGGCCTCACGCTCGAGGTGAATGCCGACAAGGGGCTGCTCGACACCCTGCTCGACGCCGGCGTCGACGTGCCCTACAGCTGCATGGAAGGCGTGTGCGGCACCTGCGAGACGCGCGTGCTCGACGGCGAGATCGACCACCGCGACGGCGTGCTCAGCGCGATCGAGAAGCAACGCGGCGACGTGATGATGGTCTGCGTGTCCACGTGCAAGGGCAAGCGTCTGGTGCTGGACCTGTGATGCGGCCATGACCCGCCTCGGCATCGCCCTCGTCGGCCTGGGCCCCGGTTCGCAGCCGCACATCAAGAGCCTGGTCGACCTGGCCAGCCGCGCACAGGTGCGGCATGCCGTGTGCCGCCACCCTGAGCGCGCCGACGTGGGAGCCCTCGCCGGCACCGTGCGAGCCAGTGCCGACCTGCAGGCTGCTCTCGACGACCCCCAGGTCGATGCCGTCTTCGTCATCACGCCGGCAGCCACGCATGCCGAGATCGCTGGGCGCTGCCTTGCAGCCGGCAAGCACGTGCTGGTGGAAAAGCCGCTCGAGGTCTCGCTGCCGCGCGCTCGGGGCCTGGTGGAGGCCGCTCGGGCGAGCGGGCGGTGCTTTGGTGTCGTGCTGCAGCACCGCTTCCGCCCCGGCTCGCTTCGCCTGGGCGAGCTGCTGCGGCGCGGCGCACTGGGGACGGTGCAGTTCGCGCTCGTGCGCGTGCCCTGGTGGCGCCCGCAGCAGGGCTACTACGACCAGCCCGGCCGCGGCACGCGCGCGCGTGACGGCGGCGGCGTGCTGCTGACCCAGGCGATCCACGCGCTCGACCTGTTCCGCTCGCTCGTTGGCGTCAGCGGCGTCGACGCGGCGCAGGCCACGACCACCGCGGTGCACCAGATGGAGACCGAGGACTACGCCGCCGCGCTGCTGCGCCTGGGAAACGGCGCGCCGGGCGTCATGGTGGCCACCACGGCCATGTACCCGGGCAGCCCGGAGTCGATCGAGATCGCCGGCACCCTGGGCACCGCCGTCCTCGCTGCCGGCCACTTGCAGGTGCGCTGGCACGACGGCCGCGTCGAGACGGTCGAGGCCGAGGGCTCTGGCGGCAGCGGCGCCAACATCATGGACTTCCCGCACGACGCGCACCGCGCCGTCATCGCCGACTTCCTCGAAGCCATCGAGCAAGGCCGCGATCCGGCCGTCACCGGCGAGCAGGCCCTGGCCACGCAGGCGCTCATCGAGGAGGTGCTGGCGAAGGCGGGGTGACCCCCAGCGAGCTCAGATCACCCGTGCCCGCAGCCAGGACGTCACGATCTCGGTGACGACCACAACGGCAAAGATCACGGCCAGGATCAGGCCGACCTGGTCCCAGTAGAGGTTGTTCATCGCCGCATCCAGCGCCACGCCGATGCCGCCGGCGCCCACCAGGCCGAGCACGGCGGACTCGCGGATGTTGATGTCCCAGCGCAGCAGCGCCAGCGACCAGAACGCCGGCTCCACCTGCGGCCAGTAGGCCTTGGCCAGCACCATCGAGCGCGGCGCGCCGGCAGCCGTCAGCGCCTCGATCGGGCCGGCCTGCGCCTCCTCCAGCGCCTCGCAGAAGAGCTTGCCGACGAAGCCGATCGAGCGGAAGGCGATCGACAGCACGCCCGCCAGCGCGCCCGGGCCGAAGATGGCGACGAAGAGCAGCGCCCAGATCAGCGAGTTGACCGAGCGCGACGAGACGAAGATGAACTGCGCGAGCCAGTTCAGGCCAGCATGGCGCGTGAAGTTGCGTGCCGCCAGGAAGGACAGCGGGATCGCCATCGCCAACGCCAGCACGGTGCCCAGCGTGGCGATGTGGAAGGTTTCGATCAGCGCGTCGCGCACCGCCTCGCCCCAGAAGGGCCAGTCGAAGGGCCACATGCGGCGGAAAAGATCGGCCGTCTGCTCGGGCGCGTCGTACAGGAACTCGGGGATGACCTCGATCGTCTTCAGTGACCAGGCGATCGCCGCGACGCTGAAGAGGTAGACGGCGAAGCGCCCGAGCCGTACGGTCGGGCTGAAGCGCTGCCATGTCCGCTGCCCAGAGTGCTGCGCCGCGGTCACTGGAAGACCTTCCGCACGCGGCCCGAGACCAGCTCGCACAGCATGATCAGGGCGATGATCACGAGCAGGATGGTCAGCACCACGTCGTAGTCGAAGCGCTGGTAGGCGGTGAACAGCGGCGCACCGATGCCGCCCCCGCCGACGATGCCCACCATCGTGGAGTTGCGCAGGTTGGAATCGAACTGGTAGACCGCCAGGCCGATGAAGCGCGACATCACCTGCGGAAAGACCCCCATCACGAGGACGTTCAGGAAGGGCGCGCCGGTCGCGCGCACGGCCTCGACCTGCCCCGGGTCCATCTCCTCGACCACCTCGGCAAACAGCTTGGCGACGAAACCCATCGTCGAGACGATGAGCGCCAGCACGCCGGCCAGCGCGCCGAAGCCGACGGCCTTGACAAAGAGAATGGCCACGATCACCGGGTGGAAGGAGCGGCACACGGCGATGACCCCGCGCATCGTGCCGCTGACCGCCGCCGGCGCCAGGTTGCGCGCCGCGGCCAGCCCCAGCGGCAGCGAGAGCACGATGCCCGCCGCGGTGGCGAGCACCGCGATCTGCAGGCTCTCCAGCATGCCGGCACTGATGAGCTGCAGCTTGTCCGGCTCGAGGTTGGGAGGGAACATCCGCCCGAGAAAGCGCTCGGCATTGCCCAGCCCGGTGACGAAGCGCGCCCAGGTGACGTCGAGCTTGGTCGCCGCATAGAGCACGTAGGCGGCCAGCAGCGCCCAACCCAGCCTGGCCGGCCAGTTGGGCGGGAAGGCCGCAGCTGCCCGGCCTGCGCCGCCCCGGGCCGGACCCGGGGGCGGCGGCTCAGAGCCAGTCCTCGCCGCCATAGATGGACTTCAGGTGTTCGTCGCTCAGGCCCTCGGGCGTCCCGTCGTAGACGACCGCGCCGCCCGACAGGCCGATGATGCGCTGCGCGTAGCGCCGCGCCAGGTCGACGTTGTGGATGTTGACGACGATGGGGATGGCGTGGGCGCGCGCCAGTTCGCCCAGCAGTGCCATGACCTCGACCGAGGTCTTGGGGTCGAGCGAGGAGGTCGGCTCGTCGGCCAGCACCAGGCCGGGCTGCTGCATCAGCGCGCGCGCGATGCCCACGCGCTGACGCTGCCCGCCCGAGAGCTGGTCGGCGCGGCGGTTAGCAAAGGACGCATCGAGGCCGACGCTCTCCAGCAACTCGAAGGCCCGGTCGACGTCTGCCTGCGGGTAACGCCGCCACAGCGCGCGCCAGGGCGCGACGTAGCCGAGCCGTCCGCACAGCACGTTCTCGATCACCGTCAGGCGCTCGACCAGGTTGTATTCCTGGAACACCATGCCGATGCGCCGGCGCGCCAGGCGCAGCTCCCGCCCCTTCAAGCGGGCCAGATCCTGACCCTCGAACAGGATCTGTCCGGCGCTCGGCGCCACCAGCTGGTTGATGCAGCGGATCAGCGTGGACTTGCCGGTGCCCGAAGGCCCGATCACCGCCGTCAGCCCGCTGCCGGCAATGTCGAGGTGGATGTCACGCAGCACCGGCTGCCCGGGCCGGTACGCCTTGCCCAGGCCGCGGATCGACAGCACCCCTGACGCAGGGGAGGTGCTACCCAGGTTCAGGGCACTCACTTCTTCGCGGCTTCAGCGGCCTTCCTGCGCTCGGCATCGCGCTTGGCGCGCGCGTCCTCCTCGCGCTTGTTCTCGGCCTCGTAGGCGGCCTTGTTGTAGGGCGTGCCCGACTTCTCGGCCACGTCGCGCACGACGGCCCAGTCCTTCTGGTAGGTGATGGGCAGGAAGCGGTCGTCGCCGTTGAATTCCTTCTGCATCGCTGCCGGGAAGCGGAACGAGAAGAAGCACTCCTTGAGCTTGGCGGCGAGCTCGGGCTTCAGGTCGTGCGCGTGCGCGAACGACGAGGTCGGGAACACCGGGCTGCGGTAGAGGATGCGGAAGTCCGAGGCCTTGACGTTCCCGCGCGTGGCCATGCGCTCGAAGACGTCGGAGGCCACTGCAGCCATGTCGTAGTCGCCGGAGGCCACACCCAGCACCGACTTGTCATGACCACCGGACATCAGCGGCTTGTAGTCGGTCTCGGGCGTGAGACCGCGCTCGGGGAAGAGCACGCGCGGCGCCAGGTTGCCCGAGTTCGACGAGGGCGAGGTGTGCGCGACCTTCTTGCCCTTCAGGTCGGCCAGCGACTGGAAGGGACTCGCCGTCTTGACGATGGCCAGCAGGTTGTAGCCGCGCACCTCCGTGCCCAGGCCCTTGGCCGCGAACGGCACGGCGCCGGCCATGTTGACGGCGAAGCCCGTCGGGCCGGTGGAGAAGCCGGCAAAGTGCAGACGCCCCGAACGCATGGCCTCGATCTCGGCCGCGTTCGACTGCACCGGGAAGTAGACCGTGCGCTTGCCGACGCACTTCTCGAGGTGGTCGGTAAACGGCTTGAAGATGTTGGCGTAGACGGCCGGGTCTTCCACCGGGGTGTAGGCCCAGACGAGCGTGGAAGGGTCGCGCCACTTCGACGGGTCCTTGGGCGAGTCGGCCACCAAATCGCGGTCGGCGTCGCAATACAGGGTGTCGAGCTGGCCGCGGTTCGGGCAGTCGGCCTGGGCCGCGGCGGCGCCGGTGAAGCCCAGGGCGGCCAGCGCCAGCATCAGGCGGCGGGAGGTCGGGGTCATGCGAGGTCTCCAGTGAAAAAGAGCCCGGCGTGGACGGGCTGTCATCGTCATGTC
>CAIRBF010000207.1 GCA_903876715.1 uncultured beta proteobacterium
CACTCGCCCGGGTCCGGCGCCAGACCCAGCGCCAGCGGGAGGTCTGGGGCGGGAGCAAGAGCCGGATCCGGACAAGCTCGCCGGACCCAGGCTCCGGCCTCAGCCGCCCCCGATGACCGACAGGTTGGACCACATCAACAGGGGCGTGCGCTGCGGGTCGGTCCAGACCGGGTGGGTCGGGCCGTTGTCGACCAAGGTGCCGATGCCGGGCCAGCCGGCGTCGGCCCCTGGAGCCGGCTCACCGACGGGGCCGTTGACCAGCAGTTGCCTGAAGGCGTCGGCCACCGCGGCATGGCTGTCGATGTGGACCAGGCTCTTGCCAGGCAGGTCCAGCACCTCGGCGGCCGTGATCTTGGGCAGGGCGACGGTCTCGCCTGCGGCGGACCTGCTCGCAACTTCCAGCCCCCCGAAGGCCGTCTCGCTGACGCTACCGTTCGGCGGCGCGTCGATGCCACTCACCGCTGCGCTGCGCGGGCCGCCGATGACCGGTCCTCCAGTGGTCGAACCCGTGGAAGCCAGCGCCGCACCACCGCCGACGTACTCCACCATCGAGCCGCCCTCTTCGGTCGAATAGACCGCGTAGCTGTCGGCGCGCGCGCCGCCGCCCCAGGTGCTGCGCGGGGCACCATAGGCCTGTTCGGGCTCCGGCGGTGTCGCACTGTGCGACCCGTCAGAGTTCGACCTGGCTATGGTGACAGCGAAATCGTGGTCAGCTTCGACACCGGAGACCCGACCACTGCCTTTTTCGACAACCCTCGCCGAGAAGAAGACCTCGTTGCCCACTCCCACACTGTTTCTGAGGCTCGCGTCATCCGCAACGCTGTGGGTCCAACGCTGGCCTGTCACGGCGGCCACGCCCAGATCCAAGGTCACACCCCTACGCTCCCCGTAGGCGAAAACGCGCAACTCCTGCCCCGGCACCAGTTCCGCGCTCAGCGTACCGGCGAGTGTCGGGGTCGGATCGTCGGTACGGCCGCCGCGGGCCACAAAGCCAACCCCGTCCTGGAAGTCATCGCGCAAAGACACCACCCGCGCCGTAGGCAGCGGCGGTGGCTGCAGGTCGATGCTGGCTGCGTAGGGCTCGCTCGCTGCACCCTCATTGCCTGCTGCGTCGGCCACGCGGGCGGTGTAGCCGACGGTCTGGCCGTCGGTCAGCGCGCGCGTGTCTTCAAAGCGCCAGGTGGTGCCCTCTACCGTCGCGTTGCCGAGGCAGGCACTGCCGTCGTAGATGCGCAGCGTCTCCCCCACCGCAAGCGCGCCCCCGAGCTCGCCGCGGAGCTCGGGATGGGTGTCGTCAGTCTTGCCGCCGCGCGGCACCTGACCTTGGGAGGTGCCGACATCGTCGATCAAGGCGGTGATCGACGCCCTCGTCATCGGCGACTCGGTATCGACCAGGTAGGTCGCGTTGTCGTCCACGGCCGGGTGGGCCAGCCGCGCGTCGGCGCCCGCCCGGCCGCGTATCGTGCCGCCGTTCAGCGCCAACGCGTTCGCGACGATCGAGACGCCGTCGGCGTCGTTCATGCCCGCCGGCACCGTGTAGGTGAAGGTCAGCGCCGTCATGCCGCTGCCGCCGCTGTAGGTCGCCTCCACCAAGGTGCCGCCGATGTCCAGCATCAGCGTCGGCGTGGCGTCTGCCGGCGCCACGTTCACCACCTTGTCGAAGGTAACCGTGGCGATGAGGGTGTCGCCCGCGTTGAGCGTGTTGCCCTGCCTGCCGGTGGCGCCGCTCAGCGCCACGCCCGTCACCATTGGCGCCGTGGTGTCGATGGTCAGTACGTAGGCTTGGCTCTGCGCGCCGACATTGCCCGCCGCGTCCACCCAGGCGTAGCGCAGCGAGCGAGGGCCCTCGGCCAGCGCAGCGTCGGGCGTCAGCACCCCGCCGGCCAGCGTCGCCGCCGTCTGCACGCCATCGACATACAGCCAGGCGGTACGCGCGTCGCCCGGCGTGGCACCCACGTTCAACCCTGGCGTCGGGTCGTCGGTCAGGCCGGCCGTCGATGTCGGGCTGCGCACGCCACCGACGTTGTCGACATGGCTCGTGATGGCCATCGGGGCGTCCAGCGGCCCCGTGCGGTCCACGGTGACGGCGACCGCGCTCGTCGCGGTGCTGTTGCCGGCACGGTCGCTGACAACGGCACGGAACAGGTAGCTCCCGTCCGCCAGACCGGACTGCGCGGCCTGCGCGCCGACCCACAGGCTGCCGCCATTCGTCGACACCTCGTAGGCCACGGTGCTGCCGGCCTCTGCGCCACTGACCGTGAGATCGAAGCTGTGATCGCTGCTGATGAAATCGCTCGCGCTGGCGCCCGTGTCGGTGAAGTTCGACAGGCCCAAGGCCCCTGCCGCCGGCGCCACGGTGTCGACCAGGAAGGCGTCGTTGCCGGCCACCGCCGCGTGGGCCAGGCTTGCATGGGTGCCAACCCGGTTGCGGACCGTGGCGCCATTCAGCACCAGCGCGTCCGCGGGGATCGAGATGCCATTCGCATCGTTCAACCCCGCTGGCACCGTGTACTTGAAGGTCAGCACGGTCGTCCCGCTGCCGCCTGTCCAGGCCGCCTGCACGCTGATCCCGCCGATGTCCAGCGCCAGCGTGGGCGTCCCGCCGGCCGTCGCCACGTTCACCACCTCGTCGAAGGTGACCGTGGCCGTCAGCACGTCACCGGCGTTCAGCGTGTTGCCCTGCCTGCCGGTAGCGTCGCTCAGCGCGACGCTGTTCACCACCGGCGGCGTGGTGTCGACGGTCAGTGCGTAGGCCTCGCTCTGGGCGCCGACGTTGCCCGCCGCGTCCGCCCAGGCGTAGCGCAGCGAGTGGTGGCCCTCGGCCAGCGCCTCGTCGGGCGTCAGCACGCCATCCTTCAACGTTGCCGCGGTCTGCACACCGTTGACGTACAGCCACGCTGTGCTCGCGTCACCCGGCGTGGCCCCCACGTTCAGTCCCGGCCTCGGGTCGTCGGTCGGGCTGGCGGTCGATACCGGGCTCTGCACGTCGCCGACGTTGTCGACATGGCTCGTGATCACCACCGGCGCTCCCAGCGGACCCGTGCGGTCCACGGTGACGGCCACCGCGTTCGTCACCGTGCTGTTGCCGGCCCGGTCGCTGACGACGGCGCGGAACAGGTAGTTCCCGTCCGCCAGGCCCGCCTGCGCGGCCTGCGCGCCGACCCACAGGCTGCCGCCATTCGTCGACACCTCGTAGGCCACGGTGCTGCCCGCCTCTGCGCCACTGACCGTGAGATCGAAGCTGTGATCGCTGCTGATGAAATCGCCCACGCTGGCGCCCGTGTCGATGAAGTTCGACAGGCCCACGGCCCCCGCCATCGGCGCCACGGTGTCGACCAGATAGGCCGGGTTGTCGTCCACCGCCGCATGCGCCAGTCGCGCGTCGGCACCGGCCAGGCTGCGTATCGTGCTGTCGTTCAACGCCAGGGCGTCTGCGGCGATCGAGACGCCATCGGCGTCGTTCAAGCCCGCCGACACCGTGTACATGAACGTCAGCGCCGTCGTCCCGCTGCCGCCGCTGTAGGCCGCCTGCACCCGGGTGCCGCCGATGTCCAGCGCCAGCATTGGCGTGGCACCGGCCGGCGCCACGTTCACCGCCTCGTCGAAGGTGACCGTGGCGATGAGCGTGTCGCCCGCGTTGAGCGTGTCGTTGCACCGACCGGCGGAGCCGGTCAGGGTGACGCTCGTCACGAAGGGACGATCGATGAGGGCCGTGTCGATGGTCAGAGAGTAGGTCTCGCTCTGAGCGCCGACGTTGCCCGCCGCGTCCACCCAGGCATAGCGCAGCGCGCGGCGGCCCTCGGCCAGCGGCCCGTCGGGTGTCAGCACACCGTCCTTCAGCGTCGCCGCAGCAAGCGCGCCGTCGACGTACAGCCATGCAGTGCTCGCGTCGACGGGCGGAGCGCCCACGTTCAGACCCGGCGTGGCGTCGTCGGTGGTCGTCACCATCGACGTGCCGTCCTGCACCGGGCCCACGTTGTCCACATGGCTCACGACGGGCGCCGGCGTGTCGGCCGGCGCCACGGTGTCGACCAGGTAGTTCGGGTCGTCGGTCACCGCTGCGTGCGTCAGCCGCGCGTCGATGCCGGCGGCATCGCGGATCGTGCCGCCATTGAGCGCCAGCGCGTTCACGACGATCGAGACGCCGTTCGCGTCGTTCGAGCCCGCCAACACCGTGTACGTGAAGGTCAGCGCCGTCGTCCCGCTGCCGCCGCTGTAGGCCGCCTGCACACTGGAGCCGCCGATGTCCAGCGCCAGCGTGGGCGTGCCGCCGGCCGTCGCCACGTTGACCGCCTCGCCAAAGGTGATCGTGGCTGTCAACACGTCGCCGGCGTTCAGGGTGCTGTTCTGGATGCCACGGGCACCGCTCAGGGCCACGCCGCTCACCGCCGGCGCCGTGGTGTCGAGGGTCAGCGCGAAGGCGGCGCTCTGCGCGCCGACGTTGCCCGCCGCGTCCACCCAGGCATAGCGCAGCGAACGGCTGCCCTCGGCCAGCGGCACGTCGGGTGTCAGCACGCCGTCCTTCAGCGTCGCCGCCGTTTGCACGCCGTCAACGTACAGCCAGGCGGTACTCGCGCCGGCCGGCGGGTTGCCGATGTTCAGCCCCGGTGTCGTGTCGTCGGTGTGCGCCATCGCCGACATGCTGCCGCGCACCGGGCCCACATCGTCCCCATAGCCAGAGATCGGCGCCGGCGTGCCCGCCGCCGCCGTGCGGTCCACGGTGACAGTGACTGCATTCGTCGCGGTGCTGTTGCCGGCACGGTCGCTGACGAGGGCCCGGAAGAGGTAACTCCCGTCCGCCAGGCCGGTTTGCGTGGCCTGCGCGCCGGTCCAGGTGCTGCCGCCGTTCGTGGACACCTCGTAGGCCACGGTGCTGCCCGCCTCCGCGCCATTGAGCGTGAGGTCGAAGCTGTTGTCGCTGCTGATGAAATCGCTCGCGCTGGCGCCCGTGTCGGTGAAGTTGGACAGGCCCACGGCCCCCGCCACCGGCGCCGCGGTGTCGACCAGGTAGCTCGTGTTGTTGGCCACCGCTGCGTGCGTCAGCATTGCCGCGGTGCCGGCGGCGTTGCGGATCGTGCCGCCGGCCAGCGACAGCGCGTTCGCGTCGATCGAGATGCCGTCGGCGTCGTTCTGGCCTGCCAGCAGCGTGTACCTGAAACTCAACGCCGAGCCGCCGCTGCCGCCGACATAGCTGGCCTGCACCGTCGTGCCGCCGATGTTCAGCGCGAGCGTGGGCGCACCGCTGACGACGACCGCCTCGGTGAAACTCACGGTGGCCGTGACCACATCACCTTGATTCAGGGTGCTGTTCTGCGCACCGGCTGCCGACGTCAGCGCCACGCCCGTGACAGTGGCGGCCGCGGTGTCGATGCTCAGCCCGTAGGCCGCGCTGCGCGCGCCGACGTTGCCCGCCGCGTCCACCCAGGCGTAGGTGATCGAGCGCGTGCCGGCCGCCAGCCCCGCGTTCGGCGTCAGCACGCCACTGACCAGCGTGGCGGCCGTCTGGACCCCGTCCACGAACAACACCGCGCCCGCGGCATCGGCAGGAGGGCTGCCGACATTGAACCCCGGCGTCGTGTCATCGGTGGTCGCCGCGGTCGACGTGCTGCTCTGCACCGCGCCCACGTTGTCCACGTAGCTGCCGATGGCCGCCGGCGTGACGGACGGCGCTGCGGTGTCGACCAGGTATCCCGCGTTGTCGCCCACCGCCGTGTGCGTCAGCGTCGCCGCGGTGCCCGCGGCGTTGCGGATCGTGCCGCCGTTCAGCGCCAGTGCGTTCGCGCCAATCGAGATGCCGTTGGCGTCGTTCTGGCCCGCCGCCACCGTGTAGGCGAAGGTCAGCGCCCGCGTGCCCGTGCCGCCGCTGTGGGCCGCCTGCACCGTCGCGCCGCCGATGTTCAGCGCCAGCGTTGGCGTGCCGCCGGCCGTCGCCACAATCACCGCGTCGTCGAAGTTGACCGTGGCTGTCAGCACATCCCCGGCGTTCAGCGTGCTGTTCTGGATGCCGGTGGCGCCACTCAGCGCCACGCTGGTGACCGAGGCCGTCGCGGCGATGGTCAGCCGGTAGGTCGCGCTCTGCGCGCCGACGTTGCCTGCCGCGTCCACCCAGGCATAGGTGATCGAGCGCTGGCCCCCTGCCAGTGCCGTGGCCGGCGTCAGCACACCACCGACCAGCGTGGCCGCCGTCTGCACCCCGTCCACGTACAGCCATGCGCCCGTGGCGCCGGTCGGCGGGTTGCCGACGTTGAACCCGGGCGTCAAGTCGTCGGTATCCGCCGACGTCGAAGCACTGCTCTGCGACAGGCCCACGTTGTCCACGTAGCTGCCGATGGCCGCCGGCGTGCCCGTCGGCGCCGCGGTGTCGACCAGGTAGCCCACGTTGTCGCCCACCGCCAAGTGCGCCAGCGTCGCCGTGGCGCCGGCAGCATTGCGGATCGTGCCGCCGTTCAACGCCAGCGAGTTCGCGACGATCGAGACCCCGTTGGCGTCGTTCAACCCTGCCGCCATGGTGTAGGCGAAGGTCAGCGCTGCCGTCCCGCTGCCGCCGCTGTAGGCCGCCAGGACGGTTTTGCCGCCGATGTTCAGCCTCAGCGTCGGCGTGCCGCCAGCCGTCGCCACATGCACCAACTCGTCGAAGGTGACCGTGGCCGTCAGCACGTCGCCGGCGTTCAGTGTGTTGTTCAGCATACCGGTGGCGCCGCTCAGCGCCACACCCTTCACCACGGCCACCGTGGTGTCGATGGCCAGCACATAGGCTGCACTCTGGGCGCCGACGTTGCCCGCCGCGTCCACCCAGGCGTAGGTGATCGAGCGCGTGCCCGGCGCCAGCACCGCGTTCGGCGTCAGCACCCCGTTGGTCAGCGTGGCCGCCGTCTGCACGCCGTCCACGTAAAGCACCGCTCCATGGGCGCCGGCCGGCGGGTAGCCGATGTTCAGCCCCGGCGTCGCGTCGTCGGTGGCCGCCGCCGTCGACGTGCCAGCCTGCGCCGCACCCACGTTGTCCACATGGCTGCCGATGGCCGTCGGCGTGCCGAAAGGGACGGTCGTGTCGACCAGGTAGCCCGCGTTGTCAGTCACCGCCGCGTGCGTCAGCGTCGCCGCCGTGCCCGCGGCGCTGCGGATCGTGCCGACGTTCAGGGCCAGCGCGTTCGCAGCGATCGAGATCCCGTTCACATCGGTCTGGCCCGCCAGCACCGTGTAGGTGAAAGTCAGCGCTGTCGTCCCTGTGCCACCGCTGTAGGCCGCCTGCACCGTGGCGCTGCCGATCTTCAGCGCCAGCGTCGGCGTGCCGCCGGCTGTCGCCACGGTCACCGCGTTGTCGAAGTTGACCGTGGCTGTCAGCACATCCCCGGCGTTCAGCGTGCTGTTCTGGATGCCGGTGGCGCCGCTCAGCATCACGCCAGTCACCGACGCCGTCGAGCCGCCGATGGTCAGGCGGTAGGTCGCGCTCTGCGCGCCGACGTTGCCCGCCGCGTCGACCCAGGCGTAGGTCATCGCGCGCAGGCCCGGGGCCAGCGCCGCGCTCGACGTCAGCACACCGCCGCTCAGGGTGGACGCCGTCTGCACCCCGTCCACGTACAGCACCGCGCCCGTGGCGCCGGCCGGGGGGGCGCCCACGTTGAAGCCGGGCGTCGTGTCGTCGGTGCTCGTCGCCGTCGACGTGGTGCCCTGCACCGCGCCCACGTTGTCCACGTAGCTGCCGATGGCCGTCGGCGTGCCCGTGGGCGCCGCGGTGTCGACCAGGTAGCCCGCGTTGTCGCCCACCGCCGCGTGCGTCAGCGTCGCCGCGGTACCCGAGGCGTTGCGGATCGTGCCGCCGTTC
>CAIRBF010000208.1 GCA_903876715.1 uncultured beta proteobacterium
GAACTCTTGGGTAAGCGACTCACCGAACGCATCCAGCTCGGGTAGGAGGGACTCAAGGGCTTGGACTATACGGTCCACTGTGGCACCCCTACTTGGCAGAACGCCCGCGATGAGCGCCCCGTCCGGGGCCTGGGCCGCGTTCCGCCGCGCGGCGGGCCAGGAAGATCTGGCGCCGGCGCTCGAGCTCGTCCTTGGCGGCCGCGCGGTGCTCGTCGGCCACGTCGCCCGCGGGCTGGCCGTCCAGGTCGTAGCGGTGCGGCGCCGTCAGCAAGGCCTTCAGGTAGGCATTGCCTGTGGTGTGCCGGTGCATGAAGATCGACAGCGCCTTGCGTGTGAACACGTCCGGCGCGCGCTGCTGGATGTCGGCGTGGATGCGCAGCTTGACCGGCTTGGGCGGGCCATCGCGGCCGAACAGTGCCGGAAAGAGCGCCGCCAGGCGCTCGGCGCAGGCCGAGGGGCTCATCTCGGGCGCGGCAGCGTGCGGCGCCGGGGCCGCTTGCGCTGCCGCGGTCGAGCCAGCGGGGCTGGCGGCCTGCGGCTGCGGCGTCGCGGGTGCACCGGCTGCGCCGACCGCATCGGCGGCTTCAGCGGCTTCAGCGGCATCGGCTGCACCGGCAGCATCGGCAGCATCGGCAGCCTCGACGGCCTCGACGGCCTCGGCCACGACGGCCTCGGCCACGACGGCGGCGTCTGCCGCCGTGGTCGCTTCCGCCGCCGTGGCTGCATCGGCCAGGGCGGCCGGTGCGGCCGGCGCGAGGTCGGGTGCCACCTCCGTTGCCGGGGCGGGTGGAGCTGCCACCGGTTCAACGATCGGGGCAGTCCCCTCGGGAGAGGTCGGTTCGCGTGCTTCTGACATGGTCTGCGCAAGGGGGCATCGGGCACTCCCCGACACAGGGGCGCGATTGTCGCCGCGACGCGGATGTGGTGCATGCGCGCTGTTTCCCTGTGAAGGCATCTGCTATCCTATGTCTGTGAATATATAGGATAGCTCGATGCACATCCGGTCCACGTCGCGCCGCCGCAATGTTTTGGCTGTGCTGAGCATGGCCCTGTTCGCGTTCGCAGTTCCGCTCTTGGCGCAGCCCTCGAGCGTGCCTTTCACGGTCTTTGCAGCGTCCAGCCTGCAGAACGCCTTCGAGGACATCGGGCTCCTGCACCAGCAGCAGGGACTTGGCAAGGTGCGCTTTGCGTTCGGCGCGTCGAGCACGCTCGCACGTCAGATCGAACAGGGGGCGCCTGCGGCTGTCTTCGCCAGTGCCGACGAGGCCTGGATGGACCACCTCGCACAGCGGCGGCTCGTGGTCGCGGCCACGCGGCGCTCGATGTTGGGCAACCGACTGGTGCTGATCGTGCCGGCGTCGAACCCGCTGCAGGTGTCCCTGATGCCTGGCGTCGATGTCGGTGCGCTGCTCGGCCCGCAGGGCCGGTGGGTCACGGGCGACCCGGCGCACGTGCCGGTGGGGCGCTATGCCCAGCAGGCCTTGACCCACCTGGGCGCCTGGGGTGCGGTGCAGGCGCGCCTGGTGAGAGCCGAGAACGTGCGCGTCGCGCTGGCTTTCGTCGAGCGCGGAGAGGCCGCGGCCGGCGTGGTCTACGAAACCGACGTCGCACTCTCCTCCCGGGTGCGGGTGGCGGGTACGTTCCCCGCCGACAGTCATGCGCCCATCAGCTACCCGGTGGCCGCCGTGGCGGCGCACGACACGCCGGCCGCGCGCGCCTTCCTGCGCCTGCTCGAGTCGCAGGCGGCGCGCGAGGTGTTCCGCCGTCACGGGTTCACGGTGCGCCGATGAAGCGGGTGGCAGGCGATGGGCCGGGCGGCGTCCCGGCCGGCGACCGGGGCGGCGTGCCGGCCCGCGCCGCCAGAGGTCGCGGCAGACCCGCCGCGCTGGGTTAGCCTTCGCCCCATGCTGAGCCCGGTCGAGATCGACGCCCTGCTGCTGAGCCTGCAGATCGCGCTCGCGGCGGTGGCCGTGAGCCTGCCGCTGGCGGTGGCCGCGGCCTGGGTGCTGGCGCGCGCGCGTTTTCCGGGCAGGAGCCTGCTCGACGCCGCGGTGCATCTGCCGTTGGTGCTGCCGCCCGTCGTCGTGGGCTACTTCCTGTTGCTGCTGTTCGGCAGCCAGGGCCCGCTGGGGGCTTGGCTGCAGGAGTGGCTCGGGCTGCGTCTGGTGTTCACGCGCTGGGGCGCGGCGCTGGCGGCGGCGGTCATGAGCTTTCCGCTGATGGTGCGGGCGATCCGGCTCGCGCTCGAGGCCGTGGACCGCGGCCTGGAGCAGGCCGCGCGCACGCTCGGGGCGTCTCGGCTGGACGTCTTCCTCACCGTGACGCTGCCCCTGATGCTGCCGGGCATCCTCTCCGGCTGCGTCGTCGCCTTCGCCGCGGCGCTGGGCGACTTCGGCGCGACGATCACCTTCGTCGGCAACGTCCAGGGTGAGACACAGACGCTGTCGCTGGCGATCTACAGCCTCACCCAGACCCCCGGCGGCGAGGCCGCGGCGCTGCGCCTGGTGTTGGTCTCGCTCGCGCTCGCACTCGCGGCGATGGTCGTCTCCGAGCGCCTGGCACAGCGCGTGCGGCGCCAGGTCGGGCAGGCCTGATGGACGCTGCCGCGCCGCATCGGCTGCGCGTGTCTACGCGCAAGCGCCTGGGCCGTTTCGAACACCGCTGCGAGATCGACCTGCCACTGGCGGGCCTGACGGCGCTGTTCGGCGCCAGCGGCGCGGGCAAGTCCACGCTCGTGCACCTGGTGGCCGGGCTGCTGCGCCCGGACAGCGGCCGCATCGACGTGGGCGGCGAGGTCTTCTTTGACAGTGCGCGCGGCATCGACCTGCCCGTGCACCGGCGTGCGCTCGGCGTGGTCTTCCAGGACGCGCGGCTGTTCCCGCACCTGTCGGTGGAGGGCAACCTGCGCTACGGGCTGCGGCGCGCCGGCGCGCGCGCGCAGCCGGCGCGTGTGCCCGCCGATGCCGTGGTGGAACTGCTCGGGCTCGGCGCCTTGCTGCAACGCGCGCCGCACACGCTCTCGGGGGGCGAGCGCCAGCGCGTGGCGATCGGCCGCGCCCTGCTCGCGCAACCGCGCCTGCTGTTGATGGACGAGCCGCTGGCGGCGCTGGACGCGCCGCGCAAGGCCGAGGTGCTGCCCTATGTCGAGCGCCTGCGCGACGAGTTCGACCTGCCCGTGCTCTACGTCAGCCACGCGGTCGACGAGGTGCTGCGCCTGGCCAGCGCGCTCGTGCTGTTCGATGCCGGCGTGGCGGTGGCGGCGGGCCCGCTGACCGAGGTGCTCGAGCACCCGTGCGCCGCGCCGCTGCGCGGTGGCGCCGATGCCGGGGCGCTGGTGCGCGCCCGGGTGGCCAGCCACGACCCCGACGACGGCCTGAGCACGCTGGCCTGCGAGGGCTTCGCGTTGCGCGTGCCGCTGCTGGAGCTGCCGGTGGGGGCGCCGGTGCGACTTCGCATCCCGGCGCGCGAGGTCGCGCTCGCGCTGTCGCGCCCGGACGATCTCAGCATCACGAACCGCATCGAGGGCACGGTCGAGCGCGTGCTGCAGCGTGCCGACGTCATCGGCACGGGCCGGCCGGCACCGCACGTGGAGGTGCAGGTGCGCGTGGGCCCGGGTACGGTGCTCGCAGCGGCCGTCACGCGCGAGTCCGCGCATCGCCTGGCCCTCGCGCCAGGGTTGCGCTGCTGGTGCCTGGTCAAGTCGGTGGCGCTGCACGCCGACGCGCTGCTGCTGGCGCGCGGCCGCGCGGCGCAGCCGGGTTAGTCGAAGCGCCGGTGCCCAGGCACGGGAGGCTCGATCGGCTGTGCTGCGTCCTCATCCTCGAGGGGGGCGGTCAAGGGCCGGACCCAGGATGATTTGCGTCCGTCGGGCGGCGGCGGCGGGCCGCATCGAGTTCATCCAGCGCCGCTGCGCAGGCCTGCGTAGCGCTGTGCTCCAGGGTCCTGAACAACGCGACCAGGCGCTCGCCGATGGGCGTGAGCTCGGTCGCGCCGGCGACGTTGCGCCCCGGGTGCGTCACCGCCACCGGCTCGTCGAACATCTCGTTCAGCGTCGACAGCAAGTCCCAGGCGCGCTTGTAGGACATCCCCATCGCCCGCGCCGCGGCGGCCAGCGAGCGCTCCCGCCGGATGTGCTCGAGCAGCCCGATCTTGCCCGGGCCGAGGCGCCCCCCTTCGAGTTCGACGCGCAGGAAGAGCCGGCCAGGGGACGTCGGAGGTGGTGGATTGGCGGACATGATGACGGCGTGACGGTGCGTGCGCAGCCACTGGCGTGGACCGAGTCTATCGAGGGTCGGCGCAAGGTCCGTGCGAGGGCCGGGGGGGTTGCCGCGGGGCGCAGGCTTCATTGGGCGCGGACCGACCTGCTGTCAGCCCGGCGCCAGCATGGGGAGATCAAATCTAGGGTTTACACTGATGCGATTTTTCTGACCGAGGAGACGTTTCCATGAGCAAGCGTGATGTGGTGGTGTTGGGCGCGGCGCGCTCGGCGATCGGTTCTTTCGGTGGTTCGCTGGCTGACATGGAGCCGGCGGAGTTGGCCGGCACGGTGATGAAGGCCGCGATCCAGCGCTCGGGCGTCGACCCGCAGGTCATCAACTACGTCACGGTGGGCAACACCATCCCCACCGAAAGCCGCTTCGCCTACGTCGCGCGCGTGGCCTCCATCCAGGCGGGGCTGCCGATGGACAGCGTGGCGATGGCGGTCAACCGCCTGTGTTCCTCGGGCCTGCAGGGCATCGTGACGACGGCGCAGAACATCCTGCTGGGCGACTGCGACTACGGCATCGGCGGCGGTGTCGAGGTCATGAGCCGCGGCGGCTACCTCTCCACCGCGATGCGCACCGGCGCGCGCATGGGCGACACCAAGCTGATCGACATGATGGTGGCTACGCTGACCGACCCCTTCGGTGTCGGCCACATGGGCATCACGGCCGAGAACCTGTCGACCAAGTGGACCATCACGCGCGAGGAGCAGGACGCGCTTGCGGTCGAGTCGCAGCGGCGCGCCGCCGCGGCCATCGCCGAGGGCCGCTTCAAGAGCCAGATCGTGCCCATCGTCAAGCAGACGCGCAAGGGTGAGGTCGTCTTCGACACCGACGAGTACGTCAAGGCCGGCACGACCATGGAGTCGCTGGGCAAGCTCAAGCCGGCGTTCAAGAAGGACGGCTCGGTCACCGCGGGCAACGCCTCGGGCATCAACGACGGCGCGGCCTTCTTCGTGCTGGGCGACGCCGACACCGCCGCCAAGGCCGGCTACAAGCCCATGGCGCGTCTCGTGTCCTACGCCGTGGCCGGTGTGCCCAACGACGTGATGGGCGAGGGCCCGATCCCGGCGACCAAGCTCGCCCTGAAGAAGGGCGGCCTGACGCTGGACCAGATGGACGTGATCGAGTCCAACGAGGCCTTCGCTGCGCAGGCGATCGCGGTCGCGCGCGGCCTGGGCCTGGACATGGCCAAGACCAACCCGAACGGCGGCGCCATCGCGCTGGGCCACCCGATCGGCTGCTCGGGCGCCTTCATTGCCACCAAGGCGATCTACGAGCTGCACCGCACCGGCGGCCGTTACGCCCTGGTGACGATGTGCATCGGTGGCGGCCAGGGCATCGCCGCCGTCTTCGAGCGGGTCTGAGCGGCGCCGCGCCCTCCCCCGGTGGCCGAAAGGCCGGGCGGATGGTGCTCAGCCCCTGACGGCCCGCCGCCGCGGGCGCCTCAAGCCCGCGGCACCCAGCCCCCATCGCCAAGCGCGAGCAGCGGGCTGTCGAAGACGCCGCTCACCCGCGCCGCGCGCGCGGGGCCGAGCGCCTGCTCCCAGCGCCGGCCCTGGCGCATCAGCACCCCGGCGCCGGCAACCTCGGCGCCCAGGTCCTCCAGCAGCGTCCAGGCCGCCGCCAGCGTGGTGCCGGTGCTGACCGCGTCGTCGACCAGCACGACGCGACGCCGCTGCACCAGCGGCAGCAGGTTCGGGTCCAGGTACAGGCGCTTGCCGGGCTGCGGCGAGGTGATGGACTGCACCGGCGTCGACCAGCGCTCGTCGTACCAGAACTTGCGCGAGTAGCCCATCGGCGCGTAGCGCGCATGGCCCAGGCCGCGCGCGATCCCCGGCGCGACCGCGAGGCCGAGCGTGGGCAGGCCGACGATGAGCTCGGCGCCGAGCGGCCGCAGCGCCTGCGCGAGCATCGCCGCCAGCGTGTCGACGACGTCCAGCGCCGCCTGGTTGCAGATCAGCGAGGCGACCGCGTGCCGCGGCTCGGCGGCCAGGGCGCGGATCGGCAGTACCAGGAAGCGCCCGTCGGGCAGGGCGGCCGGGTAGCCCAGGCGCCAGGGCGGCGCGCGCAGCGGCGCGGCCTCGTCGCCGCCGAGCAGGCGCTGCCAGTAGGCGGTGGTGGCTTCGGTATGGGGGGCGTTCGGGGTCTGCACGCGCGAACGATACGCCTTCCCGCGCGCAGGGCCGGGCGGCGGGGCCGGGGCCCGCGGTCCGCGTGTGCCGCGAGAATCGGGATTGTCGTTCTTGATGACCGCGGCGCGCCAGTCACGAGCGGTGACCGCCCGTCGAACGTCCAACGTCGAACAGCGCCACTCCACGCCACCCGCGCCAGCCGGGGCGTCAGCCCGCACCGCCGCCACACCGCCGCCCACCACCCCCCGAACCCGGAGCACCCCGCCATGACCCTGCTGATCCTCGGCCTCGTGATCTTCCTCGGTGCCCACTCCACGCGCATCTTTGCCGAGGGCTGGCGCGGCGCGCAGCTCACCCGCCTGGGCGAGAAGGGCTGGAAGGGGCTGTACTCGGTGGTCTCGCTCGTCGGCTTCGTGCTGCTCGTCTGGGGCTACGGCGTCGCGCGCCAGGACCCGGTGCCGCTGTGGACGCCGTCCATCGGCATGCGTCACCTCGCCTCGCTGCTGACGCTGGTGTCCTTCATCTTCCTGGCCGCGGCCTACGTGCCGCGCAACGCCATCAAGGCCAGGCTCGGCCACCCGATGACGTTGGGCGTCAAGGTCTGGGCGCTCGGCCACCTGCTGGCCAACCACACACTGGCCGACCTGCTGCTGTTCGGCGGCTTCCTGGTGTGGTCGGTGCTGTGCTTCCGCGCCGCGCGCGCTCGCGACCGCGCCGCCGGCACCGTGCGCCCCGCCGGCACGGCTGCCGGCACCGCGCTCACCGTGGCCGTCGGCGTCGGCGCCTGGGTGGTGTTCGCGCTCTGGCTGCACGGGCCGCTGATCGGGGTGCGGCCGTTTGGTTGAGGGGGAAGGAGCGTGGCCTATAGAACGCTCTTGCGGGACAGCGAAAACCTCGACCCCCCCGCTTCAGCCTACGCACGCTCCACGCCACGGGTTGGCGTGCGCCAAGGCGCATCGGACAGCAGCAGGCCGTTACCCGAAACCAGCGACTCGTGTGGGCTGCGGCACCAAGGCTTGGAGACCCTCGCGGACCGCCTTGAGGGTTTGCTGGGCGTTCTGGATCGAAGTAGCAGACGCGTCCAATTTTCGCAGGACCTGCTCAAATCTCTGGAGTTGCGGCGCAAACGTCGCTATGGCCACTTCTTCGTCGCTGAGCACGCCATAAATTGCCTTGAATGACTCCTTCACCATGTAAGTAATTTGCTCCTTGTGCTTTTTCAGCGCGGCTTCTCGCTCATATGCCTGATAGGCTTTCCAGGCATCCGAAACAACTTGTATCGCGACGGCCACAGGGCCTGCCAGCTTACTGATCGTAGAGGCCCACTTGTAGACTTCCCAAGGTAGGAGCTTGATGCTGACCCCGGTGATTTGCGCCAGTACATTTTGAGCAGCAATAAGTCCTTCCTGTATGACCGCCGTAGGCATCGACTGTATGCCTCGCAGCACTTTGCCGGTGATTGCGAGAGCCTGTCCACTCAATCTAGCTACAAATCCAGCACCAGCGTCGATCTGCAACTCGATATCCCTAGCGATACTCCCGACTATATCGTTGGCCTCATCGGTGTAACGGTCGATGATCGTCTTGATGCGAAGCTGGAGCTTCAAGCCTGTTTCCCCATCGGTCATGCCTATCTCGTCATCCATATATGCACGCAGATCTTCCAGCTCCAAGGGGCGTAGCTTGGAAAGCAACTGAGCCTCCAGCGTTTGCAAGTCACCAAACATCGAAGCTGTCAGTCGCTTAACGTCTTCTCGACCGCGCTTGATGTCTTCACGAATGCGTGTGCGTTCCTGTCGATTGCTCTCTTCGAAGACCGTCAACTCGCACAGCTGCGCTTCAGCAACTGCCAGCTTTCGAGCCACGAGATCCCGAATCACATCCAGTCCGGTCTTGGCGCGCAGCATTTCGGGCACCTGCGAACTAAGGACCTCCTGCGTCACAGCCTTAAGTTCTCCTATCCGAGAACGCGCCTCGTACTGCGAAGGTCTCGCAAGCCAATAAGTTAATCCTCGACCGTTCGGATCAGCGGAAATACAGACGATACGCAATTTCAGGATCTCTTGTGGTGTCAGTGCCGCATATCGCTCGAGCTTTCCAATGATATTTCTGACCTTAATGTGAGCCTGCTCGTGGAACAGATGCTCTTCAGTCAGATCAGCGACCTCGTCCATCTTATTGATAACGAAAACTGTTGCGCCCAGCTTGTCAAGATCGCGGAGCAACCAGCGCACGGTGTCGGCATGGCTCTCTTTGAGCGGGTTCGTAGCATCAACGACATACAGTACGAGGTGAGCCTCGGAAATGTACTGCCGAGTTATGTCAGCAACTCGTATATGCCGGCCGTCGATCGTACTCTCCTTGTCGCCGAAAAGCCCTGGCGTGTCAACGATTTCATACTGTCCGGGAAGTCCAGCCCACCGATAGATCGAAACTTGATCGGAAGATTCGTCGATATCAATCTTCATATCATCAAGGAGATGACCGAGCCAGGCTGCCGCGACACTCGTCTTGCCATCTGAGAAGGCGCCCATCAGTGCGACGCGCAGAACGTCTGCCGCGATTGCGTTGACAGCTGATTCCACCTTGGCAAGATCGTCTTGAACAGCAAGGCCAAGCTCACCCAACTGGCGAATCAGCCCTTCCAGGGAACTCAAGCTCCCGAGAACCACTTGCTTGTCAAGTGCGAACTGCTTGAACGGTTCCATATGGCATATCCTCCAATTGCCGCAGGACGCAGCGCATCGCCTCGATCTGTTGATCGACCATGAGACCTGGCTGAGCCATGGTGTGATGCAGTTTTTCGAGTTCACGCCCGAACTGAGCATTGACGAGTTCGCGGACACCGGCCGAGAGCCTGTCGTGGGCGGGGGTCGCATTGGCGACGGCCAGATCCCGTCGACTATTCATTCGCCGTTGCACGTCTTGTTGCGCCCTGCGGATCCGGGTTGGACGGCTGCTGAAGAATCCAAGGACACCGAGCGCAACGCCCGCGACGAAGCCCACTGAAGCGCCGATAAACACACCCCATGGGGGGAATGCGGCCCCAGCCTGTGCCCCCGTGATCGCCATCGAAACGACGGCGAGAGTCATCATGCCCCATGCGCCCATCCCGAGGTCCGTCTGCAATCCGCTGGAATCGAACCCGAGGGTCATTGGAGCGGCGAATGCCCCTCGGTTCAACCGCTGCTCGAAGTCGGCGCGCTGAAGGTTCTGCACGAGCCGCTCCACTTCCCTGTTCAAGTTCGTTTCGAGGTTACATAGGAGCTCTATCAATTTTGACTCGAGCTCACGAACCATCAGGTCATGAGCTGCATTGAATGCCTGCTCCAAGGCATGGCCGATCGCAGTCTGGTCACCGAAGTGCTCGCTGACGATCGCCTGAGCATCCCGATCGAGACGATCTAAGCAGGCGTGAATCTGTGCCTGCCGCGTCCCAAGGGCCTGACGCGAGAAGTTTGCCAGCTCCCTCTCTACAGCCGCTCTCGCCGAGGAAATCTCGGGTTCTACTCGGGCCATGAAGGCTTGATGATCCTTCAGTGCGATAGTCAGCGTCTCGATAGTGCTAGCGAGCAGCTCACGCGCCTTGGCCTTGTTCGCCTCGACAATGTCTTCGCGGAAGGTATGAGCCTTAGTTTTCAGAACTCCGGCCACATCGTCGATCCGACTGAAAGAGCGCATGGCCTCGGCAGTCCCGAAAGCTGCCAAGTACTTTCGCTGATGCACTCCGAGATCATGCCTACGCATGGGATGGATAGTGCTTTGCCCCGTCATGGAGTCCAACGAAAGGGCCGAGAACCCTAGGAGCCCCTGAATGCAAAGACCCGGCATCAAGTGTTGCGGCTTCAGGGCCGCCGACAGAACAGCCTCGGTTTGGCGAAGCGCAGCATGAGCCCCTTGGTGCCGTTCAAGGCTCGTACGGTCATGATCGCAGTCGTATGCATCAGCATACCCTCTGACATTCACCAATGGACAGACTTGAGCACCCCTTCCCAGATAGGCCTTAATCTTCTTGGCAGTCGAGGCCTCTGGCTTCTTGTTGGTACCGTTGACATAGAAGACCAGATGTGCCTTGGCAATGGCCTGA
>CAIRBF010000209.1 GCA_903876715.1 uncultured beta proteobacterium
CGGCTTCTGGGTGCTGTACAAGCGGCTCGAGCAGGGACGCTTCGGCTGTCCAGCCCGGCTGAGCGTGGGTGAACCCTGCGCTTCGGCCGCGACGTCGCGGACGCGGCGTAACCTGATCCGGCCCGTTGACCCGCCAGGGCTGGGCCCGCGGGTGGGTATGGCGGCGCCGCAGGGCGCTTGCGGCGGTTTGATTCCTCTTCTTCATGGGGCGGTTACTGCGGGAGCGGTTGCCGCCCGCGGTAGCTTGTGCACACCAGAGTTCGACGCCAGCTCGTAGCTGGTGCTGCGGCCACCCGCATCCGATTTGCGCAGGGCGCCACGGACCAGCAAATCCGTGATGTCTCGCAGCGCGGTGTCCGGCGAGCACTTGGCGATCGCCGCCCACTTGCTGCTGGTGTACCGACCCAGGGCTTTCATGCTCGGGGGCGAGCGGGGCGACTCATGACTGGTTAGGGGACTTCAGGATCGTTGGGTGCGGCAGCGGCCTGGCAGGCTTGGGTGGTATCGATGCGGCCGTTGTTGGCCACATAGCGGCGCAGATCCTGCGCCATGGTGTCCGGCACGATCAACACCGTCATCCCTATCGCCTCCGCCATGCACTCTATGGACGACGTGCGTCGTTTGTACTAACATTGAGGCAATTGATCTAACAGAACAGGTGCTGCCATGACCGCCATTGCATCCTTGCCTTCCGCCCGGTCTGCCCGCCTCGGCCTGCGTGCCACCCCGGAACAAGAGGCGGTGCTGCGCCGTGCCGCTGAGGTAGCGCACAAGTCGCTGACTGATTTCATCCTTGACAGTGCGTGCCTGGCTGCCGAACAGACCTTGCTCGACCAACGATTGTTCATGGTCTCGGGCAGTCAGTATCAGGCTCTGATGGACTTGCTGGAACGCCCCGAGCAGGCCAACGACGGTTTGCGTGATCTGTTCGCGCGCAAGGTACCCTGGGACACGAAGTGACGCTTCGCGCTCCCGAGCCTCTGGCCCCACACCATCGGTTGGAAGGTTTTGACTGCGGCAAGCCGGCGCTGAACGACTGGTTCTTGCGCCATGCCCGACAAGCACAGGGCAGCGGCTCGGCCAAGACCTTTGTCGTTGCTGAAGGCGATGGTCGCGTGGCGGGGTACTTCAGCCTGACCGTGGGTCAGGTCGATACGCTGGAAGCACCCGAGCGTATTCGCAAGGGGATGGGGCAGTACCCGCTACCTGTGGTGATCCTGGCTCGGCTTGCGGTATCCACCCTAGACCAGGGGCGAGGCATAGGCTTTGGCCTGCTCCAGGATGCGATTCGCCGCACGCGGGTGATTGCAGAACAGGCAGGCATCCGGGCTATGTTGACTCATCCCATTGATGAAGATGCGGCACGGTTTTACACCCGGTTCGGTTTCATCGCATCCCCGTTGCGCGAGCAGCAACTGCTGCTGCTCTTGAACGATGCCCGTCGCTGGGTGCGTTGAAGCCTGGCCAATTGGGGCTTGTAGCTGGGTGGCCTGCCAACGACGGCAGATAGACCTGATGGCGCTGCGCCGGGCTGAGGTAGCGGCATGAACTGACAAGAACCGACCAGATGTTTCTCATTTCCAAACTGCTGTCTGCCATCACTCAGCCCATGTTGAGGGAAAGGTTGAGGGAAAGGCTGAGACCCTGAGTCGCCTGTTGACCCGCCGCTTCGGCCCACTGCCGGAGTGGGTGGCTGAGAGGGCGAAGGGCGCATCAGTCGAACAGCTTGACATCTGGTTCGACAGGGGACTGGACGCCACCACCCTGACCGAGGTCTTCGGCGGGCATTGAGGCCCCCCACATCCATGCACCCCCTTCCGGGGGATGCGGGGCGCGGGTGGGCTTCCAACCGAGCGGCCAAGGCCGCGGGGCGTACGTGACGGTAGGCTTCAAAGACTCTAGGTCTTCGCCGGCGGGCGCGTGCTGCAACTGGACAACTTCCGCCGCCTGGCAGGCTACGGCTGGCCTGGGTTCAGCAAGATGAACCTGTGGCGGCAGGACAAGGGGCAGTCGGCCTGCGCCGCAGCCTTCTTGCAGGCGGTGCGGGCGGGTGGGGCCTCACATTGCCGATCGCTGGGGACGCCTGATGGCCCGTGCGGAAAGACCGCTGCCAGCGATCGACGGCCTGCTCGCCGCAACGGCCTTGCAACACGATCTCACGCTGGTGACCCGCAACACCAAGGACTTCACGGGCCTTGATGTGCGGCTGATCAACCCCTGGGACGCACAAGACGCCTGACCGATTAACAGGAACGGTCGCCACCCACCCCCGTTGCTCAACCCGCGCATCCTGCCGGAAGACCTGACGGGCAAGCCCATCGAGCTGGACGTGCTGGCGCGCGACAGCACCGGCCACCTCTTCAACGTGGAGGTGCAGGTGCTGCGCTACCCAAGGTGGAGTGCGCGCAGCACGTTCTACCTTGCGAGGATGCTGAGCACGCAGATCGACGCCGGCGAGCACTACCTCGCAATCAAGCCGGTGGTGGGCGTACACCTGCTGGATTTCGATCTGGTGGAGGGGCACCAGTCTGCGCTGTGGCAATTCGAGATGCGTGACCGGCACGATCCGTCAGTGCGGCTGGGTGACGAGCTGACGCTGTTCGTGGTGGGATTGGGCAAGGCCGACCGCCTGCTGCGAGCGCGGGACGATCGGGGCGATGCTGGCACCAGCGCCGCTGCCGACATTGATGCCAACGCGGACGCCCACGCCCACGCCGCCGCCGCCCTCGAAGCCTGGATCAAGTTCTTCAAGCACTGGAAGGAAGCCCAAGCGATGTCTGACCTTTCGTACCCACCTGTGCAGTAGGCGATGAAGAAGCTGCAAGACCTCAGCCGCAACGAAGGCCCCTCTGGCGGCCCCACTGACGCCGCAGCCCCACTCACCTGCTCGCGCCTGTTGCTTTTTGACACCGTTTACCGCCGTTTCTAACCCGGGCACGCGTCGTGCTTGCGATACAGTTGCCTAAACGCAAAGGATGACCGTGGCGTCATCCACAACAGATTCAGGGAATTGAGCGATGCGCAGGGTGACCATCCGCCTTCTTAGGCTACCGGGCCGTCTCACGCCCCTAGACCGCTTCGCTCCGAAGTTTGCTGCAGAGAGCCTGGCATGAGCGCCGCTGCCCGAGCCATCACCTTCGACGACGACAGCATGTGGGTCCACCTCGTCGATGGGCGGGTGCTTGCCGTGCCCCTGGCCAGGTTTCCCCGCCTGCTGGAAGCCACGCCGCA
>CAIRBF010000210.1 GCA_903876715.1 uncultured beta proteobacterium
ACGACGATGGCGAGCTCGACCATCCCCGCCAGCGTGACTGCCTTGAGGTCGGCCGCCGGGTTGTAAGCCAGCTTCTTGTACAGGTTGGGGTTGATGACGATGGGCGAGTTCGACGTCACCAGCACGGTGTGCCCGTCCGGTGCGCTGCGCGTGACCTCGCTGACCGCCAGCGCGCCGTTGGCGCCGGGCCGGTTGTCGACGAGGACCGTCTGTTTCCACATCGGGCCGATGCGCTCGCTCATCACGCGCCCGATCACGTCCGAGCCCTGCCCCGGCGTGAAGGGGATGATGAAGCGCACGGTGCGCTGCGGGTAGGTATCGGCGCGCGCGGCCGCACCGGACAGCCCGGCCAACGCCACGGCGCCTGCGCTGCGCAGCCAGGCGCGGCGGTTGGGGTGTTCCTGCTCCATCGTCTTGCTCCTTGGGGACGGCGGTTGGGTGGGGTTAGCGCGGGCCAGGACGCCGGAGGCGGACGCTCGCCACCCCGACCCCGCGAGGGGTCTGGCGGCCACAGCGGCCCGGTTGTTCTGCCAGACCCCTCGTGGTATTGTTATCACAAATCAATCGCACGACAAGAAGGATTCCACCCCCCATGGCGCTGTTGAACGGCATCCGCATCCTCTCGGTGGAGCAGTACGGCGCCGGCCCCTTCGGCACCCAGTTCCTCGCTGCCCTGGGCGCCGAGGTCATCAAGGTCGAGCAGCCCGAGGAAGGCGGCGACGTCTCGCGCCAGGTGGGGCCGCACTTCCACCACGGGCTGCCGCAGACAGCCTCGAGCCTGTTCTTCCAGAGCCTGAACGCCGGCAAGAAGAGCCTGACGCTGAGCCTGCGCAACGCCGAAGGCCGCGCCCTCTTCCACCGCCTGTGCGGTGGCGCGCACGCGGTGGCGAGCAACCTGCGCGGTGACGTGCCGGCGCGCCTGGGCCTGACGTATGCGCAGCTGCGCGAGGTGAACCCGGCCATCGTCTGCGCCCACCTCACCGGCTACGGGCGCGAGGGCGAGCGCGCCGCCTGGCCCGGCTACGACTACCTGATGCAGGCCGAGGCGGGCTACTTCGCGCTCACCGGCGAGCCCGACTCGCCCCCGGCGCGCATGGGCCTGTCCGTCATCGACTACATGACCGGGGTGGTGATGTCGCTCGGGCTGGTGAGCGGCGTGCTCGATGCCCAGCGTACCGGCCAGGGCTGCGACGTCGACGTCTCGCTGATGGACGTGGCACTGTCCAACCTGAACTACGTCGGCCTGTGGCAGCTCAATGCCGGTGCCGAGACCACGCGCCAGCCGCGCTCGGCCCACCCCTCGCTCACGCCCTGCCAGCTCTACACCACGCGCGACGGCTGGATCTTCCTGATGTGCAACAAGGAGAAGTTCTGGCTCGCGCTGTGCGAGCGCATCGGCCAGCCCGGGCTGGCGCTCGACCCGCGCTTCGCCAGCTACCCGGCCCGGCTGCACCACCGCGACGAGCTGACCGCCGTGCTGGATGCGGCCTTGCGCGAGCGGACCACCGCCGAGTGGATGGCGGCTTTCGGCGGCCAGGTGCCGGCGGCGCCGGTGCGCTCGGTGGCCGGGGCGCTGGAGCACGCCGCCCCGCAGGCCCTGGCCGAGGTGAGCGTGCCCGGGGCCGAGCCCTTGCGCCTGCTGCGCTCTCCGCTGCGCGACTCCAAGCCCGGCCCAGCACTTGCGGCCGCCCCCGCGCTGGGCGAGCACACGGCCAAGCTGCTGGCCGAGATCGGCATCGACGCCCCGGCCCTGGCCGCGCTGCGCGCGCGCGGCGTGGTTTGACAGGCGGACGGCCAGCGCAAGGCGCTCAGCCATGGCCCGGACCGAGCCCCCGCGCTACGCGCACCTGGCCCAGGTGCTGACCCGCCAGATCCAGGACGGCCAGTACGGTGTCGGCGCGCTGCTGCCCACCGAGGCCGCCCTGTGCGAGCACCACGGCGTCAGCCGCATCACGGTGCGCGGCGCGCTGCGTGAGCTCGAACGCCAGGGCCTGATCAGCCGCACGCCGCGCGTGGGCACGCGCGTGCTCGCACGCAGCCCGCAAGCCGTGTTCGCACACGACGGTGAATCGGTGGACGCCGTACTGCAGTTCACCCAGTCGCTGTCCTTCCGCTGCCTGGGCATCGAGAAGGTACTGCGGGAAGGGCGGCGCGCCCGGCTTGAGGGCCTGCCCGCCGGCGACGAGTGGATCGAGCTGCGCGGCGTGCGCGAGCGCAGTGCCGCGGAGCCCGTGCTCTACAGCGTGCACCTGGTCCCCGGCCACCTGCGCCAACGGCTGGAAGGCCTGGACGGCCGCCTGGGCTCGATCCCGCAGTGGCTGGCGCAGCAAGAGGGCGAGGAGATCGTCGAGATCCGCCAGGAATTCGACGCCATCGGCCTGCCCCGCGCCGCCGCGCTGGCGCTGCGCGTGCGCGCCGGCACGCCGGCCCTGCGTACCCGCCGCTGGTACCGCACGCGCGACGGCGCCGTGGAGCTGATGGCCACCTCGCTCGCGCCCCAGGGGCGCTATGTGTTCACCACGGTGCTGCGGCGCCAATCCTGACCTCCGC
>CAIRBF010000211.1 GCA_903876715.1 uncultured beta proteobacterium
CATCTCGTGCAGGAACTTGACCATCGGGAACAGGAGCCCGACGACGATGAGGTTGTCAGGCTGCAGCACACGGTCGGCCACGTTGTGGCTCAATTCCGGCCAGCGCGAGGGCAGCAGGGCCAGGGCCGGCAGCACGGCGAGCAGCCACAGAACCGCGCCCGGACGGCCCCAGAGCCAGCGCCAGAGCCCGGCGTGGCGGTCGAGGAAGCGCCCCGGATCCCACAGCGGGATCCGGATCGACATCGGATTGACCCAGGAGCGGCGCCGCCGCGACTGCCGTTCCTTGAACCCCCGCTCGAACAGCTCCAGCGCGTCCGGCAGCACATCGGTCATCAGCAGGTCGGCGGCGTGCAACTGGCCGAGCAGGCCGATCAGGTCGTCCTGGGAGGGCGCGTCGGCGCCGAGCTGGCGCGCGGCCAGCTCCCACAGCTCCTGCACGGTGCGTTGGCCGTCCATGGCCGCGAGGACGAGGCGCGCCGCGGGCGTGAAGCGGTGGACCTTGCTGGACGCCGGGTCCTGCAGAAGGTACCAGACCTCGCCCCGATACCGGTGGCGGTGCAGGCGGGCGCGCGCGACCAGCCGCGGCCTCAGGGCGGCCACGCGGTACCACAGGGTGCTGTGCAGCGGCGTGTCGTTCATCGCGCAGCCGGGGGCTTCAGGGCCACCAGCTCCACAGCGACAGGCGCAGCCAGTCGATCAGGCCGCGCGTCCAGATCCACAGCAGGCTGCGCTGGCCGACGGTCACCTTGCCGATGCCCTCCATCCCGGGGCGCAAGCCCGCGGGCGCCGATTGGGTGATCGAGGCCTCCACGGCGAAGACGTTCCGGCCATCGCGCTGCACCGCCACCGGCATGATGCGCCGCACCTCGATGGGAAGCACCTGGCCGGGCAGTCCGGACAGCACGAGCTCGCCGGTCTGGCGCAGCGCGAGGCGGGCGATGTCGCGATCGTCCACTTCCAGCATCACCCGGTAACCCTCGAGGGGGGCGATCTCGAACAGCAGCTTGCCCGTCTCCACCGGTGCGCCGATCTGCTGGCTCAAGTCGCCCGAGACCACGATCCCGTCGAAGGGCGCGGTCAGGGCGGCCCGGCCGATGCGCTCATCCGCGAGCGCCAGTTGGGCCTCGACCTGCCGGATCTGTGCCGCCAGCACCCCCATGGCGGCGCGATCGCCCTGCGCCTGGGCAACCTGCCAGCGGCGAGTCAGCTGCTCGCGTTCAGCCGTCCACCGCGAATGCTCCAGGCGCAGGTCACGGTCGTCCAGGCGCGCCAGGGGCTGGCCCTTCCTGACCGTGTCACCGGCCCGCACCAGGGCCTGGGCGATGAAGCCCTCGAACGGCGCGACCGCCGACCGCTGTGTTTCGCCCTCGACGACGGTCCGCGCGGAGACCCGGTGGTCCGTCGTCCACAAGGCACTGAAGGCCAGGAACAAGGCCAACATCGCAGCGCCCAGCTTCAGCCCTGGGCTGCCGGGGCCCGCCGCCTCGTGCAGGCCTTCGCGCAGGGCATCCGACAGGCGTCCGAAGAGGCCCCGCTCGTTGCTGCGCTGCATCGCCCAGACGGGGCCGAGCATCACGCCGATGGCCACGGCGAGTTCCCGCTCGCGCGCGTCGAACGGCGGGCCGGCGTTGCGCTCGAAGGTCAGCACGCCAATGGTCTGGGCCTCGTGGCGAACGGGTACGGACAGGATCGCCGCCACCTGCAGCAGCCGCGCGCTGTCCGCGTGTGCGTGGGCCCCCAGCCCGTCCTGCGCGGGCGCGGGATGCGACACCGCCACCCCGATGTCCAGCACCTCGTCCATGGCCTGGCCGAGCCAGCGCACGAGGTCGGACCGGGGGTCGAAGCTCGCCGTGTTGGACATCACCACCGGGTCGACGCGTCCGGACTTCTCCAGGCCGACGCTGACGCGGTCACAACCGAGCCGCCCGGCGAGCTCGTTGGCGACGGCAAGCGCCGAAGGCTCGACACGGCTGTGCAGCAGCGCCGTGGCCAGCACGTCGTTGAACAGCTGGTTTCGAGCCAGCGCGGCCTGGCTTTCGGCCAGCAGGCGCTGGCGGACATGGTCGATCAGCCATGCGCTTGCCCAGTGGATCTGCCTGAGCGCGGACTGAAGGTCGACCAGCGGGCCCGGGCCGATGTCGAAGACCACGGCCGCGTGAAGCTCGCCTCCCAGCTCGATGGGATAGCCGACGTGCGCAGCCTCGTCGGCCCGGGCAGGCTGTTCGCCGCCCGCTGCGGCGACGACCCCCTCGCGCCGCTCCAGGACCCGGCGCGCCACGGCGCCCAGATACTGCAGGTCGCGCTGGGGATCGGGCCAGGCGGCGGCGACGCCAAAGGCCGTCTTACCGGCCTCGCGCGTCAGCAGCAATGCTGTGCAGGCGCGGTCGATGCGCCCTGCCAACAGGGCCAGCCACGCCGCATGCATCTCGCTTGCATCCGCGGGCGCACTGAAGCTGGTCCAGGCGGCCGACTCGGCGCGGGTCCGCAGCTCGCTGGCGAGGGAGTAGACCCGGGCACTCTGCTCCATGAGGACGGTCCGATCGTCGCAATCAAGGGGGGCGGGCCTGCCGGGCAGCCCGGGGTGGGGACGGCAGACCCGATGTCAGCGCGTCAATGCACGGTGTCGGCGGCGGCCTCCGCGGCCGGCTCCTGCTTGAGCGTGCCGAGCAACCGGTCCTTGACGCCGACGAAGTTACGCATCGAGTGCAATTGCAGGTACAGCAGCTCGAGTTCGTCGGTCTTTGCCAGCGTGGCCAGGGCCTGCGCCGACAGCTCCCGCAGCTTCTCCCGGCTGACGCCGAAGAAGCCATTGAGCGTCAGCTTCTCGCCCGCGGGCGTCGTCACCTGCGCCTGCATCGGCTCGAGCAGCCCGAGCTCGCTGACGCGCCTGGAGAAGGCACGCGTACGCTCGAACTGCGCCTGGTACTCCTGGAGGAACTTCAGCACCCGCTCGGTGTAGCCCGTGGGCTTGCCGTCGTCGGAAAACAGCCGCTCCCCCAGGCCCTCGGTGTTGACGCCGGGGTAGGCGGTGTCGATGCACAGGGTCAGCGACTTCTTGTCCTCACTGCTCGAGAAGACGAAGGGGTAGCGACGGATGAAGGCCGGGATGTAGTCGGCCTGCCACCTGCTGTCTGGCGACAGGTACAGGTTCTGGTTGCCGCGCACCCCCAGCACGACCGACGGCACCACCTCATCCCCGGCCCCGGCGAAAACGATGGGGTACTCGCTGGCAGCCCGCAGGAACTCCACGGCCATGAGCGGCACGGCGTTCACGTCGGCGCTGAAGGAGAAGTCGGGTACGGGCGCCACCGAGTGGCGTGCGTGCCGTGAGGCGGACACGGGAGTGGCACTTTCGTAGATCAGCAGTTGCTTGGGCATGGGGCTGTTTCCTCGTCTGGTCTGGGGTTCTCACCGGCGATCGGCTGCATGCTCAGGTGCCGGCCGCCCTGCCGCCTCCGGCTGCGCGCCAGGGCGGGCGGCGCAGTGGGTGGTGCGCCGCGCCCGCCTGCGCCGCGACACGCCCGGCTCGAGCAGCGAGACCGGCCCTGAAATGCAGCGTCTGTCGCAGCGGCCCCAGTCTCCGGCCGACATGCGCGCCGCTGCTTGAGCGGTCGCAAGGGCGGCGTCCGCGCCGTGAGCCGATCAATGCCAGAGAGCTCCTGCCCAGGCGACCTCGGATAATCCGGGCCTCCTTCGGTGTCACTCCCACCCCCACCCATGACCAGCTCGAATCCCCTCGCCAACAAGTCCCAGGCCTGGTCGGCCCTGTTCTCCGAGCCGATGAGCGAGCTGGTGCAGCGCTACACGGCGAGCGTCGGCTTCGACAAGCGGCTGTGGCGGGCCGACATCGACGGCAGCCTGGCGCACGCGCGCATGCTGGCCGCGCAGGGCATCATCGGCACGCAG
>CAIRBF010000212.1 GCA_903876715.1 uncultured beta proteobacterium
GCACGTCCAGGGTGTTGCGGCTGTCGTCGGCGAGCGCGGGCTTCAGCGGGGTGAGGACGAGGTCGAGTTCGGGGGCGGCGGCGGGGGTTTGCGTGTCGGTCATGGGCTTGCTCCTGGGGTTGGACGGTCGTGCAATGGGGCGGGTTGCGTCAGCGGGCCGGGGCTTTGGTGTTTGCTGGGGCTTTCGCCCGGCTGTCAGGTTGGGCGGGTTTCAGGTCCTCGATCAGGGCCTGCAGCGTGGCCACGTCTTCGGCACGCCGGGCTTCGAGTTCGGCAAATCGGCTGCACACCAGGTCTTCGAGGCTGCGCAGGCCCATCTGCATCCGACCGGACATTTCTGCCACCGCGGACTCCAGGTGCTTCCGGGAGTGGGCAAGCGCGGCTTGCAGGGCGGCGGTGAGGTCAGCGGTCTTGTGATGCATCCTCTCCAGGCTGTCGATGGCCTTGGCGAGCTCGAGGTGACGGCTCTCGTCGGTCACGATCGCGTCGTGAGTAACTTCGACGTTGCCGGCCATAGAGCTCCCGATCCAGTCCTGCAGGCGCTCCACACGTTGGTTCAGCGAATCCAGACCGTGCAGCGCCGACGCCCCCTCGTGGCGCAGGGCGCCCATCGCCGCGATCACCTCGTCCCTGAAGCGACGCACCTCGTCCAGCACGTCAGGCAGGGCCATGGAAGGCCGGGGTGCCTGAGGCGGCGGCACCACCGAGCCAGATGCCTGCTGCTGGGGCGATGGTTTGCGGTTCAGGAAACTGCCCACCAGCAACTCGGCCTGGGTGGGGAGCGGCTTGTCCAGCCCCTCCTCGAGCGCGCGGGTCAGGGCCGAGCGGTTGTGCTCGGCGATGACGGCCAATGACATCCCGGCCTGCGCCATGCGCCGAGCGGTCAGCAACTGCAAGAGGTGGCGGTAGCCGTAGGCCGCTTCACGGCCGACACGGTCTGGCCTGTCCACGACGCCCTCTGCGACGTAGTAGCGCACCAGTCGTTCGTTGGTCTTGTCCGGGTCCACTGGCAGCCCGTACGCGCGCCCGCGCTCGATGGCCAGGGCCGCAAGGTCGGCGGCGTTGCCTGAGAAGTTCTGGGGGTCGTCCATGGCGTGGGTTTGATATTTATGACAGTGTCACTATGACAGTATTTAGAGTTAGTGTCAATGTGCCACTGTCATTGTTCGTAGTCGTTTCAACACTGGGCGTTTAAACATTCAGAAGCCGCCGTTCGCCGGCAGCCTTGGAGGCTTCTTGCGTCGGCCCCAGGTCGTTCCCGCACCAACGGAGTCGCCACAGGCATGATGTCCACCCGATGGCTGCGACGTCCGCCCCCGCCCTGCTCTTCCTCGACTTCGACGGCGTGCTGCACCCCGGCAGCGGGGCGCCTGGCAGCGTTTTCGGCCGTGCACCGGCTCTCGAGGCGGCGCTGGCCCCGTGGCGCTGCGACATCGTCATCTCGTCGAGTTGGCGTTTTCACGCCACTGTGCAAACGATCGTGCAGCAGTTGCCACCGGGACTGTCGCGCCGCGTGGTCGGCTGCACGGGGCCGGCGCACGTGGGGCGCTGGCCTCGGTACCATGAGATTCGCGCTTGGCTTGACATCAACGGCGGGCGCGCGTCCTGGCGAGCACTGGACGACGCTGCTTTCGAGTTCCCGGCCCCCTGTCCGCAGCTCATCCGCTGCAACCCGCGTACTGGCTTTGGCGCACGCGAGGCGCAGGCAGTGCATGCCTGGCTCGGTGGCATGGCAGGCTGATGCCCTCACGGTCGCACGAGCGCAAGCCCGAGCGCCGTCACCGCCACCAGCAGCGTGTAGCCCAGGCCATAGGCCCAGCGCAGCCGGCCCTCGAGCAGCGCCGGTGCGTCCAGCCCCGCTGCGCCACCCATCAGGAAGCGGGCGATCAGCAGCGGCCCCGCCACCAGGGCCAGCACCGCCAGCATAGGCTCGGGCAGCACGAACAGCAGCACTGCCAGCGTGTGCAGTCCCAGGGACCACATCAGCGGTGCGGACACCGCCTCCACGATCTGCCCGCCGTCCAGCGGCGCCATCGGGATCAGGTTGAACAGGTTCAGCGCCATGCCGGCCCAGGCGGCGGTGGTCAGCGCCTCGGACTGCAGCGCCAC
>CAIRBF010000213.1 GCA_903876715.1 uncultured beta proteobacterium
AGATCGTCAAGCCTGCCTACCTGGCCGAGTTCACCAAGTACATCACCTACGGCCCCACCAACAAGAAGGCCTACGAGCTGGGCACCATCGACGCGGCCTACGCCAAGAGGCTGCCCTCGCACCCGGACAACGTGGCCAGGCAGATCCCGATCAACCTGGAGTGGTACATCAAGAACGAGGCGCGGGCCGCGGAGCTGTACCAGAACATGCAGACCGAGTGAACGGCTTGCGGCTGTATCGAGCCCCGGGCCCGAAGAGCGGGCACGCGCGCGCAGGATTGCTTGCGCTGAGCGTGCCTGGTTGCCTGCGCATGAGAAGTCTTGTCCTGTGAGTCGCACCAGCGCGGTACCCATCACCATCCGGCAGGTTGCCAAGGCCTACGGCCGCGTGGCCGCGCTGGACTGCGTGGATCTCGATGTGCGCAGCGGTGAGTTCCTCACCCTGCTCGGGCCCTCGGGCTCGGGCAAGACCACGCTGCTCATGGTGCTGGCCGGCTTCATACGGCCCGATCAGGGCAGCCTGCTTTTCGGCAACCAGGAGGTCGTGCGGCTCGCGCCGCACAAGCGCGACATCGGCATGGTGTTCCAGAACTATGCCTTGTTCCCGCACCTGGACGTGGCGGCCAACATCGCCTACCCGCTGAAGCTGCGCAAGGTGCCAGCCGCCGAGGCGGCGCAGCGCGTGGAGCGGGCGCTGGAGACTGTGCGGCTGGCCGGCCTGGGCCGGCGCCGCGTGCACGAGCTCTCCGGTGGCCAGCGCCAACGCGTGGCCCTGGCACGCGCCATCGTGTTCGAGCCGCGCATCCTGCTGATGGACGAGCCCTTGTCGGCCCTGGACAAGCAGTTGCGGGAATCCATGCAGATCGAGCTGCGTCACCTGCATGACGAACTCGGCATGACCACCGTCTACGTCACGCATGACCAGCGCGAAGCCCTGACCATGTCCGACCGCGTGGCCGTGATCGCCAGCGGCCGGCTGATGCAGGTGGACACGCCGCGCGCCCTGTACGACCGGCCCGCCAACCGCTTCGTGGCAGAGTTCATCGGTGAGTCTTCTCTCCTGCCGGTGCAGGCGGCTGCGGGGGCCTGGTCCTGGCAGGGCCACGGCATCGAGATCACGCCAGGGCCAGGCGTGTCCGCCAGCGCGCCCGCGGGCAAGGCCTGGCTCATGTTGCGCCCGGAGAGGGTGCGGGTGAGCCGCCCGGCCGAGGCGCTGGCGCAGGGCGGCGGGCCTGCGCAGACCAACCGCCTGCCCGCCCGCGTGGGCGATGTGATCTACCAGGGCGACACCTTCCTGGTGCAGGCGGTGCTGGAGGACGGCAGCCGCGTCAGCGCTCGCGGCATTGCCAGTGCCGGCGCGCTGGAGCGGATACCGCAGCGCGGAGAGCCGGTGACCCTGCACTTCGACGCCGGCGACGCCGTGCTGGTACCCGAGGAAGGGCCGGGCTGAGCATGCTGGAGGCATCGTCGGCACCCTCGGCTGCTGCGCAGCCCGCTGGTGTGCCCGCGGGGCTGAATGCCGCCGCGCTGCGCCGCGACGAGCGCCGTGAACACTGGCAACTGTTGGGCCTGAGCGGGCCTGCGCTGGGCCTCGTGCTGGTGACGATGGTGCTGCCCATCGGTTGGCTGTTCGGCCTGAGCTTCCTGGCGGACGACGGCAGCCTGTCGCTCGTGCACTACCGGCGCATGGTCGAGCAGCCGTCCTATGCGCGCATCTTCGGCGCCACCTTCCAGGTCAGCCTGCTGACCACGGGCCTGTGCAGCTTGCTGGGCTACCCGCTGGCCTACGTGCTGTCGCAGCTGCCACGGCGGGTTGCCAACCTGTGCCTGATCGCGGTGATGCTGCCCTTCTGGACCTCGCTGCTGGTGCGTACCTATGCCTGGCTCGTGCTGCTGCAGCGGCGCGGGCTGATCAACACCTGGGGCATCGAGCTGGGCTGGTGGGACGAGCCGTTGCCCCTGGTGCACAACCTGGCGGGCACGCTGATCGGCATGGTGCACATCATGCTGCCCTTTCTGGTGCTGCCGGTGCTGAACTCCATGCGCTCGATCGACCTGGAGTGCATGAAGGCAGCGGCCAACCTGGGCGCGAGCCCGACGCGGGCCTTCTGGACCGTGTTCCTGCCGCTGTCGCTGCCAGGCTTGTTCGCAGGTGCGCTGCTGGTGTTCGTGATCTGCCTGGGCTTCTACGTCACGCCTGCGGTGCTGGGGGGCGGGAAGATCATCATGGTGTCCAACCAGATTGCCAACGACATCGAGCTCTTCTTCAACTGGGGTGCGGCCAGCTCGCTGGGTGTCGTGCTGCTGGTGTCCACCATGGTCTTGCTGTGGCTGGCGTCGCGCCTGACTCGCCTGGATCAGCTGCTTGGAGCCAGCCGGTGAGGCCCGAAGAGTCGAAGACGCCCGCGCCCGTGCTGGCGCCCGTTCGCCAGCGCTGGCTGGACCGACCGGCCAGCGCCACGCAGATCACCCACCGCGCCCGGCTGTGGCTGTACGTGCTGGCGGGGACCGTGCTCGCCTTCTTGCTCCTCCCCACGCTCATCGTGATCCCGATGTCGTTTTCGGCCTCGCAGTATCTGGAGTTCCCGCCCAGGAAGTGGTCGCTGCGCTGGTACGAGCACTACTTCGCATCGGTCACGTGGAGGGACGCCACCGTGACCTCGCTGAAGGCTGCGGCACTGACCTCGCTGCTGGCCACGCCCATAGGCACCCTGGCCGCCTACGGGCTTAGCGCCTCGCGCCTACGCGCGGCGCGCGCCCTGCAGGTGCTGCTGATCACGCCCATGATCGTGCCCGTGATCCTGATCGCAGTGGGGGTGTTCTACGTCTACGTCAAGGTCAAGCTGAACAATTCGCTGGCAGGGCTGGTGCTGGCGCACACCATGCTGGCCGTGCCCATCGTGATGATCGTCGTGGCCTCGGCGCTCAAGAGCTTCGACATGAACCAGGAGATGGTGGCGCGCAGCCTGGGCGCATCACGCCCGCGCGCCTTTCTCACCGTCACGCTGCCGCAGATCCGCTTTGCCGTCGTCTCGGCGGCGGTGCTGTCGTTCCTCACCTCCTTTGACGAAGTGATCCTGGCGCTGTTCGTCTCGGGCGGCGCCAACTCCACGCTGACGCGGCAGATGTTCCTGGCCCTGCGCGACCAGATCGACCCGACCATCGCGGCCATCTCCACCATCATGATCGGGGTGACCACGCTGATGTTCGTTCTGGTGCAGGTCTTTGGCAGGGCCGATCGTGGGGCGCGGGAAGATGGGCCATAGGCGCGAGCCCAGTCCAGGCCTTCTTTCCTTGCGCCAGCACCAGCCCCAGGGTCTGTGCGCCAGTCCCCAGTTGCGGCTCGAATGTTTGCCGTTCCGACGATTGGTCAAAGTCAGTCGGACCGATGCGTCACCTCGCCGCGCCCCCCACCGCCCGCACCTTGCGCGGCGCGGCCTGCCACACCGCCAGGATGCCGATCAGGCTGGCCGCGATGCCGGTGGCGAAGGCCGGGCCGTAGCTGCCGGTGGCGTCGTGCAGGGCGCCCATGACCCAGGGGCCGAGGGCGCCGCCGGCGAAGCCGCCGAGCATGAGCACGCCGAAGATGCTGCCGAAGTGGCGGCCCTGGAAGATCTCGGCCGGGATGGCGCCAAAGACTGGCGTCACGCCGTAGCCGAGCAGGCCCTGGGCGACGACGATCAGGTACAGCAGCACCGGCTGCGCGCCCAGCGGCGCGAGCAGCAGCAGCGCCCCGTAGGTGATGATGAAGCCCAGGCTGCCGATGGTCCAGACCACCTCGCGCCCGACGCGGTCGGACAGCGCGCCCAGCGCGATCTGCCCCGGGATGCCGAAGAGGCTGACCGCCCCCAGCGCCCAGGCCGCCTGCGCCGCACTGAAGCCGGCCTCGCGCAGCACCTGGGTCTGGTGGACCTGTACCGCGTACCAGGCGTACAGGCCGCAGAACAGCGCCAGCCCCACCCACCAGAAGCGCGCGGTGCGCATGGCGCGCGCGAGCGTCCAGTCCACCGCGGCCCAGGCCGGGTCCACCACGCGCAGCGGCGTGCGCGCCGCGGTGCCGGCCGCGGGCGCGGCGTCGCCGTCGGGGCGCAGGCCCAGGTCTTCGGGGCGGCGGCGCAGCAGCAGGTTCAGCGGCCCGGCGACGACGAGCACCACCACGCCCAGCGTGGCGCAGGCGCTGCGCCAGCCGGCGTGCTCGATCAGGGCCTGGAACCAGGGGAACATCACGATCGAGCCCACGCCCACCCCGGCGTAGGCGATGCCGATGGCCAGCCCGCGCCGGCGCGCGAACCAGTTCGGCAGGAACAGCGCCTGCCCGGTGTAGCCGAGGAAGGAACTGCCGGCGCCCACCAGCACGCCCAGCGTCAGGTACAGGTGCCAGGGCTGGTGGGAGACGGCGGCCAGCAGCAAGCCGGCGCCGGTGGCCGCCACGCCCAGCGGCATGACGAAGCGCGGCCCCCGCGCGTCCATCAGACGGCCCAGCGCCGGGCTCATCAGCCCGGTGACGAAGAAGCCGAAGGAGAACGCGCCCGCCGTCACCGCGCGGTCCCAGCCGAACTCGGCCAGGATGGGCGGCATCAGCAGCGAGAAGGCCGTGCGCGCGTTAACGCCCAAGGCCATGGTCACGAAGACGATGGCGACGATGAGCCAGCCGTAGAAGAAGGGCAGGCGGCGGGCGAGCCGCTGCGTGGGGGTGGCGGGTTCGGGCAAAGGCGGGATCTCGCTCAGGCGGTGGGCGCGTTCGGGTAGACCGCCGAGGGGGCGCTCACCCGGCCGGGGGCGGCCGGGCGCCGCCGATGCGGGCCTCGCGCCGCGTGACCCAGATCGTGGCTGCGGCGATCAGCAGGCCGCCGGCCAGAGTGTGCAGCGTGGGCACGTCGGCAAAGACCACCCAGCCCAGCAGCGCGGCCCAGATCAGCTCGATGAACTTGACCGACTGCGTGGACGAGATCTCGGCCACCTTCAGCGACTTCGTCAGCCCGTAGTGGCCGAGCGTGCCGAGCACCCCGCAGGCCAGGAAGCCGCCCCACTGCGCGGCCGACAGCGGCTGCCACACACCCACCGCCAGGGGCAGGCTCAGGCCGGCGATGATGATCTGCTGCCACAGCAGGATGGTGCCGGTCGACTCGTGCCGCGTCAATGCCTTGGTGAGCAGGTAGGAGGCAGCGAACACCGGGGCCGAGGCCAGCATCACCAGGTGGTAGAGGCCCGGGCCCGAGGTCGAGAACGAGACCTGCGGCATCACGACGATGAGCACCCCCGCGAAGCCCAGCATCGTGGCGAGCCAGCGCTCCCAGTGCATCTGCTCCTTGAACACGAGCCAGGCGCCGAGCATCACGAACAGCGGCGTGGTGAAGCCGATGGCCGTGAGGTCGGCCAGCGGCACGCGCGGCAGCGCCGCGAACCACAGCGTGAGCCCGAGCGTGTGCAGCGCGCCGCGCGCGAGGTGCCCGCGCAGCGACTGCGGGCGGTAGTGCGCAGCACCGTGCCGGATGACGAAGGGCAACACCACCAGGAGCCCCATCGCGTAGCGCAGGAACTGCACCTGGTAGCTGTCCAGCCCCTGAGACAGCACCCGGGCGACCGCGTTGAGGCCGCTGAAGACCGTCACCGACAGCGCAGACCACAACAGACCCTGCACCGTCGGTGGCAGGTGCGCGGTGCGCCGGTGTACGGCGCTGCGGAGGTGGCGCCAGGCGCGGCGCAGCATGCGGGTCAGCTCACGGTCTGGTAGTACAGGTTCTGCGGGTGCCGCGCCTGGGCGAAGAAGAGCCAGCGCTCGGCCAGCAGCCCCGGCACCTGCGAGGCCACGGCGAGCCACCACCAGGCCGGGTGGGCGGAGCCGGCCTGCGCCGCACCCAGCATCAGCGCCGCCGGCAGCGCGAAGCCCAGCCCGTGCAAGGCCCAGCGCACCCGCTGCACTGCCAGCGCGCTGGCGCGATGGAAGAACTCGCGCGTGTTGAAGGCCCCGGCCGACATGCCCATGGACTTCTGCACCAGGCGATCCGCGCGGATGCCGGTGGCGCTCTGCGCCGTGGACTTGGGCTTCAGGCTGGCGTTGCGCAGCAGCGCCGCGGTGCGCCCGGCCCAAGCGGCAAACGTCAGCGTCAGCGCCCAGGGCGCTGCCGCGGCCAGCAGCGCGCGCTCGCCGAAGCTCGCCGCGAGCGCGCAGGCGAGCACGCAGCCGCTGGCCAGGCCGACGAGGGTGTAGTTCACCAGCGTGAGCGGGTGCGCCCATTCCTGGATGAAGCGCAGGCAGGCGTAGATCTGCGCCGTGCACAGCCACAGCAGCGCGGCCAGCGCCAGCGCGGTGACGGCCAGCAGCGCCGGCGCGGCGCCCCCGCGCCACGCGAGCAGCCACCACAGGACCACCAGCGCCGTGAAGGCCGGCAGCACGATCACCTCCCGGCTGAGCCAGGAGGTGCGCCACATGGCGGCGGCGCGCCAGGCGCGCTCGGGCCGGCCCAGGTGCAGGAAGGACGCGCCGAGCCCGGCCACCAGCATCGCCAGCGCCAGCCCCAGCGCCACGAGCAGGAAGCCCCGGCCCGCCGCCACGCCGCCCAGCGCCGCGCAGGCCAGCGCCACGACCAGGCCCTGGGCCGCCCCGGCCAGGAGGGTGAAGGCGATGACGGAGAAGGCCGGGTTCATCTTGGCACCCCACTGTGGGCCGGAGTGCCCGTGCCCGGCGATGCACCAGCGGCTGCCGGTGCGCCCGCCCCCGGCTGAGATGTTGCGCCGGACGGCCCGCCAGGCACGGCCGCCGCGGTGACCTGCCGCGGCAGGTAGTGGTTGGCAGGCTTGGTCTCCCACTCGGGCATGAGCGCGTAGCCGCCGCGCTCGCGGATGACCTGGGAGACCTCGGACTCGGGGTCCTTGACGTCACCGAACAACCGCGCGCCGGTGGGGCAGGCCTTGACGCAGGCGGGCTTGCGGTCCTCGGGCGGCAGCAGTTCGTCGTAGATGCGGTCGACGCACAGGGTGCACTTGGTCATGACCTGGCGCTGCTCGTCGAGCTCGCGCGCGCCGTAGGGGCAGGCCCAGGCGCAGTACTTGCAGCCGATGCACTTGTCGTAGTCGACGAGAACGATGCCGTCTTCCTTGCGCTTGTAGCTGGCGCCGGTGGGGCACACGGGCACGCAGGGCG
>CAIRBF010000214.1 GCA_903876715.1 uncultured beta proteobacterium
CAGCCCCACCATCGGCGTCATCACCATCATCGCCAACCCCGCGCATCGCGCGGTCCGCCTTGCGCAACTCGACCACATGCAACGACAGCTCATCACCCAGCCGCACCGACGGGTCGTGCCGGTCGCGCATCTCGAAGTGCCGCCGTGGCCGCAACTTCAGACCCGGTGGCCACCCCGGGGGGAATTTGCCAGCTCAGCCTCGAATCTGAGCTGGTAGGTCCGGATGGTTTTGCGGTCAATCCCCCTGACCCGTTCGATCTCGCGCTGGCTGCACCGCTGCTGCTGCAGCGTGGCGACGGTGGTCTGTTTGTTCGGCTTCAAGACGTTCAATCCTTGCCTCCCCCTGCCGGGGAGGTCGATCAACGTCCTGCCAACGGGTGCCGACGACGCCAGCTCCACACACCGTCCCTGATCACTTCAGGTGGGGGAGTTTGCGGTGGCCACGGGTGTAGGAGTTTGGGTGGCCATCGGGGTGGATGGATGGGCGAGTCCCGCGAGACCTCAGTTCAGGCGGTAGTGTCGGGTTTGCCCGGGCCGGTCGGGCGTGAGTAGGGCGTTTGAATTTCCTATGCTCCACCGACTTCGTGCCCGAGACCACTTCGATCTTCATCACGAGCCAGCCATCCAACGCCTTATCGGGATGTACCTGCGACTTGGCGTTGCCTGCAGGACCTTTCTGGGCAGACAGCAGCGCCACGCCCTGGGCCACATCCCCGCGCAAGCTCGGGTCGGCCTGCTTCTGGACTTCGAGCCAGCCCAGCAGGCGGCTGGCCAGGCGGACGGTGAGGCGCATGGTCATCCAGAGGTTGACCGTCTCACCAGTGCTGAGTTCGCAGGCGAGTCGGGGCGATCCTCGATGGACACATAATTCACACGGATCTGGAGGGCGGTCTTCATGCGGATGAAGGCGGGTGATGACGCGCAGCCGAGGTGATGGCCCAGCGAATCCAGGCGCAGCTCATGCTATGCCGGTGCTGAGCCAACCTGCGGCTCGGCGTTCCGCGCCAAACGCGCGGCGGGCGCGCATGCTTCGGCCCTGATAGACCTACCAGAATAACCTGCGATGACGACTGTGCGCCCAGGTCTCTCCGACTTCGAGCGGCTCGTGCAGGCACGCAAGACTGCCGAGGCGGTCGAAGCTGGCCTTCGGCTGCTTGGCGGTCTGTACGAGCAGCGTGGGCACCTGACCCGCGAACAACGCGCGACTGTCGCCCAGGCCAGCAACGATGAGGAGGTGGCACTCATCTTTGCCTCCCGCTTCGCGGCTGCCTGGGGCCAGCTGATGTGCGACCCCGAGCTGAAGCTCACGCCCCTTGAGCGGGAGAGGCTCCTGATCCACCACCGCTGGATCGACACCTTGTTCGCATTGAGCGGGTTTCGGACGTCGGACCATGTGGTGAGCGCCTTGACCGGCCGCAGCGGACAAGCACCGGGCGGTCTCGACGCAGGTCAACTGCCGCAGTTGCTCTGCTCGTACTCGAGCAACGCCAGAACCGAGCTGGATTTCGAGCTGTGCTGGCGGGCCGATCCGGCCCTGACCGCCCTGGCCTTGCTGCACTACACCGGCTCAAAGTACTGCTTCGATGCGCAAACCCATGCGCTGCGCGAGCGCATCCTTGAGTGGCTCCCTGAACGTCTGGCCAAGATCAGGCTGGGCAGCCTCACCCTGCTGCGCACCTACGAGATGTACATGCACTGCAGCTACGCGAGCACGCCGCGCAAGCACGAGCTCAAGCGTGCCCTGATGGCGCAGATGCGAAGTGCGTGCCTGGCGGCGGGGTGTCCGGAGGCGCCGGTGGGTGGGGCTGGCGTGGTGCCGGGCCGGCGCCCAACGATGGTGGTGATTGCGGAGAACCTCAGGCTGAACCATGCGGTGTTTCGCACGCATTCGGAGGCGGTGAGGTCGCTGCGCGAGCGGTTTCACGTGATTGGGGTGGTGTTTCCCGATCCGACGGGGACGGCGATTGCCGAGCTGTTCGACGAGTGCCTGACGGTGCCGCCGGGTGAGTTCAGGGCGGAGGTGCGCGCGTGGGCGCAGGCGATCGTGCAGCGCGAGCCGGCGCTGGTGCTGTTCCTGGGCGTGGGCATGATGCCGCAGGTGGTGGGGCTGGCGTCGCTGAGGCTGGCGCCGGTGCAGTGTGTGTCGTTCGGGCACACGGCCACGACGATGAGCCCGACGATGGACTACTTCGTGCTGCCGCAGGATTTCGTGGCCGATGCAAGCACTTTCTCGGAGCGGGTGCTGGCGCTGCCCAAGGAGGCGATGCCCACGGTGCCGCCGCCGATGCCCAAGGTGGCGCCGCGCCGGGCGGACGGCCGGGTGCAGGTGGC
>CAIRBF010000215.1 GCA_903876715.1 uncultured beta proteobacterium
AGGCCTCCATCTGGTCCTGGTGCTCGCGCAGCCGCGCCTGCGGCAGGATGACGGCCTCCTGCATGCGTGTAGGGTCCAGCCGGTGCTCGGTGACGCAGCGCAGCCAGGACTCGCGGATCAGCCGCTCGTGCCGCGTGGGCAGCGCCTGGGCGCCGTGGGTGGCCAGGCGGACGACGTCGGCGATGTGCTGCTGTTGCGCGTGGTTCATGGCCGCGGTTCCCCGGGAAGTCAACACATGATGATCGGAGCCCGTTCCGGGCAGGTCAAGTCCGCACGTACCCGCATGCACAGGGTCGTTGGCGCCGCCCGCGCCCGCCCGGGATTGAGCGCCCTCAGCGTGCCCCGGCGCCGGACGCGAAAGACTGCGCGCGCCGGAAGCAGGCCTGGGCGCGGCGGCGACGACCAGGCCCAGCGCCTCCGGATCCGGGGCAGGCCAGACGATGGAATACAGACGCGAGATCGATGGACTGCGGGCGCTGGCCGTGCTGCCGGTCATCCTGTTCCACGCCGGATTCAAGCCCTTCGGTGGCGGCTACGTCGGCGTCGACGTCTTCTTCGTGATCAGCGGCTACCTGATCACCCGGATCATCCTGTCCGAGCTCGCTGCAGGCACTTTCTCCCTCGGCGACTTCTACGAGCGCCGGGTGCGGCGCATCCTGCCGGTGCTGTTCCTCGTCATGTTCGTGTGCATCCCGTTCGCCTGGTTCTGGCTGTTGCCCGGCGACATGAGGGACTTCTCGGCCAGTCTCGCAGCGGTTTCCGTCTTCGCCTCGAACATCCTGTTCTGGCGCGAGAGCGTCTACTTCGACGCCGGCACCGAACTCAAGCCCCTGTTGCACACCTGGAGCCTGGCCGTCGAGGAGCAGTACTACGCCTTGTTCCCGCTCGCCCTGCTGCTCGCCTGGCGTCTCGGCCGGCGCAGCGTGCTCGCCCTGCTGCTGGCAGCCGCCCTGGTCAGCCTGGGCCTGGCGCAATGGGGCGCCGCCGCGAAGCCCGATGCGGCCTTCTACCTGCTGCCCACGCGCGCCTGGGAACTGTCGATCGGGGCCTTCCTGGCCTTCCATGCCACCTCCGGCCGGCGCCTGGCCCCGCCGAAATGGGCCGGCGAGCTGGGCGGCGCGCTCGGCCTGGCGCTGCTGCTGTACGCCGTGTTCTCCTTCGACGAAGCCACCCCCTTCCCCGGCGTGTACGCGCTGGTTCCGACCCTGGGTGCGGCGTTGCTGATCCTGTTCGCGTCCCGGGACACGGTCGTCGGCGGCCTGCTCGGCTCGAGGGTGCTCGTGGGCATCGGCTTGATCAGCTACAGCGCCTACCTGTGGCACCAGCCCTTGTTCGCCTTTGCCCGCCATCGCAGCCTGATGCCGCCGGGAGAACTGGTCTTCGGCGCCCTGGCCGTCGCGTCCCTGGGCCTGGCCTACCTCAGCTGGAAGTATGTCGAGCAGCCTTTCCGGTCGCGGTCGCTGTTCTCGCGCAGGCATGTCTACGCGCTCTCGTTTGTCGCGTCGACCTTCTTCGTCGGCTTCGGTGTCGTCGGCGTCCTCACCCAAGGCACCTTCCACGCCAAGCCCCAGCTCGAGAAGGTCGTCGGCCTCGATGCCCGCATGCTCATCAACCACGGGCTGGGCTCCGACTGCGAAGGCGACTACACCGACTCCGCCCGGTGCCGGACCGGCGAGCAGCCCGAGGTGCTGGTCTGGGGCGACTCGTACGCGATGCACCTCGTGCAGGGCCTGCGGTCGTCGAAGGAGGGCCTGCAACTGGTGCAGAAGACGGTGTCGATGTGCGGCCCCTTCCTCGACATCGCGCCCGTCACCGGGCGATACGTCCCGTCTTGGGCCGAGAAGTGCATGCGCATCAACGACCGCGTCTTCGAGTTCCTGCGCAACTCACCCAGCATCCAGTACGTGGTCATGAGCTCGCCGTTTCGCCAATACGTAGGTGCGGGCGCGACCGTGATGACCCGTGATGGGCAGATCGTGGCCGGCGCCGAGGTCTCTGGCCAGGCCATGCTGAGCACGCTGGAGCGCATCCGGCAGCTCGGCAAGACCCCCGTTGTCTTCTCGCCCACGCCGGGCAATGGACACAACATCGGGCGCTGCCTGATGCGAGCGACGCTGTTCGACATCCCGTACTCGGCGTGCGACATCGACGCCGCGGACTCATCGTCCCGACAGGCGCCGGTGCAGGACTTCCTGAGGAAGGTGCAGGCGGTGGCCCCGGTCGTCTGGCTGCACGAAGGCATGTGCCTCGAGGGGGTGTGCAAGGCCGCGCTCGACGGGGTGTTCATGTACCGCGACGACGGCCATCTGTCGCACGAAGGCAGTGCCTACCTGGGGCGGAAGATGGGGTTCTATCGGCTGTTGGAGGCGGCATCTGTACGCCACCAGGATGCCACCGAACGCAGCCGCCTGATGCCGCCCGCATCGGTGCCCATGAAGGGTTTGGAGCGGACGGCAGCGGTACCTGCATCGAGACCCGTCCCCTGAGCCGGCGCCAGGCACGACCAGGACGGGGGGTGTTGCGTCAGCCGAGGAACTCGACCTTCCCATCATCCAGGTCGTAGCGGGCCGCCACGATGCGCACCTTGCCCTGCTTGACCAGGTCGGCAATGATCGGGCTCTGCTGCATGATGCGGGCCGCGTTCTGGCGCGCGTTTTCCTTGACGGCGTTCTCGACGAAGTCGCCCGCCTGCCCTGCGACGGCCTGGGCGGCCGGCGCGATGGCCTGGACCATCGGGCCGATGGAGCCCGGGTAGGTCTTGCCCTTGGTGACCATGTCGCACGCGGCGGCGACCGCGCCGCAGCGCTCGTGGCCCAGCACGACGATCAGCGGCACGCCCAGCGCGGCCGCGCCGTATTCCAGGGTGCCCAGGGTGTGGGTGTCGGTCTGGTTGCCGGCATTGCGCGCCACGAAGAGCTCGCCGGGCACCGTGCCTCCGAACAGCAGTTCGGGCGCAACGCGGCTGTCGGCGCAGGACAGGATGCTGGCCCAGGGCGCCTGGTGCTTGGCCACGTGCTCGCGGGCGTGGACGAGATCGGCCGCGCAGACCTGGGGGGCGCTCACGTACTTCGCGTTCCCGGCCTTCAGCTTGTCCAGGGCCTGGGCGGCGCTCAGGGAGGTCGGCGCGCCGTCCGCGGCGAGCGCGTTGCGCGCGCCCGAGGCGAGCACCACCGCCGCGATCGCGGCTGCGCTCGCCCCGAGCACTCGGCGGCGGGTGGGAACGGCTTCGTTCTCGTCAGAGTGGAAGCGGGCAGAGAAAGCGCAGAGTTGGCACATGGTGGGTCTTGGTCAGGGAGTGAGGATCGGGGATGCCAGCCTGCCTAGGATGGACCTTCACAGGCCATCGACAGGCGGGCAGCCGTTGAAGGCCGGCAGGCAGAACCGGGCGGCGGTCGCCGCGTTCGTGGGCGATGGGATCCGGATGCTCGAGCGGCTCGCAGGGGACGCAATCGGGGCGCGCGAACCGCGCAGCCGCAACGGCTGCGACTTTGCTTCAGTGAGGGTCAAGCGCAGCAGCCCAGTCATCCATTTCCTCACGTAAGCTGATAAAAACCACGATAGCACGTAATATGAATCAAAAATCGCATATGCAGTGCCGGCTGAGCGAGAGGTTGGCTTTCCTTCCTCCGCCTACGAGCGGACGCCATTGCGCAGGAGTCTGCGAGATGTACCCGTCAGGTGGTACGGCTGACCTTGGCCGCTGAGGCTGTGGAGGCGATGCCGCACGCGCTCGCGCCGCGGCGTTGTGAGCGACTACTGCGCACAGATGTCCGGCTGGCGTGCGAACGGACGCTGCGGAACCCGTCTCGATAAGTTCGCACTGGAGGAGAAACACGCCGTGAGGCTCCAGCAGGCCCACACGAAGAGGCTCGAGCACGCGATGCCGATACGACCCGGCTTCATCGGCGTGCTGCGATTCCTGGCCTGGCTGTGGGCGGCATGCCTGGGGCCGGCTGTGGCGACGGCGCAGACCCTGCCTTTTCAAATCGAGACGGCGTATGCCCAGGCCTCGTCCGAGGCATCGAGCCCCAATGATCTCGCCCAGGCGGCCTTCACCGCGTACGGCGGTGAACTCGTCCAGGCCTTTCCTGCTACCGCGACCTGGATTCGGCTGACGATCACGCCCCGGAAGGCACCGCGGGGCGCCTTGGATTCGCCTGCGGCCGACGACGTCCACACCTTGAGGATCGGACCGAGCAATCTGCAGCGCGTCGACCTGTTCGAGCCCTCTGTCGCAGGATGGTCGCAGCGCACAGACCAAGGGTTCCGGTCGAATCGCGAGCACCGTTGCCTGGACGGGCGGCATTGCTTCAAACTCGAGCGCATCGACGAGCCTGCGCGCACGGTCTACGTGCGGGTGGTGTCTCCTGGCGTGCTGCGTATCCATGCCGAAGTCCTGGGCTCCAAGGAACTGCTGTCGACCACGGTCCAGCAGATGCGCATGATCACGAGGTCGCTGACGATCTGTTTCTGCCTTTTGTGCCTTTCGATCTACCTGCTGGCGGTGGACCGCTCGGCCCTGATGCTGACCTTCGTCGTATTCCAGTGCTCGATCATCGTGAACACCGTCAGTCTCACGGGACTGCTCGGTGAGGCCCTGATGGGACGGGCCATCGACCTGACCTTGCTGGCCTTCGGCTCCATCGTCGGCCGCACCTTGATGATCCTGCTGTTGTGTCTGGCCTTCCTGCGCGAGCACCAGCCCACCCGGGCCTACCTCGTGACAGCCGCCGTTTTGATCGCGACCACCATCGCGAGCCTCGTGCTGGTGGCGGCCGAGCAGGCCCAGCTTGCGCTGGCATTGAACCTGGCCACCTGGGTGGCGCTGCCTTTGGTCCAGATCTATGGCGCGGCATCGGCCCGGAATCTGCACCCCACCCTGCGACGGGTGTTCCTGGCGGCCAATGTGGCACTGGTGGCCATCACCCTGGCGGCCCTGAAGACTCTCTTCTGGCCTGAGGAATCCGACGCCCACCTGCTCCTCTTCAGGAGCTTCAACGATGTCAGGCTCAACGGGCTGTGGGTGAGCGCCGTGTTCTTCACCGTCGTGATCCTGGAGCGCCGTCACCAGGCGCGGGTGCGCCAGGCCTCCTTCGACGCGCTGGAACTCGAGGCCCAGGCCAGCCGTCAGGCCGAGGCACAACTCAGTGAGCGCAGCTCGCTGATCGACATGCTCACGCACGAGCTGAAGAACCCCCTGAGCACCATCCGTCTTGCTGCCGAGTCCCTGGGCAGCCGCTTGGCCGCCGATGAGGACAGTCGGCGGCGCGTCGGGGCCATCCAGCGCTGTGTGACCCGAATGGATACGCTGATCGAACACGTCGCCCACGCCAACAAGATCGAACTGCTGCAGCCCGCGCCGCAGGGGGACCCGGTTGCCGCGCAGACGATCATCCTTGCCGTGATTCGACAACTGGGTCTCGACGGCCGCGTCGCCAGCCACGTCCCACCCGCGGCGACCTTCGCTGCCGAACCCCAGCTGATCCGGGTCGTGTTCGAGAATCTGCTCAAGAACGCGAGCACCTACGGCCTGGCCGACAAGCCCATCGAGCTGTCGGCCTCGTCACAGCCTGACGGCACCACGCGCGTCGTCGTGAGCAATGGGGTGGCTCCAGGCGGCATGCCGGATGCGGAGCAGATCTTCACGCGCTATTACCGGCATACGCAGTCGCAGGTCCACCCTGGGATGGGGATTGGCCTGAGCCTGGTGCGCTCTACGGTGGTCAAGATCGGTGGCACCATCGAATACCACCCCGGCAACCATCGCGTCACCTTCATCGTCAGGATTCCCAGTTGAGTCCCTTGCCCCAGCCCTCGTTCCTGCCCTCCTCACCCACGACCCCGCACAAGATCTCGGTGGCGCTGGTCGAGGACGACCACCTGCTGCGCGAGGAACTCGCGTATTTCCTGCGCGCCCGCGGGTTCGTCGTCCATCCAGTGGGCAGCGGCCACGGCCTGGATGAACTGCTCACCACCGAGGCGATCGACACCTACATCATCGACCTGAACCTGCCGGGCGAGGGTGGACTGTCCATTTGCAACCGGCTGCGTCGCGCGATGCCTGAGGCGGGCATCATCATCATGACTGCGCGGGTGGCGGTACGCGACCGGCTGGCCGGCTACCAGCAAGGCGGCGCCGACTTCTACCTGCCCAAGCCCGTGGTGCCCGACGAACTGGTGATGGTGCTGATGAGCTTGAGCAGGCGGATGCGGCCCGTCGGCAGCGCCATGGCATGGCGCATCAACCTGCGCGACCGCACGCTTGCTGGGCCGGAAGAACACCAGCGGCTCTGGCTGACGCACCGGGAACAGTTGCTCCTGGTGGCGCTGGCCCAGGCCAAGGGCAACCAGCTCGGGTCCGACCTGCTCGCCGAGATCTTCGAGGAGGGCGGAGACCCGCCGCTGAGCGCGCACGCCCTGGAGGAGGTCGTGGTGGACCTGCGCCGAAAGGTCCGGGCCGTTCAGGGCCCCGCAGACGAGCCGATCATCAAGTCCGTCTGGGGCCGCGGCTACACCCTGTGCATTCCGCTGGTGCTGGCCTGAATCGGCGCCCCCATGTGATTCCAGGGCCCCTTCAGCGGGGCGGGAGCCTTTGCCGCGGCACGGGCCGCACAAGAAAAAACACCGTAGACGCTGTTCGCGTCTACGGTGCGGAGGTTTGGTGGCCAAGGGCGGAATCGAACCACCGACACGCGGATTTTCAATCCGCTGCTCTACCAACTGAGCTACTTGGCCAAGGGCGCGGAGTATAGCGCCAGCGGCGGGCTTGCGTCTGGCGCGCTGTGCCGCCGCCGGGCCTTTCAGCTGCCCCGGCGACCGCGGCTGAGGTCGACGCCCAGCTGCTTGAGCTTGCGGTACAGGTGGGTGCGCTCCAGACCCGTCTTGTCGGCCACGCGCGTCATCGAGCCGCCTTCCTGGGCGAGGTGGAACTCGAAGTAGCTCTTCTCGAACGCGTCCCGAGCCTCGCGCAGCGGTCGATCGAGGTCGAAGACCTGGCGCGCGGGCGGGTCCTGCGCGTGGGCGCCGGGGCTTGCTGTCCACGCCTGCGCCGCGCCTGGCGCGGCCATCTGAGCCGCGCCGTCGGGCTGGGCTTGTCGTGTGTCGCGCTCGGGCCTGGACGCGCTCGAGGGTGCGGCCGGCGGGTGCGGCACGGGCCCGGGACGTGACAGCGCCTGGTCCACCGCCTTCAGCAGCTTCTGCAGCGTGATCGGCTTCTCGAGGAAGGCCACCGCGCCGTAGCGCGCGGCCTCGGCTGCGGTGTCGAGAGTGCCGTGGCCGCTCATCATGACGACGGGCATCGTCATCAACCCCAGGCCCCCCCACTCCTTCAGCAGCGTGATGCCGTCGACGTCGGGCATCCAGATGTCCAGCAGCACGAGGTCCGGGCGCATGCGCGCGCGCGCTGCGCGGGCCTGCGCAGCGTTCTCGGCGAGCTCGACCGTGTGACCCTCGTCGGTGAGGATCTCCGACAGCAGCGCGCGGATGCCGAGCTCGTCGTCGACCACCAGAATCGTTGACATCGGGGCAGTGTCGAAGGTGGGTGGAGGGTGGGGCGTGCGGCTTCAGCCAGACACGTTGGTGGCCGGGCGAGAAGCCCGAGCCAAGGCGAAAAATGATATCGAAACTCGCGCCCCGGTGACGGGGTTTTCGGGGCGGTCGTCGGCGTGGCGGTTGCGAAGCGCCACGCGCGCCCGGTGTTCGTCGGCGATCTTCTTGACCATCGCCAGGCCAAGCCCGGTGCCGCGCGGCTTGGTCGTCATGTAGGGCTCGAAGGCGCGCTGCAGCACGCGCTCGTCGAAGCCCTGGCCATTGTCTTCGACGATCAGGCGCACGGCGGTGGTCTGCCCTGCGTCGTCGCGCGCGGCTTCGGTGCGCAGCATGACACGGCCCTCGGGCTGCTCGGCCACGGATTCCAGCGCGTTCTGCACCAGGTTGTGCACCACCTGCCGCAGCTGTGCCGCGTCGCCGAGGATGTCGGGCAGGTTCTCGCCCAGCTGGCCGGCCAGCCGCCCCTGTTCGTGCGCCTGACCGTAGAGCGCCAGCACGTCGGCCACGAGCGCGTTCAAGGCCAGCGGAACCGGCTGCGCCGAAGGCAGGCGCGAGTAGTCGCGGAACTCGTTGACCAGGCGCTTCATCGCCTCGACCTGGTCGACGATGGTGGCCACGCTGCGCACGAGCATGGCCCGGTCGGCACCTTCCAGCCGCGGCTCGAGCTTGAGCTGCATGCGCTCGGCCGAGAGCTGGATCGGCGTCAGCGGGTTCTTGATCTCGTGCGCGAGGCGCCGGGCCACCTCGGCCCAGGCCTGCGCGCGCTGGGCCGATACAACCTCGCTGATGTCGTCGAAGACCAGCAGCCGACCTTCGCCGGGCAGCAGCGCGCCGCGCGCCAGCAGCGTGGCGCCGCCGCTGGGGCCCCCCTCCAGGGTGAAGGAGTCCTGCCAGCGCTCCCGCTCGGCCGGCTCGGGGCTGGCCGTCATGGCCTCGAAGCGCTCCAGCACCCCCTGCGCAAAGTCGCGCTGTGGCACCACGTCGGTCAGCAGCCGGCCGGCGAACTGCGTCGCCGGCAGCCCGAGGATGCGCGCCGCTCCGGGGTTGGCGGTGTCGACGCGGCCCTCGCCGTCGAGGACGATCACGCCCGGCGTCAGGTTGTCGAGGATGGTCTGCAGCCGCGTGCGCGCGGCCTCGAGCTGGACGAAGCCGCGCTGGACCTGCGCGCGCGCGTCGGCCACCTGCTGCGTCATCGCGGCGAACGAACGTGTCAGGCCGCCGAGCTCGTCCGTCGAGGGGAACACCGGGCGCGCCTGCAGGTTGCCGGCGGCGACCTCGCGCACGCCGTCGGCCAGCAGCAGTAGCGGACGCGTGATCTGGTTGCCGAGCACGATGGCCAGCAGCACGCCGCCGAAGACGGCGAGCACCAGCGACAGCGTCAGCGTGCCCAGGTACATGCGCCGCAGGGCCTCACGCGCGAGCGCACGTTGCTGGTACTCGCTGTAGGCGGATTGGACGGCGAGCGCGTTCGACGCCAGCGCTTGCGGCAGGGGATGCACCAGCCACAGGAAGCGCTCACCGGCGGTGCGCAGTGTGATCTCGTTGCTGGGCACCGCGACCAGGACGCGGATGCGTGCCGTCGAGGGCGTGTCCTCGAGCCCGTCGATCTGGCTGGCGACACGGCTCTCGCGCGCCTGTCGCAGCATGGCCGGGGGTGGCCGCTCGAAGCCGAGATCCCCGCGCCGGGCCACGGCCGTCGTCAGCATTTGACCGCCCGCGTCGATGAGCGACATCTCTTCGACGCCCAGTTGCTCGCGCAGGCGCTCCAGGGCGAGGGGGTTGGGGGTGCTGTCCTGCTCGGCCAGGCGGCGTGCTGCCACGCGTGCCTTGGCGGTCAAGTCGGATTTCAGCGTGTCCAGCGTGTCGCGGCCCAGGGCGACGCCGGCGTCCAGCGCTTGCGCCACGCGCACGTCGAACCAGCTCGCGATGCTGCGCTCCGCGAACTGCCAGCTCACGGTGTAGACCACCGCCCCCGGCAACACGCCCACCAGCGTCAGGATCCCGGCGAGCTTGATCAGCAGGCGGCTGCCGAAACGCCCGGCCCGCACGCGGGTGACCAGGCGCGCGACGACATAGCCCACCACGCCCAGCAGCAGCGCGGCGATGGCCACGTTGATCCAGAACAGCCAGGCGAACTCGCGCTCGTAAAAGCTCTCGCCGGTGCTGCCGAAGGACAGCACGAAGGTGATCACCAGCACCACACCCGCCAATGCGAGCGCGCCCACCACCCAACCCCAGCGCCCGGCGCTGCGGCCACGGCGGCCGCCTTCGGCGGGCTCGATGACGGCGCTCATTCGACCGGCGCGAGGCGCTCCACACCCAACGTCCAGTCGGCCTGGGTGGTCAGGCCGATCTGCATCGGCCCGGGCAGCTGGCTGGTGTCGAGCTGGAAGGCGAACTCGACGCGGTAGCGCTGGTCGGCTTCGGTCTGCGACGGGTCGGCCACCCTCCAGGCCGTCAGGCGGATGGCGGTCAGCGCTTCCTGCAGGCTCGGGAAGGTCTGGCTCAGGCCGCCGGCGCCGACGCGCCAGGTCGAGGTCAGCGGCTGAAAGGCCAGGCGCCAGGAGCGCTGCGCCCGGGCGATGCGCTCGTCACGCCAGTACCAGCGGTAGCGCAGCAGCGTGGCCTGGGCGAGGAAGTACACCGGCACGCCGCGCTCGAGCGCCTCCTGTACCGTGCGCGACAGCACGATGCGCGGGGAGAAATCCAGGAAGATGCCGCCGGTGTCATTGCGCTGCACCCGCAGCGCCAGCACCTCGACCCCCGGGGCCTCGTTCGCCCAGGCCCGGCCGAGACCCGCCACGGCGCAGGCCACGGGCCAGGCCAGGAGCTGCCGCCGCGCGGCCTGCTGTGCCGTCAGGGTGGGGCTGCGCGCCTGCCGGGGCAGGCCCGGACGCAGGGTCGAGGGCGGGCAGCGCATCAGCGGAGCTTGTGGATCAGGGCGTAGTAGAAGCCGTCGCCGGCGGTGCTCGGGCGTCCCGGGGGGGCCAGGAACATATTGTGGGTGACGGGCCCGAGGTGTCCGGGCGATGCGCGGTCCAGCACTGCCTGGCCTGGCGGCAGGCGTTGCAAAAAAGCATCGGCGCGGTCCTGCCCCTCGGCCTTGAACACCGAGCAGGTGGCGTACAGCAGCCGCCCCCCAGGCGCCAGCAAGGGCCACAGCGCCTGCAGCAGCGCGCCCTGGGCGCGCGCGAGGTGGGCGACGTCCTCGGGCCTGCGCAGCCAGCGCGCGTCGGGGTGGCGACGGACGACGCCCGAGGCCGTGCAGGGGGCATCCAGGAGGATCGCGTCGAAAGGTCGGCCGTCCCACCAGGCGGCGGTCTGGCGCGCGTCGGCGCAGACGGTGGCGGCGCGCAGGTGCAGGCGCTCCAGGGTCTCGCGCACGCGGGCCAGGCGGAGTGCGTCGCTGTCGAGCGCGAGCAGATCCAGCTCGGCGCGTTCGAGCAGGTGCGCGGTCTTGCCGCCCGGGGCGGCGCAGGCGTCGAGCACGCGCGCGCCGGGGCGCAGCAGC
>CAIRBF010000216.1 GCA_903876715.1 uncultured beta proteobacterium
CGAAGCGCTCGCCGCGCAAGCCGTCACGGGCGAGCGAGGCCGGGTCCTGCACGTCCGCGACGCGCACCTCCACCCCGGGAAGCAGGCGCCGGACATCGTCCTGCGCCAGGCGCCCGCCGACGCCGCTGCGCGGGCGCACCAATGCCACCACCTGGTGCGCGCGCCGCACGAGGGCTCGCGCCGTGGCCTGGCCGATGGTGCCGGTGGCGCCGAGCAGCAGCACCCGCTGCGGGGCAGGTACGGCCTCAAAGCCCATGGGGCCACCCGCCGGATGACAGGGCGGCGGCGCGCGCGAGAGCCCACCCGCCCAGCCTGCCCGCAGCAGTGCCTGCGCGCCTCATTCGAGGCGCCGCGGCGGCTGTGTATCCGCAGCGCGGGTCTCGGTGAATTCGACATCCACCACGTTCGTGTCCTGGCGACGCCCGAAAGCCCCGGCACCGCCGCCGGACCGCGCGCCGAAGCGGCCCCGGCGCACCCAGGCCTGGCGCCACTGGAAGCGCACCGGCGGCGCCGGCCGGCCCCGCAGCCGGGCCCAGGCCACCCACACCAGCGCCACCGCCACACCGAACAGGCCCACGCCGAGCACCAGCAACAGCCCGGCAAGCGCGAACACCGCGCCCAGCGCGGCGACGAAGGCTCGGGCGACGAAGCGCGCGAAGCCGGTCAGGAAGCGGGTGAAGGTTGCCACGGGACAATGGTAGCGGCCCAGGAGAGATCCACCCTGTGGCGTGGATGCAGGGCTGGGTCAGAAGAGCAACTCACGACGGCGGCGCCCCCGGCCCCGACGCCGAGCCCGCCTCGGTCCTGCCCCGTCCGCGTGGCGAACTTGACGACCGCCAGCGCGTGCGCCCGCAGCGCGCCCATCGCCCCCCCCTCCTACCGACGCAACGCAGCAGCGATATCGCGCGCCCTTGTCACCTTTGCGTCCGGACGCCCCACAGATGCACTGCGCCGAAAACCGCAGCACCGAAGATCAGGGTATTCGACAGCACCCCCTCGAACTCATTGGCGGGATGACGGGCGAACGCCAGGTGCAGGCCGGCGTGGATGACGAGAAATACCGACAGCCAGAACTGCACCTTCGCGGCACGGTCGGGAAGACGACTGGTCAGCCCGCCGAGCACCAGGGCGAACAGGGGCACATGGAGCACGACGAACACGGTGCGTCCCACCTCGGGATCCAGCCAACTCGTCAGGGGCAGCACCCGCCATTCGGCGTGCGTCATGGCATCGAGTTCGTGCGTGAACAGCAAGCTGACACCGAGCAGTAACGCCGCCCGGGACCACGGGGGAGATTGATGATTCGTCATGACTCTTGCATGCGGGGCGCCGTCCCGCATCGCGACAGGCCCGGGTGTCGAAGCGCCGCGTCGGCACGGCGATGCCCCCGCAGGTCATGAAGGGTCGCAGCGATGCCGCACGCAAACGGTGGAACCACACGGATGAGAACCCTCTGACCGCAGGACCCCAGCCCGGGCCGGACATCGATGCCCCACCAGGGCATGAGCACGTCGAGACCCCCGCTCACCCGCGACCGCGCTCCGCCAGCACCGCGCGCACGCCCGGCGC
>CAIRBF010000217.1 GCA_903876715.1 uncultured beta proteobacterium
ACCTGGTGTTCCAGGTGGCCAGCGCGCCGCAGTACCTGGACCTGAAGCTGCAGGACCGCACGCTGTCCTTCCTGCCGCTGTGCCACATCGCCGAGCGCATGGGCACGGTCTACAACCCGCTCGCGCTCGGCCCGGTGGTGCACTTTCCCGAGAACGCGGGCACGGTGTTCAACGATGCGCGCGAGGTCCGGCCGCACCTGCTCTTCGGCCCGCCGCGCTTCTGGGAGAAGATGTACTCGCAGGTGACGCTGGCGATGCAGGACGCCATCCCGCTGGCGCGCTGGGCCTACCGGCGCGTCACTGCCGAGGGCGCCGCGCTGGCGGAGCTGCGGCTTGCGGGGCAGGCGGTTCCGGCCTGGCGTCAGGCGCTGTACGCCGTGCTGCAGCGGGTGGTGTTCTCCAACCTGCGCAGCTTTCTTGGCCTGGGACGGGTCAAGACGGCGCTGACCGGCGCCGCGCCAGTGCCCCCGGACCTGCTGAAGTGGTACATGTCCATCGGCATCGACCTGATCGAATCCTATGGCCTGACCGAAACCTGCGGCTTTTGCACCGCCACGCCTGCCGAACGCATCAAGATCGGCTTTGCCGGTGTGCGCGCGCTCGGCACCGAGGTGCGTATCGGGCCCGATGAGGAGATCCTGGTGCGGGGGGCCAACGTCTTCGCCGGCTACTGGAAGCTGCCGCAGAAGACGGCAGAGGCGGTCGACGACGAGGGCTGGCTGCACACCGGAGACTGCGGCGAGATCGACGCCGACGGTTACCTGCGCGTCAAGGACCGCATCAAGGACATCATCATCACCTCGGGCGGCAAGAACATCACCCCGAGCCTGATCGAGAACCAGATCAAGTTCAGCCCCTACATCGCCGATGCCGTCGTCGTCGGCGAGGCACGGCGCTTCGTGACCTGCCTGGTGATGATCGACCAGGACAACGTCGCGAAATACGCGCAGGACCGTCAGATCCCTTACACCGACTTCGCCAGCCTGACCCGCGCGCCCGAGGTGCTGGCGCTGGTCCGCGGTGAGATCGAGACCGTCAACGCCCGGCTGGCCCGTGTCGAGCAGGTCAAGGACTTCAGGCTCATCTCGCAGTTGTTGACGGCCGAGGACGAGGAGCTGACGCCGACGATGAAGCTCAAACGCAAGGTCGTCACCGCCAAGTACGCGGCGCTGATCGCCAGCATGTACCCCGACTGAGCGGGCCGCCGTGCCCGCACCCCTTTCTTCCCAACGACCACAGGAGACCGCGATGAGGATGAACAAGCGTCAATGGATGATTGCCGCCGCCGCAGCGACACTGGGCACGGCCGCGTTTGCCGACGGTGTCACCAACACCGAGATCGTGATCGGCACTCACATGGACCTGTCCGGCCCCGTGGCAGCCGGCATGCCACAGCTGCGCAACGGTACGCAGATGCGTTTCGACGAAGCCAACGAGGCCGGCGGCGTCAACGGTCGCAAGATCAAGTTCATCGTCGAGGACAACGCCAGCCAGCCGCAGCAGGCCGTTCGGGCGATCGACAAGCTGATCCGCAAGGACGAGGTCTTCGCCATCGTCAATCCCTTCGGTTCGGGCACGAACGCGGCGGTCGTCAAGCGGGCGGTGGACGAGGGCGTCATCTACTTCGCGCCCTGGGCCGCGTCGGCCGTGCTGCAGCAGATCGCCGGCAAGAACCCGAAGCTGTTCACCACGGTGCCGGATTACCACACGACCACCCATCTCGGCCTGACCTGGCTGCTGGCGCAGAACCCCGGGGTCAAGAAGGTGGGCTGGGTCTACATGGAAGGCCCGTTCGGCGACCTCATCGGCCGTGGGGTGAAGACCGCGATGGCCGGGCGCAACATGACCTTGGCGGCCGAGGCCTCGTACAAGCCGGGTGACATCGATTTCTCGAGCCAGGTCGCGAAGATGCGTGCCGCCGGCGTCGACCTGATCGTGATGGCCACGGTCACGCGCGAGACCGTGGGCATGATGGCCGAGATCCGCAAGATCGGCTGGAACAACGTCAAGGTGCTGACCGGCAACCCGGGCCGCACCATGATCGTGGCCAAGCTGGGCAAGGACGTGATCGACGGTTTGTACGGGGTTGGCCCTTGGAAGATGCTGGATCCGAACACCTCTGGACCGGCGGACAAGGCCTGGGCAGACTCGTACAAGAAGCGCTTCAACCTCGAGCCTGACGAGAATGCGTACCTCGCCTATGCCTACACCGACTGGTTCGTCCGCGGGCTGCAGGCGGCTGGCCGGAACCTGACGACCGACAGCGCTGTGAAGGCCTTGCAGGCCACCACCAGCAACCACCCGGTCTTCCTGGCGCCGGCAAGCTTCAAGGCCAATCACTTCGACCCCGAGGCGACGACCGTGGACCAGTTCCGCAACGGCCGCTGGGAAGCGGTGTCGCCGGTGCTCAAGTGATGCGCGACGCCCGGGCGACAGGAGAGCCCGTCTGATGGAAGGCTACGGCTTCGACCCGGCGCGGCTGGGGCCGCTTCCCGGGGCCCGGGTGGCGGTGGTCGGCGGCTGCGGCGGCATGGGGCGCAAGCTTGTCGCCGCGCTGCAGGCCACCGGCGTAGAGGTCGCTGTGCTGGACCTCCCGAGTTCGCTCTCGCAGCACGCGCCGCCGGCCAACGTGACGGCTTTCGAGCTCGACGGCAGCGACGCGGCGGGTGTGGAACGCGCCTTTGCCGCGCTCGCGGCGCGCTGGCCGGTGCTCGACGGCTTCGTCAACCTGGCCGGCTTCTTCAAGGGCTTCCAGCCCGTGAAGGACCTGCCGGTCGACATCTTCGACGAGGTCATTGCCGGCAACCTGCGCAACCACTTCCTGTGCGCGCGCGCGGCCTTGCCGTTGCTGCACGCGCGCGGGGGCGGGGGCTCGCTCGTCTGTGTGGCGTCGACCATGGCCGCCGACGTGGTGAAGAACTACACGCACTACGGCGCCGCCAAGGCGGGCATCATCGGGCTGGTCAAGGGCATGGCGCGCGAGAACGCGCCCCGCGTGCGCGTCAACGCCGTGGCGCCAGGCTTGACCAACACTGCTTTCCTGGTAGGCGGCACCGGGCGCGAGAAGCTCTTCGAAGGCATCCCGGAGGAGGTCTACGCCAAGCGCGTGCCGATGAAGCGCATGGCGCAGCCGCAGGACATGACCGGCCCCATCATGTTCCTCCTCGGCCCGGCCTCGGGCTTCGTCAACGGCGAAACCTTGATCGTGGACGGGGGCGTTTACGTGCAGTGAGCGCCGCCGCCCCCAGGGCGGCGAGTTCGTGCCGTGGCGCGGGCGCGTTCCAGGCGCTGGCGGGGCACCCGCCCCATCCCTTGCAAGCTGCGGTTTGCCTGCCTAGTGATTACCCGCGGGCTGGGTTGACAGGGTGGGGCCTTGGCATTAGCTTAGAAGGCTGTGATTGCCCCGAGCCCGGCAAAGGGACGACAGGGAGCGATCGGTTACGAAATCATCAGGGAGGCTTTCGGTGGCATCGTTGGTTGTCAGTGGGTATCAGGAAGCCAACGAGACCTTGCGCATGCCCGACCTGCGCCAGGCGCTCTACGACGAGGGCGCCATCCTGATGGAGAAGGTGCTGGTGAACCTGCACGGGCAGGAGCACCGGTCTCGTCGCAACATCGAGACCCGGGTCTTCCGGCGCGATTTCTTCCATTGGTACGAGCGCGAGGTGTTTCCCGTCACCTTGCGCGAGACGTTGGCTCCTTACCTGGAGCAAGGCGCCGCGGACCTGGTGGACTTCGGCTTCCGCGCCATGATGAACCTCACCGCCGACTTCTCCGGTGTCGACCGGCCCTTGCGCACACCCGAGGAGACGGCTCGCCTGCTGACCATCCTGCGCACCTTCGGCAAGGCGGCAACGTTGGGTCAGGCGCTGGGGGACAAGGAGGCGATCCGTGCCGAGATCCGCGCCGCGCTCGATGAGTTCGACATGGCCTTCTTCCGCCCCTCGATGTCACGTCGACGCCGCCTGCTCGACGAGCATGCCGCAGGGCGATGCAGCGAAGCCGAACTGCCGCGCGACGTGCTCACCGAGCTGATGCGGCACGAGGCCGAGCACCCGCTGTCGCACGACGTACTGATGAAGGAGATCGGCTTCTTCTTGCTCGCCGGTGCGTTCACGTCCATCCACACCCTGACGCACGCCATGCACGAGATCTTCGTCTGGCGTGAGCAGCATCCGCAGGACGCCGCGCGCTACGAGGAAGACATGCTCTTCCTGCAGCGCAGCATCCACGAGAGCATGCGCTTGCATCCGTCGAGCCCGACGGCAGGCCGCCGTCCGGTGTGTCCCGTGCACCTGCCCGGAGGCGGGGCAGCCGAGCCCGAGGATGTCGTGTCCGTAGATTTGATGTCGGCCAATCGGGACACCGGCGTCTTCGGTCCTGACGCCGCGCAGTACAACCCCCACCGGCCGGCGCCGGAGGGGGCCAGCCCCTATGGCCTGTCTTTCGGCATGGGCATGCACGCGTGCATCGGCTTGAATCTGGCGGCAGGTATGCTGCCCAGGCGGGATACGGATGCGGCGCGGCATCAGTGGGGCACCGTGACGCTCATCGCAAGAGACCTGCTGCGCTGCGGGGCCCGTCCCGATCCACAGCGCCCAGGTGTGGTCGATCGCTCGACGGTGCGCAACAACTGGGCGTCCTATCCCTTGCTGCTCGGCCGGTGAACACCCGCCGATGCAGCGTTCACAGTTCACATTGGAGAAGTCTAGATGGCTGAATGGGCCCTGGTCACCGGCGGCGGTGGCGGCATCGGCGAGGCCGTGTGCGAGTGCGCGGCCAGGCGTGGCTACCGCGTGGCGGTGGTCGACCAGAGCATGGAGGCGGCCCAGCGCGTGGCCAGCCGTTTCGACGGCGCGCGTGCGGAATGCGTCGATGTGACCGACGAAGCCCAGGTCGAGTCGCTGCTCGACCGCTTGGGTGAGGCGCCTGCGCTGGTGGTGAACAACGCGGGCATCGGGCGGTTTGGTCCCCTGATGGACATGCCACTGGACCAGTTCGAACTCGTTCTGCGCGTGAACTTGCTGTCCTGTTTCATCGTCGCCCGTGCTTGCGCGCGGCGCATGAGCGCACGCGGCCTGGGGAACATCGTCAACATCACCTCGATCAATTCCATCAACCCAGGGCCCAACGCCGGCGCCTACCCGGCGGCCAAGGCCGGCCTGGCGCGCCTGACCGAGCAGATGGCGCTGGAGTGGGGGCCGCTCGGACTGCGTGTCAATGCGGTCGCGCCCGGCTTCATCGATGCCGGCATCTCGGCGCCGTTCTTCGCCAATCCCGCGGTGCGCGACTTGCGCAGCCGTGCCGTGCCGCTGCGCCGGCTGGGCACCGCAGCCGACGTGGCAGAAGCGGTGATGTTCCTGGCCAGCGACGAGGCGTCCTACGTGAACGGACACGAGCTCGTCGTGGACGGCGGTGTGGTCTCCAGCCTGCTGCTGCAGCTGCCGCGCGAGCCGGCACGGACTTGAAGTCGCCGATGAATCCCATGCCGCCCGCCCGCGTCGTCCATCTCTTGGGTGGCTTGCACCATCCAGCCGAAGCCACTCAGGCGTTCTGGTCGGCGTTGTGGACGCGACTGGGTATCGAGGCCCACACCAGCGAGGACATCGACGCGGGTTGCAGCGTGCTCGCCAGTCGGCGGCACGACCTGCTCGTCGTCAGCGCCCTGCGCTGGCCGATGGACAACCATGAGCGATACGCCCCGCATCGAGAGCGTTGGGCATACCGCATCAGCCCCGCCGCTCGGCAGGCGATCGAGGACCATGTTGCGTCGGGCGGTGCCTTGCTGGGGGTGCATGCCGCCTCGATCTCCTTCGGCGACTGGCCGGGCTGGGGGGACATGCTCGGTGGCCGGTGGGTTTGGGGCCGTTCTGCCCACCCCCCGCTGGGTCCGGTTCAGGCGCGCATCGACCGCAAGGACCACCCCCTGATGGCCGGCGTGGACGACTTCGAGCTGGTCGACGAGGTATACGGGGATCTCGACATGGGGGCAGATGTGGAGGTGCTCGCGCACGCCTGCGCCTCGGATGGCCGCTGGATGCCAGCCTGGTGGCTACGCCGGCACGGACCGGCCACGGTGTGCTACGGGGCACTGGGACACGACGAGCGCAGCCTGCGCACGCCGGCTCATGAGCGGGCGCTCGAGCAGGCAGTTGGCTGGCTCCTGGATTGCAGCCGCAGTGCGCGGCATGAAGAGACGAGGACGAATTGATGAGACCCATCGAAGGGATGTCGTTGTTGATCACGGGCGGAGGCACGGGCATCGGCGCGGGCACCGCGCGCTATTTCGTCGAGCGGGGTGCGCGCGTCACGATCTGCGGTCGGCGGCAGGACCGGCTGGACGAGGTGGCCGGTCAGCTGGGGCCGGCCTGCCTGGCAGTGCAGGCGGACATCGCTCGCGACGAGGACCGCCGTCGTGTGGTTGATGCTGCCGTGGCGCACGGGGGCGGTCTCGACGCGCTCATCAACGGCGCGGCGAACATGCTGCGTGGTCCGATCACAGGCTTGTCGGAGGCCGAACTGCTTGACGTCTTCCATGTCAACGTCGTCGCCGCCATGCAGCTCACCGGGCTGGCAGTACCGCACCTGAGCGCGCGTCGAGGGGCTGTCGTGTATTTCGGCTCGGTCCATACGCGGCGGGCTTACCCGGGCGCGTCCCCCTATGCCGCCACCAAGGGGGCCCTCGAGGCGATCACCAAGGTGGTCGCCGCCGAGCTCGGGCCGCAGCAGATCCGTGTGAACTGTGTCGTGCCCGGCGCTGTGCCGACCGACCTGAACATCCGAGCCGGCCTGTTCACGCAGGACGAGCACGACCGCCGCATGCAGGCGATCGCGCCTTACCACGTGCTCGAGCGGGTCGGCACCCCCGAAGAAGTCGCCGAGTCGGTGGACTACTGCATTCGCGCCGAGTGGTTCACGGGCCAGGCGATCGTCATCGACGGCGGACTGTCCCTCGGCAAGTCGCCGTTCTGAAGCAAGGCTTTCGTTACATGCACAAGACAATCAGCAACGCAGCGCCTGCGGCAGGCATCGAGGCCCTCCCATGACCCAAGGGACTCCACAACCGCCCACCGCCATGGGCGCATCCCCGATCTCGGGCAAGGGCACGCGGCTGCTCGAATACGTCTGCGCCTTCCTGCTCGCGGCGATGGTCGTGTTCCTGTTCATTCAGGTCCTTGGCCGCTACGCGCTGCAAAATCCACCGGAATGGACGGAGGAATTGGGGCGAACCGCCTTCGTTTACGCCACGTTCATCGGCGCTGCTCTCGCCGTGGCCAAGAACGCCCACTTGCGGATCGACGCGGCGGTCAAGCTGCTGCCGGCTGCGGCACAGGCTTGGATGCAGGTCCTCATCCACATCCTTTCCATCACCTTCCTGATCTTCGTCGTCTACCAGAGCGCGATCCTGCTGCCCAGCCTCGCGTTCCAGCCGCTGACGGCCTTGCCCTTCCTGTCGAAGGCCTGGTTCTTTGCGGCGGTTCCGATCGGCTGCAGCCTGATGCTGTTGTACGAATTGCTGCACCTGTGGCGCTACCTGCGTTCGATGCGGCAGGGCCGCGCCGGTCAGGCTTGAGGAGTTGACGACATGTTGGGACTCTTGTTCATCGCATTCGTCATCCTGCTGGTCATCGGGCTGGACCTTTTCACCGCCATGGGGGGGGCCAGCCTGATCTACCTGCTGGCCACGCGCACCGGGGACATGCCGCTGCCCCTGACGCTCATCCCTCAGCAGTTGGTCGGCGGTGTCGACTCTTTTCCGCTGCTCGCGGTGCCGATGTTCCTGCTCGCCGGCGAGTTGATGACCCGGGGAGGGGTGACCACCCGCCTTGTCAATTTCGCGGGCGTGCTCGTCGGCCACATCCGTGGTGGTCTGGCCCAGGTGTCCATCGTCACGAACGTGATCATGGCCGGTATGAGCGGCAGTGCCGTGGCTGACGCGGCCTCCACCGGGTCGGTGCTGATCCCCGGCATGGTCAAGCGGGGCTACAAGCCCGAGTACGCGGCGGCGGTCATCGCGGCGGCTGCTTGCATCGGCCCGATCATCCCGCCGAGCCTGATGTTCGTCGTGCTCGGGTCGATGGTGAGTGTCTCCGTCGGCCAGTTGTTCGCCGCCGGCATCATCCCCGGGCTGTTGATGGGCGTGGCGATGATGATCGTGGTGTACCGGCAGGCTCGCAAGCTCAACTTGCCGCTCGAGCCGCGGACGACCGTGCCTGCCTTCCTGAAGGCCAGCCGTGAGGCCACCTTGGCCCTGGGCATGCCGGTGATCGTTCTCGGTGCCATCCTCAGCGGCTTCGCCACGCCGACCGAGGCCTCGGTCATCGCGGTGGTCTACGCCTTCGTGCTCGGGGTCTTCATCTACCGCGAGATCCGTTGGGCGGACCTGGTCGACATCTTCGCAACCGTGGCGATGACCTCGGCCGCCGTGATGGTGACAGTGGCCGCGGCGCAGCTGTTCGGATGGATCACGACCGCCGAAGGCCTGGGCAAGATCCTGGGTGGCGCGCTCACCCAGTTCACGCGGGAGCCGTGGGTCTTTCTGCTCATCGTCAACATCGTGCTGCTTATCCTGGGCACGGTGATGGAGCCGATCCCGATCATGATCCTGACCGTCCCCATCCTGTACCCGGTGGCGGCTCAGTTGGGTATCGACCCGGTGCACTTCGGTGTCGTGGTGGTCCTGAACCTCATGATCGGTTCCCTGACGCCACCGGTGGGGGTCAACATCTTTGTCACGGCGGCGATGGCCAGGGTTCCTGTGCTGCGAGTGGCCAGGGAGAGCATGGGGTTCATCTGGATTCTGATCCTCGTGCTGCTGTTGATCACCTACATCCCCAAGATCGTGCTGTGGATCCCGCAGATGCTTTTCCGTTGACCGCCGCAGCGCGATGAGTTCCCCGGCCGGCGCCCGAGCCTGGGTGCCGGCCTCACGCCGCCCAGCGGCTGCTTTCGTCGAAGTCCCTCAACCACCCCGGAGACACCATGTCGCACTCCATCTCCTCCATTCTCAGAAGAGGCGTCCTGCAGACGCTCGGTCGCTGGGCCTTGCCGGCCCTTGCCGTTGCGGCGATGACACCTGCCGTGGCCCAGCAGCAGCAAGACGTGAAGTTCCGCTTCGCCACCGTCCAGCAGCCGGGCATCTACCTCGACGGCATCACCAAGTTCGCCAAGCTCGTCGGCGAGCGCACGGGCGGCAAGGTCCAGATCGAAGTCTTCTGCTGCAGCCAGCTCGGCGGTGAACGCCAGATCATGGACGGCGTCAAGCTGGGCACGGTCGGCATGGGGTCCATCGGCGCCACCGGTTCGGCCATTTACGACCTGCTGTTCATGCCCTTCATCTTCCGCGACCTCGATCATGCCCAGAAGGTGGTCAACGGTCCGGTCGGCGCCAAGTGGCAGGACGACTTCTTCAAGCAGACGGGCGTGCGGCAGATCGGCTACCTGATCAACGGCTCGCGCGTGTTCCTGACCAATAAGCGCATGCTCAACAGCCCGGCGGACGCGCGCGGCATGAAGATCCGCGCCCCGGAGATCCCGACCATCGTCGCCTCGCTGCGTGCGCTGGGAGCCAGCCCGGTCGTCATCGCCGCCCCCGAGCTCTACACCGCGCTGCAGCAGGGCACGGCCGACGGCTGGGAAGGTCCCCTGGCCTACATGGCCGACAACAAGCACTGGGAAGTGGCCAAGAACCTGGCCCTGGTCGAGTGGGTGTTCAACATCACCAACACGATCATCAACAACGACATCTGGAATCGCATGACGCCGGCAACGCAGAAGATCATGCGTGACAGCTGGCGCGAGGTCGCGGCCGAGATCACTCAGAAAGAATGGGCCAAGCAGGCTGATCTGGCCGAGGTGTTCCGCAAGAACGGCGTGGCCGTGGCGCGTCCCCCGGTGGGCCCGTTCCAGGAAGCCACCAAGGACGTCTGGAAGCAGTTTGCCCCGAAGGTATGGGGCGAGGGCGTCTACGAGCAGATCCAGGCCACGAAGTGATGCAGAGTGCGGTTACCCGAGAGGGTGGCCGCCTCTTCAGCCGGGGCTGCGCGTGCGTCAGCCCCGGTCCAGCAGAAATGGGTAGGTCAGCCAGTTGCGTCGGGTGTTCGACGTGTCCATTTCTGCGGGACGATCGGGGTCCGGTCGGGCGCCGTGATCGAGCAGGGCGCGGATGACCAGATACATGTTGCCGTACTCGGCCTCGGCGAGATCGCTGTCCCGCTTGATCGGCGTCCCTGCCACGAGGATGCGTCCCAGGCAGGCGTGCGTCCCCAGCCCGAAGGTGATGCCGTAGAGCCAGCCCTGGGGTGGGTCTGCCCGGTGTGGGTCGAAGCGCCCGGCTTCAGGGCCGAACATGGCGGGGTCCTGGTTGACCTTGAACATGTCGACCAGCAATTGATCGGCGTCCAGCGCCTCCTGCCGGCTCTTCACGTGCACCGGACAGGTCAGGCGCCTGCTCAGTTCCGGCGTGGGGGGATGCAGTCGCAGGCTTTCCCAGATGCAGCGCTGCAGGAACCAGGGCTCATGCATCAACAGCGGCTCGTCCTGCGGCTGCTCCGCGCGCCAGGTGAACACATGGTGCAGCGCATGGGTCAGGGCGTGTGTGGTCGACAGGGCGCCCACGAACAGGAAGTAAGCCGTCTCCTTGAGCATCTTGTCGCGCGGCAGGTCGATCTTGTCCTCGTTGCGCATCAGGATGGTCAGCAGATCACGAGGCAACGCGGTTTCGGCGATCTCGCCGCGGTCCACCGCGTCCAGCAGCGCCCTTCGGCGCGCCTCCGAAGGGCTGAAGAACGCGGCGTCGAACTCTTCCAGCGTGTCGACGATCTCCTTGCGGATGGCGCCCTTGTCGCCCACGGTCAACTGTCCGAGCGTCGCGGCCTTGCTGAAGGAGCGGATCATGCGCAGCAGGGTCGCCGTCTCCTGCGGGGTACGCAACGGCCGGTCTATGCCCGAGGCGTCGGCCGTGAGGTTCATCAGCACGCGGTAGCCGAAGTCGGACAGGTCGCCGCCGCCCGCCTCGACGAAGGGGCGCAGCGTCTCCTGGATCGTCTGCGGAAAGATGTTGCGCTCGTAATTGCGGAAGTAGTCCCGGCGGAACAACTTCTGCGCCAGGTGGCGGCGCTGCGCGTGCTCTTCACCGAACAGGTTGACGAGGACGTCCTTCATCAGGATCGCGCCTTCCTCGTACAAGGCCTGCCTGAGCGACGGCTGACGCAGGATCTCGTCGGCCTCCTTGTACCTGGTCACGACTTCGACGGACATTCACCCCTCCGACATCGGGCCCCCGGGGGCCGTTCACATTGAACCGCAGCCGGTGTCCGGCTTGACGATTCGATCCTAAGGCCAAAACATCTCGCCACGCCTGCGGTCGCGTGGATGGCATTCATCGGCCGGCATCGACCTCGATCACGAGTTGCCTGCCGTCCCAGCGCGCTGCGGCCATCGCCACCTCCTGGTACACCGCCGCCAGTCCTTCGGTCGGCAGGTAGACCTCGGTCATGTGGCCGACCAGATTGCGCGTGTCGACGTACGCGGCGCCCCGGCCGGACGACGTGCGCAGCTCCATGGCCACAGCGCATCCCTGCGCTTCATAGTGAGCCAGCAGGGCCTGGTAGTCCGTGGGCACGACCGCGACGTGGTGAAAGCCTTGCTGGCCCGGCCCGAACATGTCCCGGAAGGCCGAGGGCTCGGCGTCGTGCTGCTGGACGAGTTCGACCATGACGGGTCCGGCCTGCACATAGGCCGCCGAGAAGTCCAGGCGCGCCGCGCGACCCCGGTAGCGGACCTCGGCAAGCTGAAGGTGCCTGCGCACGAAGAACGGGCCGATGCCGCAGACGGCGTGCCAACGGGCGATGGCTGCGTCCAGGTCGTCGACGACATAGGCGTTCTGGATGATGTGCTGCTCTGGGCTCATGGGGGAGTTCCTCGGGTGGCGTCAGACGAGCCTGTCCAGCACCGACTTGTCGAAGGCCACGAGGTCGTCGGCACGCCCGTCACGAACCCGCCGGACCCAGTCCGGATTGCTCAGCAGGGCGCGGCCGATGGCGACCAGGTCGTACTGCCCGCTGCCCAGGCCTTGTTCGAGCAGGGCCAGGTGATCGCGCGCGACAGCCGCATGCACCTTGCCCGTGGGCTCCTTGAAGTCTGTGCCCAGGGTCACCGACCCCACGGTCATCGTGGGCCGGCCTGACAGGGTGCGCACCCAGGCCGCGAGATTGCGCGGGTCGCCTTCGAACTCCGGTTCCCAGAATCGACGCGTGGAACAGTGGAACAGGTCCACGCCGGCCCGCGCGAGGCCCTGCACGATGATCCCGAGCTCCTGCGGTGTGTCGGCGATGCGCGCCGAGAAGTCCAACTGCTTCCACTGGGAGATACGGAACGACACCGGGAAAGCGGAGCCGGCCTCAGCCTTGATGGCTGCCACCAGATCGCAGGCGAAGCGGGTGCGGTGGGCCAGCCCGCCGCCGTAGTGGTCGGCGCGCAGGTTGGTGGGTGCCCACAGGAACTGATCGGGCAGGTAGCCGTGCGCGCCATGGATCTCCACGCCATCGAACCCGATGTCACGCGCCGAGCGCGCGGCCTGGGCGAAGGCAGCCAGCGTGCGGTCGATCTGTGCGGTGGTCATCGCCTGGCCGAATGGGCGTCCGGGAGCCGCAAGCCCGGACGGGCTGAGGCGGGTCAATTCGGGCGCCAGGCTGTCGCGCATGCCGATCATGGACGGCGAGAACGCCCCGACATGCCAGAGCTGCGGGAAGATCGCCGCGCCATGCCGGTGCACGGCGTCCACGACTCGGCGCCATCCTTCCAGGGCCTCGTCGCCGTGGAAGCGCGGCACGGTGCTGCCGAAGCTGCCTTCGGCGTCGGGTGGCGTGCCTTCGGTGATGACGAGCCCGACGCCCCCTTCGGCGCGGCGGGCATAGTAGGCCGCCATCTCATCGGTGGGCACGCCGTCGCGCGCGGCCTCGCGCGTCATGGGCGCCATCGCCACCCGGTTCCTGAGGGTCAGAGACCCGAGCTTCAAGGGCGAGAACAGCATCGCTACCTGCCAAGAGGGATCCGAAATGAGGGCGAGGGAAGTCGCCGCGCGTTCAGGCGAAGCGCGCGCCGCGGCGTGAAGGGTACGATGGCCGCGACAACCGAAGGTCCGACATGCCGACGTCCGAACAGGAATCCGACCTGCGCTCGCTGCTGCTGGAGCGCAGGATCATGCAGACCCTCGCCCGCTATTGCATCTGCCTCGACGAATACGACATCGAGGGCGTAGCGGCATGCTTCACTGCCGATGCAACGGCCGACTACGGCCCGGGCCGCGGCGGCTTGATCCAGGGACGGGAGGCCATCGCGGCACGCATCGAGCGCGGGCAGGCTGCGTTCAGACGCACCCATCACCAAATCGGCCAGGTGGCGGTCACCCTGCGCCGGGAGTCGGCCATGGCGACGACCTATGTCACGGCTTGGCACGAGCGCGACGACGGCGTGCAGGAGGTGCTGTGCCTGCGCTACGTCGACCGCCTGCAGCTGGTCGAGGATGTGTGGTTGATCGCGCAACGGCGGGTCCAGATCTCGTTCACGGACGGCTTCCCAGGCACGCGTTGGCGCTGGGTGCGCCGCCGCCGCCCAGCCCCGCCGCTCAGCTCGCCCCGTCAAGCTCGATCTTGAGCGTGTGCCCGTCCCAGCGCGCGGCCTCTTCGGCCACGCGCCGGTAAAGGCCGAGCACGCCGTCGCTGACGGGGTAGATCTCGACCATGTGACCCATCAAGGGCCGGGTGTCGATGAACGAGGCGCCGCGCCCGCTGCGGGTGCGAAGCTCGGTGGCGACGGGATAACCCATCGCGACGAAGCGGTCCACCGTCGCGCGGTAGTCCTCGGGCATGATCGCCACGTGGTGCAGGCCTTCGGCGCCCGGGGCGAATGCGTCGCGAAAGGCCGAGGGCGAGTCGTCGTGCTGACAAATGAACTCGATCTGCACCGGGCCGGCCTGTACGAAGGCAGCCGAGATGTCGAGCTTCGTCGGCGTTCCGCGGTACCAGACCTCGTGCATCTGGATGTGCCTGCGCACGATGAAGGGGCCCGTGCCCCACATGGCGTGCCAACGATCGATGGCGCGGTCGATGTCGGCCACGACATAGGCGTTCTGGATCATGCCCTGGCCGTGCCGTGAGGGCATGAAAGGCGCCGACAGGTCGAACGCGCTGGTGACGGGGGTGTTCTCGGATGCCATGGCTTCGATCCTCGTGGAGTGCCTGGGTGGTGAACAGTGAAGTCTTGGAAGGGCGACGCGTGCCGTTGTGGGGTGCCCGGGGGGCTCAATCCGTGCGGCCGGCGTGTGGAGCCTCGTAACGCCGTTCGAGCTCCTCGCTGGCGGTCACACCGGACACCCGCTTCCACTCGGTGAAGTTGACCATCCGGGGCAGCCAGGGCTCGATCGTGCCGTGATCACGCAGGTCGGCGAACATCGCCTCGATCTGCTTGACCGCCATGAACAGCGCATGGGCCGGGTAGATCACCAGCCGGTAGCCCAGCTCCTGCAGTCGCGTGGTGTGCAGATGGGGGCTGAGACCGCTGGTGGAGACGTTGTAGAGCTGCGGACCCTGGATCTCGCGCGCCAGCCGCACGGCCTGCTCCTCGCTCGTCACTCCGTTGCAGAAGACGAGGTCGGCACCCGCCTCGAGGTAGCGCGAGGCGCGCTCGATGGTGTCCTCGAGGTTCGTGGCGCCGAACATCTCCGTGCGGGCGATGATGATGGTCTGCCCGTCCCGCCGCGCGTCCAGCGCAGCCTTCAGGCGCGTGACCATCTCGTCGATGCTCACCAACTGGTGCCCGCCGACGAAGCCGCAGCGGCGCGGGAACTGCTGGTCCTCCAGGTGAAGCGCCGCGACACCTGCGGCTTCGAGGTCTCTGACGGTGCGGCGCACGTTCAGCACGCCGCCGTAGCCCGTTTCCGCATCGCAGATGAGCGGAAGCTGGGCCACCTCCACCGTGCGGCGGGCGACGTCGAGCATCTCGCTGTGGGTGATCACGCCGAGGTCGGGCTGGCCGTAGACGCCGCCTGCGACGCCGGCTCCTGTGAGGTAGATCGCCTTGAAGCCGGCCTCGGCGGCGAGCCTGCCCACCAAGGGACTGAAGACGCCCGGTGCCACGACCGGGCCGGTGCCCGCCATGTCCAAGCGCAAGCGCGCCGCGAACTCGTTCATCGCAACAACTCCAGGGGTATGCGGATGTCTTCGACGTGCTCGAGTTCCCGTAGCATCGTCAGTCCTTCGTGCAGGCGCTGCCAGCGCGGATGGCGCCCCGCGCAGTCATGAAACTTGCGGGCGATGCCTTCGACATCGAGCGGGCGGCCGCGGCTGCCGAGGTTGTCGATGCGGTCGACACGCAGGGTGCGCGCGCTGTCGCCGCGCAGCCGCACCGTGACCTCGGTGAACTCCTGCGTCAGGAAGGTCGAGGGCTCGGTCAAGGACGGGTGGACCACCATCGTCACCCGGTCCATCAGGGCGAGCATCGCGGGGTCGAGCGTGCGTGCGTCGGTGAAGTGCTCCAAGCGCACCGCGCCTTCGAGCAGCGCCGTGGCGATGCAGAACGGCGTCGAGAACTTGGCCTCGTAGCCGGTGCGCGGCCTTGGGAACTTCATGGTCGGCGGCACCAGTGCGTGCACGGCGACGATGACCTGCTCGATCTCGCCGATGTCGACCTGCGGACGCAGCGCGAGCGTGGCGTCGATGCCGGAGTGGATCAGGCCGCAGCAGGGGTAGACCTTGACCACGAGGCCGGGATCCAGCAGATCCCAGCGCGACCCGAGGCCGCTCGTCATGGCCTCCAGGTCGAAGTTGCCCTTGCCGTTGAAGGCCACGGCCACACCGTGCGAGTGCTCGATCACGTCGGGCTCGGCCTGGAACCCGTCAGCGGCCAACAGCGCAGCCGTCACGCCATTGCGCGCGGCCTTGCCGACGTGGAAAGGGTTCGTCATGTTGCCGATCATGGTGCGCAAGCCCGACGCCTCGGAGGCGGCGATGCCCAGGGCTGAACGGATGCGCTCGGCGTCGAGCCCGATCACGCGCGCGCCCGCCACCGCGGCACCGAAGTGACCCAGCGTGGCGGTGGAGTGCCAGCCGCGGGCGTAGTGGTCCACACCGAGGCCGGCTGCGATGGCGGCCTCCACTTCCCAGCCTGCCACGAAGGCCTCGAGGACCTGCGTGCCGCTCACAGCTTGCTGGGAGGCTTCGGCAAGTGCCAGCAAGGCGAACAGGCACGGTGAGGCGACGAAGCCGCTCACCGTCAGGCTGATGTTGTCGAAATCGAGCGCATGCGCGGCAGCGCCGTTGGCCAGAGCCGCAGCGCCGGGCGAGGCCGTGAGATCCAGGCCCAGCAGGCTGGAGCGCCCCGCGGCTGCCTCGCGCAGCGCCTGGGCGCGCACCAGTTGCACCGATGTCTCGTCCAATCCCGCGTAAACGGTTCCCAGGGCATCGATGATCGCCACGAGTGCGCGCTGTCGAACGGCGGGCGGGATGTCGGAAATCGACAGCGTTGCGGCGAAGTGCGCGAGTCTTGCGGTGGTCGTCATCGAGGAAGACACAGGCGTGTCGATCGAGTTTATCGTGGGGCTTGGGGCGGGGCTGACATGTGCCTTGACCGTTCAGGGACTGTTGCCAGGGCCTGTGTTGACGGTACCATAGAGATATAAGTTTCCGGTGCGACGCCGCGACGCCAGCCGAGCGCGCATCGGCCTGTGCGGCTGGAGCCTCGGCCACAGGTTTGCAGACATGGGCCGCATGAACATTCGACGCATATCCGGAGCCCTCGGCGCTGAGATCGAGGGCATCGACCTGCGGCAGCCGATCGACCCGTCGCAGGCTGGCGCGGTCCGCCAGGCGCTGCTCGACCACCAGGTCATCTTCCTGCGTGACCAGGACCTGACGTCCGAGCAGTTCCTGCGCTTTGCCCAGGCGATGGGGCAGCCGGTGGAGTACCCCTTCGTCAAGGGCATCGAAGGCCATCCCTGCATCATCGAGGTCAAGAAGCTCGAGCATGAGCGCGTGAATTTCGGCGGCATCTGGCACTCGGACACGACCTACCTGGATACGCCGCCGATGGGCTCGATGCTGCTCGCTCGCGAGGTCCCGCCCTACGGCGGCGACACCTTGTTCTCGAATCAGTACCTCGCCTGGGAGAGCTTGTCTGCCACGATGCAGCGCATGCTCGACGGCCTGATCGCGATCAACAGTTCGGCCAAGGCGGATGTCTCGAAGACGCGGGAGGACCGCATCAAGTCGGATGGCAAGCAGGCCCAGGTCGAATACCGCAGCGAACACCCCCTCGTTCGCACGCACCCGGAGACGGGCCGCAAGGCCTTGTACGTCAACGTGGCGCACACGGCAAGCATCAAGGACCTGTCGGAGCCCGAGGGCCGCGCCCTGCTGGACTTCCTGTTCGAGCACCAGAACAAGGTCGAGTTCACCTGCCGGTTCGTGTGGCGCCAGCACTCCCTGGCCTTCTGGGACAACCGCTGCACCCAGCACAACCCGGTCAATGATTACCATGGCTTCAAGCGGCTCATGCACAGGATCACCCTGCAGGGAGATCGACCGCGTTGAATGCCGCCGGGCCTTGCGGCACCGTGCCGCCACAGCACAGCAAGGCGCTGGAAAGCGCTCCACCCCCCCCACCGTCGATGACAAGGAGAGATCACGTGCTCACCGAGATGAAACTGAAGGAACTGCTGCGCGAGCACTTCGAGGCCGAAGCGCAGCGCGATGTCGAGTGGATCAAGAACACGGTCTCGGCCGACTGCGAGTACGAGGTGATCGGCCCCTACTACCCCGACGACCCCGTGAAGAAGGCCAAGACGGCCGACGGGCGCGCAGCGGTCGGGCAGCTCTGGGAGAACTACTTCCGCAAGTTCTCCAGCTATGAGATCGATTGCCCGTTCGAGAACATGCTCGCCTGGCCGGAACAGAACGTGGTCTTCGCCCAGGTCCGGATCCGCGCGACTCCCGCCGAGGACTTCGAAGGCTTTCCCGCGGGCAAGTCCTTCTGCTACCAGACCGGCGCCTTGTGCTGGTTCAACGACCAGGGCGAGATGACGCGCGAGAAGGTCTTCGGCAGCCTGGGGCAGGTGCTGATGGACCTGCGCCGCATGCGCGACCACCTGGCCACGGCAGAAGACGCCGTCGCGGCATGACCGGCCCCCACTCGCCGCCCGTCCCGGGGCGGTTGGGCGGCCGTACCGGTCTCGTCACGGGGGCAGCCCGAGGCATCGGCCGTGCCGTTGCCCGGCGGCTCGCGCAGGAAGGCGCCCGGCTCGTGCTGCTGGACCTTGAAGGCGCTGGTGTCGAAGACACCGCGCACGCCATCCGGGCCAGCGGGGGCGAGGCCATCGCCTTTGCGGCCGACGTGAGCCAGCGCGCTGACGTTCGCCGGGCCCTGGACCACGCGCGTCAGGCAGGCTTCGCACCGGTGCAGATGCTGGTCAACAACGCGGCCTGGGGCCGACCTGCACCCTTCCTGGAGATCCGCGACGAGGACTGGCAGCGCATGCTGTCGGTGAACCTCACCGGTGTCTTCGTCGTCGCCCAGGAGGTTGCCGCGGACATGGTCGCAAATGGCGGCGGACGCATCGTCAACGTCGCTTCGTTGGCGGCCCATACGGCCAACAGCCACCAGGCTGCCTACGCCGCGAGCAAGGGCGGCGTGGTCGCGATGTCCCGCGTGATGGCCTTCGAGCTCGCGCCGCATGGCATCCTCGTCAATGCGGTCTCGCCTGGCCCCATCGACACCGAGCTGGCGGCACGGATGTTGACTCCCGCGGCCCGTGCGGCGCGCGAGCAGAGAATCCCGCAAGGCCGGCTCGGCCAGCCGGAGGAGGTCGCCGCGGCGATCGCCTTCCTGCTCTGCGACGACGCCTCCTACATCAACGGCACGGTGCTCGTCATCGACGGCGGCCTCGTGGGCGCCGGCATCCGAGCCGAGTGACCTGTTGCATCCCTCACCCCCCGCAGACAAGGACTTTCGCATGACTTCCAACCCCACCAGTGCCGACCCCCGCCTGGATCCCGCACTGGTGCCTGCGCGGACCGCGCTGGTCCTCATCGACCTTCAGAACGACATCGTTCGCAACGACCAGGGGCCGTTCTACGGTGCGATCTTCCGCCAGGTTCAGGAGCAGGGTATCGTGCCGCGTGTGGCCGGGCTCGTGGACGTGGCGCGAGCCACCGGTGCGCCCGTGTTCTTCATCACCGTGGTCCGGCGCCCCGATTACCTCGACGTCGTCAACCAGCTGACCGAGCTGGTCGTTGCAGGCAAGGCCGTGCCGGCCAAGCAGCAGCGCTCGCTGATCGCCGGGACGCCGGGCGCCGAACTCGTCGACGAGTTGCGCCCCCAGCCCTCGGACTACGTCCTGGTGAAGAAGCGGCGCAGCGCCTTCCTCGGCACCGAGCTCGACTTCCATCTGCGCTGCCTGGGCGTCACCACCGTGGTCGTGGGCGGGGTCGCGACCGACCTGGGCGTCGAAAACACGGTGCGTGAGGCCTGGGACCGCGACTACAACGTGGTCGTGTGCGAAGACATCTGCACCGCTGTGCCGCTGGCGGCGCACGAATACGCCCTGCGGTCCGTCTTCCCGCGCATGGCGCGTGTCATGACGGCCGAGCAGGTGAGCGAGGCGCTGCGCCGGTCATGAGCGGGGCCAGCCCGGGCTGGCCCCGGGCCGAGCCTCTTTTCAGCGCCTGCGGCCCGAAGGCACGTCGATGACGATGTTGCCGCTGGCGTCCAGGCGAGCGCTGCAGTCCGGCGGCACCACCACCGTGGTGTCGTATTCCGAAACGAGGAGCGGCCCCGACGTGGGGGCATCCGTCAGCTCCTGACGGCTGAGCACCGGTGTCTGCACCCAGCCGTGCTGCGGCCCGAAGTAGGCCGAGCGCGGCGCGGCCTTCCGTGCGGTGTCCGTCTGGTCATGGAGCCAGCGTTCCCGGGCGGGGTGCTGGCGGGCAGCGCGGCCGACGACACGGGCGGTCACGAACTCGAAGCGCCGGCTGAGGTCGCGGTGTCCGAAGGTGCGGGTGTATTCGGCCTCGAAGGCCTCTTCCAGCGCGCGCAGGCTCTCGCCCTCGATACGGCTGTCGTCGAAAGGCACGGTGATCTCGGCCGACTGCCCCTTGTAGCGGATGTCTGCCTGGGCGGAGATCGTGATCGCGGCGGGGTCGATGCCCTCCGCGGCAAGCCGGGACAGGATGTCCTCGCGCAGTTGCGAGAAGGCCGAGGCGATGTGCGCGGCGTCCTCGGGGGCGGTGGAGCACAGTACCGAGCGCGCGCCATGCTGCTCGATCTCCGCGGCCAGCAAGCCGAAGGCGCTGAAGACGCCGGGCGAGGGCGGGATCAGGACCTGGGTGACGCCCAACTCGCGCGCGATCCCCGCCGCGTGCAGCGGCCCCGATCCTCCGAAGGCCATCAGCGCGAAGTCAGCCGGGTCGCGCCCGCGCTCGACCGAGACCGTCTTGACGGTGCGCACGATGTTGGAATTCGCCACCAGGTGGATGCCCCACGCGGCGGCCTCCAAGGAAATCCCGGAGCGCGCGCAGACGTGACGCTCCACGGCCTGGCGTGCGAGGTCCACGTCGACGCTGAGGTCGCCGCCCGCCAGTGAGCCGCCCGACAGGTAGCCGAGCACAAGGTTGGCGTCGGTGACCGTCGGATGCTCGTTGCCCTGACCGTAGCATGCCGGGCCGGGCACCGAGCCGGCGCTGCGGGGGCCTACACGCAGCGCGCCCGCGTCGTCGACGCGGGCCAGGGAGCCCCCGCCGACGCCCACCTCCGAGATGTCGATGACAGGGATGCGCAAGAGGTAGCCACTGCCCCGGACGAGGCGGCTCGAGACCGAGATCTCGGAGCCCACCTCGTATTCGCTGGCGCGCAGCACCGTGTCGGACTCGATGATCGAGGCCTTGCTCGTCGTGCCCCCCATGTCGAAGGTGAGGAGGTTCGGGTAGCCGCTGGCCCGTGCCACGCGCGAGGCCGCGACGACGCCGGCCGCCGGCCCTGACTCGATGATGGTGACGGCGTTGTGGCTGGCCGCACGCGCGCTGATCAGGCCGCCCGCGGATTGCATCACCAGGATGGGAGCCTGAACGCCCTGACCAGCGAAGCGGGTGCGCAGGTCATCAAGGTAGCGCCGCACCAGGGGCATCACGTAGGCATTGACCACGGTCGTGCTGGTGCGCTCGAACTCGCGCACCTCGGGCAGGATCTCGTGAGACAGGGACAAGGGCATGTGCGGCAAGGCCCGCCGCAGCGCATCGCCGATCGCCTGCTCATGGGCGGGGTTGCGGTAGGCGTGCAGGCAGCAGACCGCCACGGACTCGATGCCGCCTTCACGGATCGCGTCGATGGCCGCGGTGAGTGTGTCCGCTTCGAGCGGCACCAGGACTGAGCCGTCGGCAGCGATCCGCTCCCGAACCTCGAAGCGGAACTCGCGCGCCGCCATGGGCTCCGGCTTCTTCCAGGACAGGTCGTAGGACAGGGGGATACGGATACGCCGCAGTTCCAGCACGTCACGAAAGCCCTCGGTCGTGATCAGGGCTACCTTCGAGCCGCTGCGCTCCAGGATGGCGTTCGTGGCCACTGTGGTGGCATGGAGGACCTCGGTCACCGCCGCCGCGTCCAGGCCGCGCTGCGCCAGGTAGCGGACCACGCCTTCCACGATCGCGCGTCCGAAGTCTTCAGGTGTGGTCGGGACCTTGCGTTTGTCGAGTGTGCCGTCGGGAAAACGGAAGACCAGATCGGTGAAGGTGCCGCCAATGTCGGCAGCGACCTGAAGAGCCATCATGCAGGGTCCTTGGAAAACTCACCGCGCGGGGCCCGCAATGCGGTGGTGGCGGCGGTGTCGACTCGCCAGGGATGCGCAAGTACCGCCACGCCGTAGCTCTCTCGAGCCGCCGCCACCGAAACCTTGCCGTCGCGCACGTCACGCAGCACGTCGGCCAGGGCGCGGGTGTAGGGGTCGCCGGCGCCGCCACCGCCGGCGGTGACGTGGCGCACGACCTGATCGTGCTTCAAGGGACGCACGAATTTCGTGGGCGCAGTCTCCCAGCCCGAGGGGCCCGAGATCTGGGTGGTGGATGGCGCCCCAGGCGTCCCGCCCGCTATCCCATAGGGCCTGTAGCGGCGGCGGTCAGATCGCAGTTGCAGCGACGCGCTCTCGGCCAGGATCCGGAACTGACGCTCCACGCCCAGGCCGCCCCGCCGCATGCCGGCCCCGCCGCTGTCGGCAGCCAGGGCATAGCGTTCGACGAGCACGGGTGCCTGGTGTTCGACCAGCTCGACCGGCGCGTTGCTGATGTTGGCGGCCGGATTGGCCACGCCGTCGACGCCATCCCACGACATCCCGGCACCCCAGGCGCCCATCACAGCCTCGCGGAAGAGAACGAGGCGCCCCTGGCTGTCGAGGCTGGCCAGGCTGTAGCTGGTCGTGCCGCCTTCACCCGCTGCACGGACACGATCGGGGATGACCTGGGCCAGGGCGCCGAACATCGTGTCGATGACACGGAAACCCGTGACCCCACGCGCCGCACAGGCGCCGGGCGGCCGGGGGTTGACCACCGTGCCCAGTGGGGCGCGCACCTGGATCGGCCGCACGAAGCCTTCGTTGTTGGGTACATCCTCCCGCACGATGGAGCGCAGCGCGAAATACACCGCCGATTTGGTGAACGACAGCGTGGCATTGATCGCGCCGGCGGCCTGGGTGGACGTGCCCTCGAAATCGGCGGTGACCTCCTCGCCGGACACTGTCAGGGCCAGTTCGATGCGCACCGGCCGGTCGGGGTGGAGGCCGTCGTCGTCCAGATGGTCGATGAAGCGGTAGGTCCCGTCCGGCAGTTCGGCGATGGCGGCGCGGGCGCAGCGCTCGCTGTAGTCGAGCAGGGCGTCGAAGGCTCGTTCAAGCTCTTCGACACCGTACCTCGCGGCCAACTCACCCAGGCCACGTTCGGCGATCCGACAGGCTGCGAGCTGGGCTTCCAGGTCGCCGGCCACGGTGTCGGGCACGCGCACGTTGAGCAGGATCGTGCTCAGCAGCGCCTCGTTCACCACCCCTCTGTCGTGCAGCTTCACGGGACCGAGGCGCAGGCCCTCCTGAAAGATCTCGGTCGAGTCGGCCGCGCTCGAGCCGGGCACACGCCCGCCGACGTCGTTGTGGTGCGCCACGATGACCGCGTAGCCGAGCAGCGCCCCGTCGAAGAAGACGGGCTTGAACATGAAGATGTCCGGCAGGTGCATTCCGCCGTGGTAGGGATCGTTGAGGATCACCACGTCGCCGTCGGCGAGGCCTTGGGCGCCGAAGCGCTCACGCACTGCCGCCATCGCGTCAGGGAAGGAGCCCAGGTGCAGAGGCACGCTCAGGCCCTGCGCGATCAGGCGACCCTGGCGGTCGCAGAAGGCGCTGGAGAGGTCCATCGTGTCCTTCATGATGGACGAGAAGGCGATGCGCACGACCGTCAGGACCATCTCGTCGACGATCGAGCCCATCGCGTTCTTGACGAGCTCGAGCCTGACGGGGTCGTAATGCATGGGGGGGCTTTCGGCGTTCAAAGCGAGTCGACGATGCCAGGGTTGGGCAGCCGGGCACCCATCGACGGCACGGTCCAGCCCTTCAGTGGCTTGCGGGCCGGGGGAGGCGAAAGGTCGACCTCCCGGCCGTCGACCCAGACCGAGGCGATGTTCTCGCTGTGACCGAGCACGCCGATGTCGACCGAAGGATCTCCGCGGACGCACAGCAGGTCGGCCTTCATGCCTGCGGCGATCACTCCGGTTCGTCCTTCCATCTTCAAGGCGAAAGCGCCATTGCGCGTGGCGCAGGTGATGGCCTCGAGCTTGGACATGCCGAAGTAACGCACGAAGACCTCCATCTCGCGGTGGTGCCAATGCCCGTAGGGCACCATCGAGAAGCCTGCTTCGCTGCCGCACAGCAGCGGCACGCCGGCGGCGTGCAACCGCCGCATGGAATCGGCGGAATCGGTGATCTCGCGCTCGAACAGGGAGATCAGCGCCGGGGCGGTTCCGAGCGCAGGGCCGTGGTCGACCAGGTTGGCCTGGAAGGTCATGGCCGGGCAGACGGGCGTCTTGCGATCGATCAGCAGATCCACCGTCTCGGGCTGCATCCCCGTGGCATGGAAGAGCAGGTCCATGCCGCTGAGGACGGCGCGGCGGACCGCGACGTCCCCCCGGCAGTGACCCATCACCGGTACGCCCAGGTCGTGCGCGACCTCGCAGATGAGCTGCAGTTCCTCCAGTGTCCAGCTGCATTTCTCGCCCAGGTGCGCGTAGCGCGGCGCGACCCCGGAGACATGGACCTTGATCCAGTCGGCGCCGACCTTGATCTGCCTGCGCACCTCGGCCATGATCTCGTCGCGTCCGTTGACGACGCTGTAGTAGCCGGTGATGCCGGTGTCACGGATAAGACCGCCGGCCGTGCCGCCCAGGCCAGGGATGAGCGCGTAGCAGCCGCTGGCGATGCGGGGGGCTTCGATCAGACCGGCCTCCTGCGCGTCGCGCACGTCGATCATGATCTCGAAGACCGAATCGGGGTCGAGGATGCCGGTGACGCCAGCGCGCAGGAGCTTGCGCGCGTTGTACAGGGCGGTGATGGCCGCCAGGCCGGGGCGGCGTTGGAAAAAGAGTTCGGAATTCGAACTCGCATCATCGAAGGACAGGTGGCAGTGCGCGTCGATGAGACCCGGCATCAGCGTCTGGCCGGCGAGGTCGACGCGCCTTGCTCCAGGAAGCGCGCGGGCGCGTTCCTCGGCCGCGGGGCCGACCGCGGTGATGCGGTCGGACTCCACGAGCACGGCGCCCGCGAAGGGGGCGGCGCCCGTGCCGTCGATGATGGAGGCATTCTCGAAGAGTGTGGCTGTCATCAATGGGCTCCTGGGGGGCGTGGTTTGGGGCTCCTACGTGGCACGCAGGAGGCGGCGGGCGTTGTCTGCCAGCCGCGCCTGCTCGGCGGCCGACATGCCGTGATCCCTGGTGTCGTCGGGCTCGTCCCAGCCCGCGAAGTTGGTGCCGTAGACGAGGTGATCCGTGCCCACGGCGCGCGCGAGCAGTTCCAGGATCTGAGGGTGATCGATGTGCGTGTCGAACCACAGCCGCGCGAGCCTTTCCTCGAACGCGCCGTCGGCCCGAAGACTCGCGGGCGACCAGGGGCGCTTGCGCGCGGCGCGCGCCATGCGGCCCATCAGCAGCGCGGTGTTGCCGCCCCCGTGGCTGATGCAAAGGTCGAGCTTGGGATGGCGGTCCAGGACGCCGCCGAAGATGAGCGTGGCCACGGCCAGCGTCTCCTGCGCGGCATACCCGGCCACGATGTCGAGGTCGAAGCGGCGCAGCGCCGGGTCGCCGGGGGGGCCGTCGATGCCCGCAGACCCGGGGTGAATGTAGATCGGCACATCGAGATCTACCGCCTTCGCGTACACCACATCCATGCGCGGGTCGTCCAGGGCCAGCACGGAGTCGGTGCCAAAGGCAGCCCCGCGCAGCCCCAGTTCCCTGACGGCGCGCTCGAGTTCCTCGGCCGCCTGCACAGGGTCCTGGATGGGCAGTGCCGCCCAGCCAGCCAGGCGATGCGGATGAGGCGCGATGGCTGCGGCCATCGCGTCGTTGTGGACGCGGCAGAAGCGCGCGGCGTCAGCAGCCGGGATGAAGTGGAAGTAGGTCAGCGGATTCGGCGACACGACCTGGAAATCGATGCCGTGATCCTGCATGCGGCGCAGCCGCAGGTCGACGTCCATGAACGGCCCGCCCGCATAGCGCACGCCGCGCAGGCGGTAGGTAGTGCCGATCTGGAAATAGGGCGTTCCATCGGCGTCCTGGCCCAGCCAGGGGCCGAAGTCACCCGCCGCGCCCATCGTCGCTGCGAGCACGAGGTGGGCATGCACGTCAATGACGCGCGCGTTCTTCAGTCCGGGTTCCAAGGCTCCTCCTCACGCCCGTTTGGGCGTCTTCGTGTTGTGATGCGGTCGCCACCGTGGATACGGTGAAACTCGTCGATTCTGGATACTTAGAAATTTAAGCTGGGCCCCATGCCCTGTCAATCTCGGGTCTTGTGGCCGCACGGGCGCGGCTTGCTCCGTCTCTGGCCGCTTGCCGCGCGCTCATGCTGCGTCACCGACGACGGCGATGGCTGCGGCTGCGGCGGCGGTGGCGACCCGCATCACCCGCACCTTGCGAAGACCAGCCAGATCGGCGCATCCGGTCTGCGCCATCACGCTGTCGAGCTCGGCGGCCAGCAGGTCGGCGGCCAGCTTCGCGCCGTCCCGCGGTCGCATCGCAGCGGTCGCGTACAACCAGCTGCGGCCGGCGAAGACGAGGTCGGCGCCGAGGCTCAAGGCCTTGGCTGCGTCCTCTCCAGAACGCACGCCGCTGTCCAGGAACAGCGGGTAGTCCGGTCCGAGGCGGGCGCGGAACTCGCCGATGACGTCGAGCGGGCTGACCACCGAGCCGAGCTGGCGCGCGCCATGGTTGGACAACTGGATCGCGTCCACCCCGGCCGCGCGCAAGGCCGGCGCGATATCGGGGTCGAGCACGCCCTTGACGACGAGCCGGTGCGGCCAGGCCTCTCGCACCTTCTGCAGCGTTGTCCACGACAGCTCCGCCCGCGTCATCGATGCGATCAAGGACTGGGGCGAGGACCAGGCGGCCGCCTCGCCCGGGGGCGGCTCCAGGTTGACCATGCGCGGCAGTCCGGCGCGCCACATGCGCCAGCACCATGAGGGACGCGTCACGTAGGCGGCCAAGGCCCGGGGGTGGTGCCAGGGCCATTGACCGAAGCGGTTGCGTCGGTCGCGCAGACGACGCCCTGGATGGGCTGCATCGACCGTGAGCACCAGGTGCCGCACCCCGCAAGCGCGCGCCCGGTCGATCAGGCGGCGGGTGTGCGAGAAGTCCTCCACCGGGTAGATCTGGAACCAGGCGAACTCGCCGCACCACTGCACGCACTGCTCGATGCGGGTGCTGGCGGCGGTCGACAGGACGTAGGGCAGACGGCGCTCGAAGGCCATCCGCATCAAGGCCTCGTCGGTGCCCGGGCTGGCAAGCTCACCCAGGCCCATGGCGCTGACGCCGATCGGCAAGTCGTAAGCCTGCCCGAGGACTTCCGTCTTCGGGCTTCGGCGCACGCAGTCCTGGAACGAGCGAGGGACCCACCGCAGCGACGCGAAGGCCTGGGCGTTGGCGCGCAGCGCGAACTCCTCGCCGGCGCCGCCAGCGATGAAGTCATAGATCGGGCGCGGCAGGCGCCGCCGCGCCAGGCCCTCGAGGGATGGGGTCGACAACGGCTTGGCAGACATCGGCGTCAGCGCGCGGTGTCTGCAGCGCGTGCCTTGTCGGCGAACCGCGCCACCATCCGGTGGAAGTGCTGCACCGCCGGCTCGTTGCGCCCGATCGTGAACGCCTGGTTGGCGCCGCTGTGGATGGCCGATTGCACGCCGGCGCCGATGACGTAGTCCTCGTCGCGGACCGCCTTCAGCCCGATCTGGCTGAAGGCCTCGGTCGCAGCCTTTTCCTCCTCGGTGCACGGCTCGCGCGCCGAGAGAACGGACTGACGCGTCACCGTGGTCTCGGGCGTCGGTCCGGGGAAGACCTGGCTGACGAGGCAATGGTCGCCCAGCACGCCGGAGACGGCCAGGTTCGGGAAGCCGAGGTGGATGCGCCGGATGTGCTTGTCGGGCTCCCATTGCTCGGGTGCTTGTTCCAGCAACTCGGGCAGCGACCGGCGACCGAACACGATGCGCTGGTGCGGGCCGAAGGTATCGTGCAGCGTCAGGTTGCCGATCGTGAACTTGCCCACCGTGTTCGGGTGCACGGTGTTGTGGTGGTAGGACTCGAGGTAGCCCTCCCACGCGATCTTCCATCCGGGGCCCGGGATGTCTCTCTGCTCATAGAGGTGCCAATTCGCCAGCCGCAGCCCCTCCAGCGGCCTGACGAAGTCGCCCAGCCACTCGTCGATGTCGAAGGTGACCCCGGGGGTCAGGGCCGCCCAGACCAGGCCGGCGCGCTCCTCGCAGGCGAGTTCGGTCATCGAGTGCGTCTCGGCGCTGACCTCGCCGAAGGTGCTGGCACCGTACAGGCCCGTCAGGCGCCCGCGCAGGTCGTACTGCCAGGCGTGGTAGGGGCAGACGAAGCGCTCGAGCGTGCCACGGCCATCGCGGCAGAGCAGGGCGCCGCGGTGGCGGCAGGCGTTGAGGAAGGCGCGCACACGGGAGTCTTCACCGCGGATCAGCACGATGGGCAGGCCCATCACTGTCATCGCCCGGTAGCTCTTGGGCGTGGGCAACTCGATGCTCATGGCCAGCGCCAGCGGCAGGCGCATGAACAGGGCCTGGACCTCATGCCGGAACCGCGCCGGGTCGATGTATGCGGAGATGGGCTGGCTCAGCGTTTCAGGCGCCTGGTCCGTGGTCTTGTTGCAGTAGTGCTCCAAGGCACGCCTGACCAGGCTCATGGCCTCGGGGTCTTGCGTCGGCATGGGTTCCTCCTTTGGTCACTTGGCCGAACCGTGTTCGCGCACGAAATCCTGCCACGCCTGGAGGCCTTCCGGGAAGTCCCCCGGCAGCTTGCGCCCGCCCATCGTCACCCTGAAGGGGCCCGTCAAGCATTGTGCGTAGTCCTTGACCGGCACGTAGTAGAGGAAGTTCAGGACACGCTTGGAGAAAACCCAGCGACCCTGGTGACGCACATAGTCGTCCTTGTAGCGCATGGCCGAGACGCTGGTCTCGTTGTCGGGGCAGGTCTCGGCATGGCTGAGCACCGTGCCGCTGGCGCGGTCCGGGTTCGTTGTGTCGAAGCACAGGAAGTGGTCGTGCGTCCAGTGGTAGCCGGGCCCGCGGATCTTGAACAGGCGGATGAACAGCGCCATGATCTCTTCGATGCCACGCGCCTTCAACAGGCCGCTCGGCGAATCAAGCTCGGCGTCAGGAGCGAACAGCGAGCGCAGGCGCGGCAGGTCGTGTTCGTCGCATGCGACGGCGTAGGCGCTGACCAGCTCGGAGATCTCGAAGCGGTGTTCGAGCTGCTCCACGCGTCTTTGCAGGTCTTCGAGGGTGGCCATTTGATTTCTCCTCAGGTGGGGGTCAGGTCGGGGTGTGAGGCGGCCACGGGCCGCGATGCTTGGGCATAAACTGCCCCTTGTCTACAGGTGCGAAACGGGGCGAGGACCGATGGAAGATTTCTTGCAGCACATCATGGTGACGGCGGCGAACGGGAATATCGTCGCCATCGACAGTGCCGCCGACGTGTTGCCGCACAACCGCGGCCGCGACGTGCTCGTCACCGCGTCCTACCTGGGGGTGTTGCCGGCACGGTTGATGGCTGACCATCTGCCGCGGGCGGCTATCGGCTTCGATGGCGGTGTCGGCCCTCAGGGATGGAACATCGCCGGCCTGTGGTACTTCGAGGCGCTGAACGTCCCCGCGGCCACCGTCGATGTCATGGGTGTCGTCCTCGGCGACGGCGTGGACGTGTACCACCATGGGCGCATCAGCTTTCTGAATCGTCCGGCAGCCGACTGCGGGGTGACGGTCGGCATGCCGGCCCACGAGGCCGCGCGGTGCATGCTGGAGCGCGAGCCTGGTCGGCCTTCGGCCTACCAGGTCACGAACCGGCGCGTGATGGCCGATGACGGCAAGGGACACCAGGTGGTCGTGCTGGATTCCATCGTCTTCGGCACCGAGGCCGACCAGCGCAACGTGCTCGTCACGGCGGGGCACACCGGCCGCAGCGGGGCGCGTCACATCCTGAAGGTACAGCCCTTCGGCTTCGTGTGCTCCGATGGCGGGCGGGGCCGTGAGGACTCGGGCATGGCCGGACTGGACATCACCGCCGAGCACGGCATCCCCGGCGCCACCGTGGACGCGCGTCGCGCGCGCATGGGCGACGGCATGAGCACTTACCTGGACGGTGTCATCACCGCGGCCAACACCCTCGCCCGTGAGCTGGGCGTGCGCGAGGGCATGCCCGCAGCCGAGGCTGCCGCAGCCCTGTTGACGCGCAGCGCCTGAGACCGTTCTACGCGTGCTGCGCCGCGGCCGCGGAGAGCGCTTCGCGCGCCAAAGGTGCTCAGTGCAGGCGATAGACATCGCTTGCGGTCCCGCCCAGGAGTTGCCTGCGCTCGTCGATCGACAAGGGCGAGCACAGGCGCTTGAATGCGTTCCAGAGGGTGATCTGCGAACACCCGCTGCGGTCGACCGGGAAATTGCTCTCGAACATCATCCGTCCCGGCCCGAACATGTCCAGCGCGATGTCGAAGTACGGCCGCCACGCATCGGCCAAGGCCTGCGAGTTTGGCGCTTCGGGCCATCGGTGCCAACCGAAGCCCGCCAACGGCATGGCCAGCCCTCCGAACTTGAGGTGCACGCGCGGCAGGCCCGCCAATTGCCGCAGGCCCTGAGTCCACTCGGCCAGGACCTCGTCGCGGCGGCCCGCGTGAGCCCCCAGTCCGATCGGGCCGCCACAGTGATCCAGCACGATCAACGCGTCCGGCTGTCGCCTCAGCCACCGCGCCACCGCCGGCAACTGATGGAAATAGACCCACAGATCCAGCGCGAGCCCGGTGCGTGCCGCGGCGTCGAGGCCGTGAGCGGTCGGGTCGCGCTCGAACATGTCGGGCGCACTGGGGTAGTGGCTGCGAATCGCCGGCGAGGGATCCCAGGCCGCGCAGAAGCGCCAACCCTTGACCCAGTGAGCGCCGGCTTGCAGGTGCTGCTCCAGCACGGCTTGCAAATGCCCGCCGAGCGCGAGGTCGGCGCGCGCGATGAGACCGCGGCACACGGTTGGCGCGCCGAGCGCTCCTGCGCGCTCGAGTTCCTGAACCAGCCAGCGGGTCTCACCGACGCAGCGGTGCGCCTCGGGCCCCTGTTCGAGGTAGTGGTTCTGGCACTCCACGTACAGACTGGCGCGCACAGGATGCCCGGCCGCTGCCTCGGCCTCGAATGCGGCCAGGTCGTAGCACTCTCCGCCGCGATTCCACAGATGGTGGTGAGGATCAACCACCGACCATTGCGGCTCGATGACGTCCTCGACCTGGGCTGCGGGCCGCGCCAGCATGCTCACAGTGTGCGGCCCCCATCAACGCGCAGCGTCTGCCCCTGGATGTAGGACGCAAGCGGCGAGGCCAGGAACAGGCAGGCGCCGGCCATGTCCTGCACCGTTCCCAGTCGACCGACCGGAATGCCCTTCAGACGTTGTGCCAGCCTTTCCGGGTGGGCCACGGTCACCTGCGTGAGCTTGGTTTCGACGAGCCCGGGGGCCACGCCGTTGACGCGCACACCGTCGCGCGCCCAGGCCTGACCCAAGGTGCTGGTGAGATGGATGGCGCCGGCCTTGGACGCCGCGTAGGCCGGATTCCCCTGCGTCGCACGCACGCCGCCGACCGACGATACCGTGATCAAGGCGCCCCGCCGCGCGACCAGGCTGGGCTTGAAATGCGCTGCGCACAGCATCAGGCTGTTGAGGTTGAGGTCGACCACACTGCGGAAGGTCTCGTACTCGAATTCCTTCTGCCCATAGGCCACCGTTCCCTGGCAAAGCACCAGAACGTCCAGGGCCGGCGGTGGAGGATCCCGGCGCACTTGTTCCGGACGGGTGACGTCGACCTGCCGGTAGCGCAGACCTGTCAGGTCCGAGCCCGGTTCGCCTGTGTAGTCCTGCGCGTTCGCACGCGTGCCCCAGACCTCGACTTCCGCGCCCTGGTCGAGGAAGGCGCGCGCAATGCCGTTGCCGATGCCACTGCTGCCCCCGACCACCAGCACTTGCAGGCCGGTGAAGTTGAGCGCCTGGTTCCAGACAGTCGCGCCCATGTCAGACCGGGCTGTGCGGGTCGAAGCGGGGAGGGCGCCGTTCCTCGTAGGCCTTGAGCCCTTCGACGACGTCCGGGCCCGAGAAGCCCAGAATCTCGAGCGCCAGCGAGTTCTCGAAGATGGGCCAGGCCATCTGCAGCCAGTTGTTCATCGACAACTTGGTCCACCGCAGCGCCGAGGGGGAACCCTGGGTCAGCCGAATGGCGGTGTCGACGGCACACTGCTGCAGGCGGTCGTCGTCCACGCACAGCGATACGAGACCGATGCGCTCGGCCTGCTCGCCGTTGAGCGGCTCGCCCGAGAGGAGGTGATATTTGGCCTTGGCCATGCCACACAGCAAGGGCCAGATGATGGCCGCGTGGTCGCCGGCAGCCACGCCCAGACGCACGTGGCCGTCCACGAGCTTGGCCGAACGCGCCGCGATGCTGATGTCGGCCAGCAAGGCGGCGGCCAGCCCGCCGCCTGCCGCGGGGCCGTTGATGGCCGAGATCAGCGGCTTGGAGAAGTGGATCAGGTTGCGCACGAGGTTGCGCCCGTCTTTCCACATCCGGGCGCGCCAGTCGAACTCCTCGACCAGCTTGCGCTCCAGGTCGAAATCGCCGCCCGCGGAGAACGCCCGGCCCTCGCCGGTCAGTATCGCGACGCTGACCGTGTCATCGTCCTCGATCGCTTGCCAGATCGTGGTGAGCGCGTGATGGAGCTCGAAGTCCATCGCATTCATCTTGCCGCGCGACATGACGATGCGAAGCACCCGATCGGCCGGGCGCTCGTACCGCAAGGAGGCGCATTCAGGGTAGGGTTGGGGCATGGGTATGGATCAGCTGGGGGTCGGGACCGGTGGATGAGCAGTCGAGGCCGGGTCAGGACGCCGACAAGGATTGCCCGAGGTAGTGCGCCAGGACCGACGGGTCGTTGCCGAGATCAGCGCTGCGGCCCTGGGCCACGACCTGACCTTGCTCGATGACGTAAGCCCGGTCGGTCACCTCCAGCGCGAGCCGGGCGTTCTGCTCGACCAGCAGGATGGTCAGACCGGCACGGTTGAGGGCCTGGAGCGCGTCGAAGACCTGGGAGACGATCAGAGGTGCCAGACCGAGGCTGGGTTCGTCGAGCAGCAGCAACTGCGGTCCACCCATCAGGGCGCGCCCGATGGCCAGCATCTGCTGCTGGCCGCCGCTGAGCGACCCTGCCCTTTGCTCCCGCCGCTCGGCAAGGATGGGGAACATCCGTTCGACGTCCTGCAGGGTGTGGGTCGGCGCGCGGTCGCGCAACGCCGCGGTTCCCAGCGCCAGGTTTTCCCGTACGGTCAGGTTGGGCAGGACCTGACGGCCTTCAGGAACTTGCAGCAAGCCCAGATGGGCCACGCGCCAGGGCGACAGACCGTCGATGCGCCGGCCTCGGTACTCGATGGCGCCGCCCGTGGGGCGCAGCACGCCGCTGAGGCAGTTGAGCAGCGTCGACTTGCCGGCGCCGTTGGGGCCTATCAAGGCGACGAACTCCCCTTGGCGCACGCTCAGCCCCACACCGCGCAGCGCGCGTACGCCGTTGTATGCGGCCTGCAGGTCGCGCACGTCGAGAACGAGGTCCGATGCCATCAACCGCCCTCCTTGCGTCGGGGCTGGCCGAGGTAGGCCGTGATGACGTCGGGATGCGACGTCACCTCCGCGGGCGTGCCTTCGGCGATCAGCCGCCCGCTGTCGAGCACGTAGACGTGATCGCACAGGCGGGTGACGAAACGGATGTTGTGTTCGATGAGCAGCACACCCCGCCCCTCGAGCGCCAGACCACGGAAGATATCCCCGAGCTGACCCGCCTCGACGTCGTTCATGCCCGCCACCGGCTCATCGAAGAGCACTGTCGACGGGTCGGAGGCCATGGCCCGCATCATCTCGACGCGGCGTTGATGGCCATAAGCCAGACTGCCGGCCTCCTCGTCGGCGAGATGACGCATCTCGAAGCGGTCCAGCAGTGCCAGCGCGCGATCGCGGATCTCCCGGGTTTCGCGATGCGCGCTTCGCAGGCCGAGCAGGCTGGCGAGGCTGGAGCTGTGCTCGCGTCTGTAGAAGCCGATCATCACGTTGTCGACCACCGATGCCTCGGTGAGCAGGCGGATGTTCTGGAAGGTCCGCGCCAGACCGGCGCGGGCCACGACATGCGCCGGGGCGTGCGTGACGTCGAGATCACCGAACCGGATGCGGCCCGAGCTCACCGTGAGCAGCCCGGTGATCAAGTTGATGAGTGTCGTCTTGCCCGCGCCGTTCGGACCGATGAGGCCGACGATACGCCCAGGCGGCACCTGCATGCTGACGTCGCTCAATGCCGCCACGCCGCCGAAGTGCTTGCTCAGGTGGTCGATCACCAGGGTGTTCAAGGGCCCTCTGTGCGGGTGAAGTGGAATTGGGCGGTGGAGCGCAGTCGGGACCTGCCGGTCAGGCTGCTTGATCCGCGCTGGCGATGCGTTTGCGACGCCGCCAATACAGGACTGCGGTGTCGACGATGCCACGCGGCATGAACGCGATGACCAGCATCAGCACCGTGCCGTAGAAGGCGAGCCGGAAGTCGGCCAGAGGCCGGGAGATCTCGGGGATGATCAGCAGGATCGCCGCCCCGACCAGCGGCCCGGCCACCGAGCGCCGGCCTCCGAGGACCACGTAGGACAACACGGCGATCACCAGCGGAAAACCGAAGGTGCCCGGAAAGAGGGTGAAGCTCTGGAGGGCTTCGAGCCCGCCGAAAAGCCCGGCGATCGCGCCGCTCAGGCCAAAGGCCAGGCCCTGATGGAAGCGCACCGACACGCCGAGCGAACTGGCCACCGCCTCGTTCTGGCGGATGGCCTCGAAAGCCCGACCCACACGCGTGCGGCTCAGACTGATCAGCAGGTACAGCACTGCGAGCAGCGCCAGCAGCGTCTGCCAGGTTCCAACCAGATTCGGAATGGCGTTCAGCCCGACAGCGCCGCCGGTGAGGTCCTCGGAGAACAAGGCCAGCGCCAACACCACCTGCACGAAGGCGAGCGTGGCGATGGCTTGAAACACGCCGCGCAGCCGGCCCAGCGGCCAAGACAGCAGCAGCCCAGCCGCAGCGCCCAGCAGGCTGCCTGCCAGCAAGGACCAACCGTAAGGAAGGCCCAGGCGCATGGTCAGCAGGGCTGCGGTGTAGCCACCGATGGAGGCAAAACCTGCCGTGGCGACCGAGAACACGCCCGCGCGCATGACGACCCACTGGCTCAGCGCATAGCCCGAGCTGATCAGGAACACGTTGAACAGGTGGTGATAGGTGAGGAGGAACTCGCTCAACGGTCTGCGCTCCGATCGCTACGTACCTGCGCCGCGGTGAGCGGACGGTGAGCGGCTCTCATCGCTGTGCCCGCATCATGTCTGCCGATTGCATGCCGAACAGCCCATTGGGCCGGATCAGCAGGACCAGGAACAGCAGCGTGAAGATGATGGCGTCAGTCAGGCCCGCGGGCAGGTAGGCCGAGGTCAGCGTCTGCACCATGCCGAACAGCAGACCGGCCACCATGGCACCAGGGATGCTTCCCATGCCACCCAGCACGATCACCACGAAGCCGCGCAGCAGGAAGGGCTCGCCCATCGCAAACTGGATGGAGTTGAATGCCAGCCCGATCAGCACCCCGGAAGCGCCGGCCAGCGCGCCTGACAGGAAGAAGGTCTGCGCGTAGACGATGTTCGGATTCACTCCGCACAGCACCGAGGCGCGGTAGTTGCCCGAGACCGAGCGGACCCGCGTGCCCAGCGGGGTACGGTACAGGTAGTAGGTCAGCAGCAGCATGAGTGCGAAGGCGCACACGGACATGAACAGCTGCAGCAGCGAGACCCGCAGGCCCGCGATCTCGAAGATCTTCACCGGGAAGGTTTCGAACGGGAACCGCAGGACCTCGCTGGCCGAGATGTTCTGGGCCATGCTGACGATGATGAGGTCTGCGCCGAGCGTGGAGACGATGGCCCCGAATTCGGCCTCCCCCGACTTGTGCAGCGGACGGAACGCGGTCAACTCGATCAGCACCGACAGCAGACCGCATGCCAGCAGCGCGAACACGAATCCCAGCCAAAGCGGCCAGCCTGCGAGCACTGTGTACAAGGCGACGAAGGCGCCGGTCATGAACACCGCGCCATGCGCGAGGTTCATCAGGTGGTGGATACCGAAGACGAGGGTGAAGCCCAACGCGAACAGGGCGTACACCCCGCCCATCACGAGGCCGTTGAGCAACTGCTGGGCAAGCACGGTTCAGAGGCGAGGGGGGCAGATGGAAACGGGTGACAGGCGCACTGTGATCTCGAAGGATTATGGTGGAGCGCATGGCCCTGTACAAGACCTGCACGCGGGCGGTGGCGCGCGGTCCGGACTAGGGCAAACACCGATCAATCTTCGATCGAAATCTGCAGAATCAACTCGCTCTAACTTTCGAAGGAGGTCTCCTCATGAAGTTTCGTCTTTCCGCCATGGCCGCACTTGTGGGCGCGACCACGCTGGGTGCGTCGGCCCAGGAAATCCTGATCGGTGTTCCGGCCTCGCTGACCGGCACCTATGCCTTCGTCGGCACCGCAGCGCTGAAGGGGCTGCAACATGCGGTTGACGAGATCAACACCAACAAGGAACTCGGCGCAGGGCGCAGCATCAAGCTGGTCATTGCCGATGACGGCAGCAACAACAACCAGTCCATCACCTTGGTCAACAGGCTGGTCAACGTCGACAAGGTGATGGCGATCGCGGGCCCGAGCGCGTCCCCGACGGTGCTTGCCGTCTCGCCCGTGGTGAACCAGTTGCAGGTGCCCATGCTGGGCATCGCCGTGTCCACGGCCGTCAACAAGGCCGGGCCTTGGTCGAACCGGATCCTGAACTCGCCGGCCACCTTGATGACGGCGCTGACCAGTTACACGCTCGAGACCTACAAGCCGCGCACGGTCATGACCGTGGCCAGCCGGGACAACGACGGCGCGGCAGCGCAATCGAAGGTGGCGCGCTCGGTGATGGACGGCAAGGTCACGCTGATGGCTGAGGAGTCGGCCCTGATGGCCGAGACCGACTTCTCGGCGCTGAGCACCAAGATCGCCACCCAGAAGCCCGACGTGGTGATGATCACGATGAACGATGCGGCGGCGGCCAACATCATCCTGCAGTCCAAGCAGGCCGGAGTTCCTGCCAGCGTGCGTTTCGTGGCCAACAATGCCGCGGCCTCGGCAAGTTTCCTGCGCATCGGCGGACGCGCGGTGGAGGGGGTGCTGGTCGGCACGGACGCTTTCCCAGAAATCCGCAGCGACGCCCTGGCTCGCAACTTCGTCGCCAACTTCCAGAAGCGCTACAACGCGGTGCCCGACCAGTGGAATGCTGTGGGCTACACGATCGGCCGCCTGTACGGGCAGGCCATCATCAATGCCAAGACGCCGCTCACGCGGCAGACGCTGCTTGATGCGTTGGTGAATCTGAAGAATGTTCCGGTGGTCCTGGGCAGCGGCAGGGGCAACTTCAGCTTCGGCGTGGACCGGGAGCCCGGCTACGAGCCCATCCTCATCACGATCAAGGACGGCAAGTTCACCCCTGCGCCCTGAGTCACGAGCGTGAGCGAGCGCGGCGCTGCCGCAGCAGCGCCGCGCCTCGGCCGCGTCCTGCGGCAGCGTCACGTCCGTGCGCGCGATGCAGTTCTGGGTGACACGCAGCGCGGCGACCTCGGCGATGTACGCGCCTACCTCCGGCCGCTGGTGGTCAATGCCGTGATGGAGGGTCAGGTTGGTGCTGACGTGGGTCTCGCACTCCAGCACCCGGGCCTGCAGATCGAGCAGCGCGATGTCGCGCAGCCAAATGTCCTAGAAGGTTCGGTCGAAGGCCTTGATACAGAACAGCCCCTGCACGGCCTCCAGCACTTGGGCCTTGACCGACTCGCAACTCATGCGACGGCCTTCGGGGCTTCCGTGGCCTGGCCCAGGTAGTGCGCGATCACGTTGGGATCCTGTGCCAGCACGCTGCTCTCGCCGTGCTGCACCACGCGCCCCTGCTCGATCAGGTAGGCACGGTGGGTGGAGCGCAGCGCCTGGCGCGCGTTCTGCTCCACCAGCAGGATGGTCAGGCCCTTGCGGTTGAGTTCGCGCAGGGCCGTGAGTACGGTCTGCGCCAGCAGCGGCGACAGGCCCAGGCTGGGCTCGTCGAGCAGCAGCAGGCGCGGCGCCCCCATGAGCGCACGCCCGATGGCCAGCATCTGTTGCTGCCCGCCCGAGAGCGAGCCCGCGCGTTGCGCGCGCCGCTCGGCCAGGATCGGGAACAGCTCATGCACGCGCGCCAGATCGTGCGTGGCCGGCCGGCCGTGCAATGCCGTCAGACCCAGCTGCAGGTTCTCCTCGACCGTGAGGTCGGCCAGGATCTGCCGCCCTTCGGGCACCTGCAGCAGACCGGCGCGCGAGACCTTGAAGGGCGCCAGGCCGGTGATGTCCTGCCCGCCCAGGCGGATGGAGCCCTGGCGCGCGGCGATGAGGCCGCTGATGCAGTTGAGCAGCGTGGATTTGCCTGCGCCGTTAGGGCCGATGATCGCCACCATCTCGCCCTCGGCCACGTTGAGCGACACGCCGTGCAGCACCTGGTTGCCGCCATAGCCCGCGTGCAGATTGCTGATCTCAAGCATCGATCGCCTCGCCCAGGTAGGCCTTGATCACGGTCGGATTGCTGACCACCTCGGCCGCGCTGCCCTGCGCAATCAGCTGGCCGCTGTCGAGCACATAGACGTGGTCGCACAGTCGCGTGACGAAGCGCATGTTGTGCTCGATCAGCAGCACGGCCATGCCCTCATCGGCCAGCGTGCGGAAGATCTCGCCCAGGCGTTCCGCCTCGACGTCGTTGATGCCGGCCACGGGTTCGTCGAGCAGCAGCACCTTGGGCTTGAGCGCCAGCGCGCGCATCATCTCCACCCGGCGCTGGTCTCCGTAGGACAGCGCGCCTGCGGGATAGTTGGCGTAGCGCGTCATGCCGAAGCGCTCGAGCAGCAGCTGCGCCTCGGCCCGGAAGCGCGCCGTCTCGGCGCGCGACGAGGGCAGCCCGAACATCTGCGCCAGCAGCGAGGTGGTCTGGTGGCGGTACATGCCGATGACCACGTTCTCCACCACGGTGGCATCGGGCAGCAGCCGGATGGTCTGGTAGGTGCGCGCCAGCCCGGCGCGGGCCACCTCGTGCCGCGGCGCCGTGCTCAGGTCCTGGTCTCCGAACATGATGCGACCCTCGCTGAGCTTGTACACGCCCGTGATGAGGTTCACCACCGTGGTCTTGCCCGCGCCGTTGGGCCCGATAAGCCCGGTGATGCGACCGGGCTCGATCGACATGTCGAACGGCGACACGGCCCGCAGCCCACCGAAGCGCTTGCCGACGCCTTGCAGTCGCAACGCGGTCATGCGCGTGCTCCGGAAGGTGCTGCTGCCAGCGCCTCGCGCGCCAGGCGACGATCGCGCATGCGCAGGCGGATCGTGTCATACACGCCGAAGGGCAGGAATGCCATCACCACCACGAGCAGCAGGCCGTAGATCGCCTGGCGGTACTGCGCCAGCGGCCGAAAGATCTCCGGCAGCAGCACCAGGATCGTCACCCCCACCAGCGGGCCGACCACCGTGCGGCGTCCGCCCAGAACGACCGCCGACAGGGTGGCAATCAGGATGCTGAAGCCGAACTGCTCGGCCGTGAGGCTGAAATTTCGGAGCGCGTCCAGGCCGCCGAACAGGCCGGCGATGGCGCCCGAGAGCGCGAACGAGATCACGTGGTATTTGGTGGGGTTGACGCCCAGGGACGCCGCCACCGGCGGGTCCTGTCGCATGGCCTCGAAGGCGCGGCCGATCGCCCCCTTGCCCAGCACGTACAGCATGGCCATGGTCAGCAACATGGCCACCACCAGCATCCAGGGCTGGACCACCCGGGGGATGCTGTGGAAGCCCAGCGGGCCGCCGGTGAGGTCCTCGAAGAACAGGATCAGCGCCACCAGGATCTCGACAAAGGCCAGTGAGGCGATGGCCTGGTACACGCCGCGCAATCGCGCCAGCGGGGCGGCCAGCAGCAGGCCGGCCAGGAGCCCGAGCAGCGTGCCCAGACCCACGGCCAGCGCCGGATGGAAGCCCTGCTTGACCACCAGGATGGCGGCGCAGTAGGCACCCAAGGCGGCAAAGCCCGAGGTGGCGACCGAGAAGGTGCCGGCGCGGAAGACGATCGCCTGGCTGAGGGCGTATCCGGTGCCGATGCAGATCAGATCCAGCAGCGGCAGGTGTGGGGCAATGAAGCTCATCATGTCGGACAGCCTCTAGACGCGCTGGGTGGGCGACTCGGTGACGGTCTGCACGAAGAGTCCGTCGGGGCGCACCATCAGGATGATGAACAGCAGCAGGAAGATCATGGCGTCGACCAGCAGGGCCGGCAGGTAGGCGGCCGAGAGCGTTTGGAACAGGCCCAGCACCATGGCCCCGACCAGCGCGCCCGGTATGCTGCCCATGCCGCCGAGGATGATGGCCACGAAGGCCTTGAGCAGGAAGGGCTCGCCCATCAGGAACTGCACCGCGTTGAAGGCCAGCCCCACCATCACGCCGGCCGCACCGGCGAGCGCGCCGGAGATGAAGAATGTCTGGTAGAAGATCGCGTCCGGATTGACGCCCAGGAGCTGGGCCGTGCGGTAGTTGCCCGCCACGGCGCGGATCTGGCGCCCTTGCGGAGTGCGGTAGAGGTAATAAGCCAGCAGCACCACCAGCACCAGCGCCACGCCCAGCATCAGCAGCTGCAGCATGGTCACGCGCAGGCCCAGCAACTGGATCGCGTCCACCGGCACGGTGCCGAAGGGAAAGCGCAAGGTCTGGGTGTTGGAGACGTACTGGCCCAGGCTGAGCACGATCAGGCCGGCGCCAATGCTGGAGATGATCGAGGCCAGCTCGGCATCGGCCAGCGCCAGCTTGCGCAGGGGCTTGAAGGCGATCACCTCGATCATGATCGACACCAGGCCGGCGCCGATCATGGCCACCGGCAGCGCGGCCCAGATCGGCACGCCGGCCTGCACCGTGAACAGGCCGATGAAGGCGCCGGACATGAACACGGCCCCGTGGGCCATGTTCATGATGCGGTGGATGCCGAAGATCAGTGTGAAGCCCAGGGCGAACAGCGCATACACGCCGCCCAGGACCAGACCGTTGAGAACCTGCTGCGCAATCATGGCTTCCCTTCAGGCAGAGGCAGCCGCGCGCCCGCGCGCGCCGGCCACCCCGGCTGTATCAGGTTCAGGGGGCTGGAACGAACTTGCCGTCCTTGACCTGCAGGAACACCGATCCGTAGACCGGGATGCGGTTCTCGTAGCTGTAGCGGCCCGTGCCGACCACCACCGGCACGTCTTTGGTGCGGGTGAGCGCATCGCGGATCTTTTCGCGTGTGGGGTTGGGCGAGGCGGCGCGGACCGCATGCGCCACGACCTGCATGTAGCTGTAGCCCAGTGCCGCCCAGTTATCGGCGTCCTTGCCGGTCTTGGCCTTGTAGGCGGCGGCAAACGCCCGGGCTGCGGGGGTGTTGCCGCCCGGGGTCCAGTCAGAGTTGAAGACGAGCCCTTCGACGGCCGCGCCGCCGATCTGCACCAACTGCGGCGAGGACAGGCCCGTCTGGCCGATCAGGCGAGTGCTGGGGGGCAAGCCGGCCTGCTTGAGCTGGATCGCCAGGTTGGCGCCCGAGGGGCCGAGCGTGAACAGCATGACGCAGTCGGGCTTGGCCGCAACGATGCGGGTGGCGATGGCCGAGAAATCCGTGTCGGCCTGCTTGACGCCGCTGCGGTCGACGAAGCGCAGGCCCTTCTTCTCGGTGTACTCGACGAACAGGCGCTCCAGGTCGACATAGGCCTCGTTGTCCGAGAAGCGGATCGTGGCGCAGGTGCGTGGCTTGACCTTCTCCAACACGTAGTCGCCCAGCTGCGGCATGGTGATGCTCGGCGGCTGCGCGGAGATGAAGCTCCAGGGCCCGGCGTTGATCACCGCGACCGCGTTCGACATGGCCTTCATCCCGATCTTGGCGTCATTGGCCACGCCGGCCGAGGGGATGGCCTCGGGCGCGGTCGTGGGGCCGAGGATGAAGAGCACGTTCGGATCGGCCGCGTAGCGGGTGATGGCCGCCATGGCCTGCGGGCGGGCCGAGGCGCTGTCGGCCACCTCGACCACGATCTTGTCGCCGTCGGGCAGGAAGTTGCGCGCGTTGAGTTCCTCAGCCGCGAAGCGCATGCCCTCGGAGGCGGGCACGCCGACGAAGGCCGCCCCGCCGGTGAGCGCCTGGAGGATGACGATCTTGCGATCGGCCGCGATGAGCGCCTGGGACGCCAGCGCCACGCCAGTCACGAAGGCCAGTTGACCCAGGGTCTTGGTCTTGAGCATATGGACTTGTCTCCTGTTGGTTGGGAGGTTGCACAAAGATATATTTATGTCCGACTATCCATATACATGGACGATTCGTCAATAGGGGTTCACACGCAGTCTGACTGAAGAACCGGTTGCGAGGCCGAACAGATGAACTCGGCCAGCATGTCGCCCTGCACGGTCGCGCGCCCGCGCATGGGCGCGCAGGCCTCGTCGGCCGCGCAAACCTCGCGCAGCCGGCACCGTCGCGGCGGCTGTGGACCCAGCCTTGCAGTGCTCGGGCCCTTCGTGATTCCGTCGGCGGCGCGGTTCAGCCCGGTCGCCGCAGCAGCAGCGAGGCCGCCTGGGCGGCCGGCATGCCCACGCGCACGCCGGCGGCGAGCGCCAGCGCGTTGACCGCGCTGATCACGCCGTCGCGGTAGCTGCTCAGGCCGTCGCCCATGCGCGCACGGCGCGCGTCCACGGTGGCGCCGGCCAGACCCTCGGACTCGACCATGGCCAGGCCGGCCACGCCGGCGTCCTCGCGGCCCTTTCCGCCGTCGGAGCAGATGAAGCCGAAAGGCCGCACGCGCAGCAGATAGGGCACCGCGCTGCGGCCAGTGTGGCCGGCGGTGACCAGCACGTTGCGGCTGTCCTCGGGCAAGCCGAAGGCGATGGAATCCGTGCACACCACCTGACGACCATCCGGCCCCTGCTCCATCACCTGCCGGTTGGTCACGTTGGCCGCGGCCGGCGCCGCGTACGGCTCGGCAGCGAGCATGCGCAGCGCCGCCTCGCGCACTGGCATGCCGGCGCGCACGCCACAGTCCAGGGCCGGCTGGTTGGCATGGCTGACCACGCCATGGGTGTGCAGGTCGACGCCGTCGCCGAGCTTGACCGTCATCACATCGGCCACTGCGGCGGGAATCTGCAGCGCCTCCAGGTACCACAGGCCGGCGATGGAGGCGCCGGCGGGCCCGACGCCGCAATCGACGCCGATGGCGCCCCGCGGGCGCTGCTCTGCGATGAATCGCGCCGGCAGCACGCCGCAGTACGAGGCGTTGACGACGACGTCGCGGCCGCGGTTGGCCAGGACCACGTCGTAGGCCGAGTCCATGGCCATGACGCGCCCGCGCGACTCGGCATGCAGCTCGGTCTGCGCGCCCATCCTCAGCTCCCAGCCGCCGGGGGCGTGACCATGGAGACGCTCATGTGCACCTCGCCGCCGTCGGGCACCAGCGTCTTGCCGGTCATGAAGGCGGCATCGTCGGAGAACAGGAAGCACACCGGACCGGCGATGTCGTCGGGCTCGCCGGTACGCTTGAGCATGTTCAGCGCGGCCGCCTGCTCGGCCCCCTTGACCGGGTCGCCTCCGGCCCGCTGCGTCCACAGGGGCACGGTCATGCCGGTGCGGATGCGCCCAGGTGCCACCACATTGACGCGCACCGAGGGCGCCGCTTCCTGGGCCAGCTGCTGCGTGAAGCCGATGATGCCGGCCTTGGCCGCCCCATAGACCGAATTGTTCGGCTGCGCGGTGAGCGCGGCGATGGAGGCCACGTTCACGATCGAGCCCCCGCCCTGGGCGCGCATGATCGGCAGCACGTTCTTGACCACCAGAAAGGTGCCCCCCAGGTGCACTGCCATCATGCGGTTCCAGCGCTCTAGCGTCCACTTCTCGATCGGGTCGAAGTCGGCATGGCCGGCGGCGCAGAAGGCGCAGTCGATGCGCCCGAAGTGCCGGTGCACTTGGGCCACCGCGTCGTGCATGCCTTCCTCGCTGGCCACATCCACCTCCAGCGCGATCGCGCCGGGCAGTTCGGCCGCCACCGCGCGCGCGGCCTCGCCGCGCATGTCCAGCAGTGCCACGCGGCCGCCGTCGCGCGTGAAGCGCCGAGCCACGGCCGCGGCCAATCCCGAGCCGCCGCCTGTGGCGAGCAGCACCTTGCCTTCGAATCGTCCTGTCATGTCGTTCCCCTTTGGTTGTGGTTGTCCGCCCAGAATGCGCGCAGCGCCTGCGCCGTCTGCGGCGCTGCGTGCTCCGGGAACCAGTGCCCGCCGGGCACCGTGCCCACGCGCAGGTGCTCGCAGCGCTCGCGCCAGGAGGCCTCGATGTCCATCAGCTGGCACATCAGGCCGTCCGCGCCCCAAAGAGCGAACACCGGGCACTTCACGCGCACGTGCAGGTCGGCCTCGTCGTGCGCGAGGTCGATGCTGCGCCCGGCGCGGTAGTCGCAGCAGGACGCGTGGATCATCTCGGGCATGCGCCAGCAACGCCGGTACTCGGCCAACATCTCCGGGTCGAAGTGATCCAGCCCCTTGCCGCCGACGCTCACCAGGCAGTTTTCGAAGTAGTAGTCCGGGTCGGCCCCAATCAGGCGCTCGGGGAAGGGCGCGGGCAGCGGCAGGAAGTACCACTGCCAGTAGGTCGATGCGATGCGGCGGTTGACTTGGTTGTACAGCGCCCAGGTGGGCACCAGGTCGAGCACGGCGAGCGAGCGCACCTGGGCCGGCCAGTCCAGCGCCATGCGGTGTGCCACCCGGCCGCCGCGGTCGTGCCCGACCACGTCGAAGCGCTCGTGGCCGAGCGCGCGCATCACCGCCACCTGGTCGGCCGCCATGGTGCGGAAGGAGTAGTTGGAGTGGTCGGGCAGCCCCGGCGGCTTGGACGAGTCTCCGTAGCCGCGCAGGTCGGCGCAGACCACGCGCCGGTCGCTGGCCAGCAGCGGCGCCAGCCGGGCCCACTCGGCCAGGTTCTGCGGGTAGCCATGCAGCAACAACACCGGATCACCTCGGCCGCCACTCACGCAGTGGATGCGCACCTCGCCCACCTCGATGTCGTGCCGCTCGAATCCTTCGAACATGGATGCCTGCTCCCTTCGGTCCGTCCGGCCCTCAGGCCAAGGTGCTGCGCAACATCAGGCGCCGGTTCTCGGGCGCGTCGAGGTTGGCGAAGTCGTAGTCCAGCGGCGCGAAGTGCTGGGTGCAGCGGTTGTCCCACATGATCAGGTCGCCGGGCCGCCAGCGGTGCCGATACTGGTGCGCGGGCCGCGTGGCCAGCGCGAACAGGTGGTCCAGCAGGGGCGCGCTGTCCTCCACGGTCCAGCCTTCGAAGCGGTCGGTCATCTGCTCGTTGACGAACAGCGCCATGCGGCCGCTGTCCTCGTGCCGGCGCAGCACCGGGTGCCAGGTGCCGCCCTGGCGTTCGAGTTCGCCTTCCTCGATCGAGCCGAACGGACGGCGCCGGCGCCGCGCCAGGGTGCGCGTGCTGAACAGCGTGTTGAAGGCGCGCAGGCCGGCCAGCATGTCACGCAGGCCCGGCGAGAGCGCGTCATGGGCCTGGTACATGTTGGCGAACATGGTGTCGCCGCCCAGGGCGGGCGCATGCACGCAGCGCAGCAGCGAGGCGCGCGCCGGCACCGCCAGGAAGGCCTGGTCGGAATGCCACTGCTGGGCGGCGTTCTCGGTCTCGGAACGCACGCCCCCGCTCCTGATGTTGGTGACCTGGAACAGGTCGGGGTAGCCTGGCGGCGCGTGCTTGCCGAGCAGCCCGGTCTTGGCCAGCGGCCCCAGGCGGCGCGTGAAGGCCAAGTGCTGGTCGTTGTCCAGCGGCTGGTCGCGGAACAGCAGGATGCCGCGCTCGCCCAGCAGCTGCCAGAGCGCGTCGATGTCGGCCTGCGCGATCTCATACGCCCGGCTCAGATCCAGCCCGGTGATCTCCGAGCCGGTCTGCCAGGACAGGGGCCGCGCGCTGAAACTTGTGCCGGCCATGACCTGGGCGCGGCCTCAGGCCAGGGTGCTGCGGAACATCAGCCGGTGGTTCTGCGGCGCGTCGCGGTTGGCGAAGTCGTAGTCCAGCGGCGCATAGTGCTGCGTGCAGCGGTTGTCCCAGAACACCACGTCGCCCGCCGACCAGCGGTGGCGATACTGGTACATCGGGTGCCGGATCTGTGCGTAGAGGTAATCGAGGAGCGGGGCGCTTTCCTCCACCGTCCAGCCGTCGAAGTGGTCGACGCACTGCTCGTTGATGTAGAGCACCTTGCGCCCGGTCTCGGGGTGGGTGAGGACGACGGGCTGCATCGCGCCCTGTTCGCCGTACACCCGCGACATCTCCTCGTCGCTCAGCGGCTTGCGGCCGGCCATCACCTTCGAGCGCTGGCTGAACAAGGTGTGGAAGGCGCGCAGCGGTGCTAGCGTCTTCTTCAGGCCTTCGGACAGGTCTTCGTAGATGTGATGAGTGCTGCAGAACATCGTGTCACCGCCGTTCTGCGGCGGGATCTCGCAGCGCAGCATCGAGGCCCGGGCCGGCACCTCGAGGAAGGTCTGGTCGGTGTGCCACTGCTGGGCCGCGTTCTCGGTCTCGGAGCGTTCGCCGTTCTTCCTGATGTTGGTCACCGTGAAGATGTCGGGGTAGCCGTCGGGCGCATAACGGCTGGTCAGGCCGGTCTTCGCGAGCGGACCGAAACGTCGGGTGAACGCGAGGTGCTGGTCGTGGTTCAGGTGCTGCTTGCGGAACAGCAGGATTCCCCGGTGGCACAGCGTATTCCACAAGGCCTTGATGGTGTCATCGCTGATGTCGTCGCAACGGGTGAGGTCCAGGCCGATCACCTCTTCGCCGAGGCGGAAGCACAGGGGCTTCAAGCTGAACTGGGGGGTCGTGGTCTTGGTGGCCGGGCGTTCGGCCAGCGCGGCTTCGCTCATGGTGCTCTCTCCTCTGGGTTCAGGCGATGGGGCTCGGGATCACGCGGGTCCCGTTGAAGAAATCGACGCCCTTGCGGCGGATCAGGTTCCAGGTCAGGTCGAGGTACTGCGCCTTTTGCAGGATCCGGCTCATCTCGTGGGCCAGTTCCGACGGCATCACCGGGGTCTCGGCGCTCAGGGTCACGTCGAGCTTGCAGGCGTAGTCGAGGGTCACGTGCAGGGCAGCGGCGTCGCCCAGGGTGCCGGCCACGGTGATGGCGCCGTGCCAGGGAATGATGATCGCCACGTCGTCGTCACGCAGCGCCGGGCCGATGGCCGTGAAGTCGTCGCTCGGGCTGATGCAGGTGCGCCCGTCGAAGTAGGTGCAGAGGTTGTGCAGGTTGCGCGGCGGCCGGCCGAAGGCCGATTGCGACGTGATCCAGAAGCCGTGCGTGTGCACGATGGCGTTGACGTCGGGGCGCTGCTTGTAGATGCCGTGGTGGAAGGTCAGCCCCGGGCTGATGCGGGTCTGGCTCTCGACGACCTTGCCGTCGAAATCGAGCAGGGCGATGTCGTGCAACTGCATCTCTTCGAAGGTCTTCTCGAAGGCGTTGATGTAGAACAGCGGCTGGCCCGGCACGCGGACCGACACGTGGCCGCCGATACCGCTGCCCAGCCCGTAGGCGGCCAAGCCGCGGATGGCCTCGAGAACCTGGCTTTGTATGACGGGGTCGCGCATGGATGCTCTTCCTCGAAGTGTGCGGCCTGGCGGCGCCGCGCTCATGCGGTGACGCGCGCGAGCTGCGTGGACTGGCCCAGGTAGTGGACGATGATCTCCGGGTCGTGGGCGAGCGCGTCGCTGCGTCCTTCGCGTACGACACGGCCCTGTTCGATGAGGTAAGCCCGATGCGTCGAGCGCAGCGCCTGACGCGCGTTCTGCTCCACGAGCAGGATCGTCAGACCCTCGGCATTCAGGTCCCGCAGGGTATGGCTCTTCGGTGCTCTGGAAAAAATACGCAACATGTCTTGTGGATATTTTTGCCCGTCAGCGCGACGCGTCAATCGGGTATTCCCGATGCGCCCTTGAAGGACTCTCCCCGCTTCAGTCTGCCTTGAAGCTCTGCGTCATGGAGATGTAGTCGGCCAGGACGTCACCCTGAACGGAGACGTGTCGCTTCATCAATGCCGCCGCGTCGTCGGACTGGCCGCCCAGGATGAGTGCCAGCAGTGCCTGGTGATCTTCATTGTTGGCGCCAGGCCGCCCCTCCGACTTGAGCTGGAACAGCCGGTAGGGGGTGAGTCCGATGGCGAAGCGCGATACCGTCTCTATCAGGACCTCGTTGTGCGTGGCCTGCCAGATCTTCTGGTGGAAGCGGCTGCCGAGCCTGCCCATCGCGTCGTGATCCGCACGGGCCAATGCCGCGTCCGCCTCCTGCTGCAGGGCGGACAGGTCCTTGCGCTCCTGCGCGGAGATCCGGCGCGCCGCCAGCCGGGCGCACAAGGCCTCGAGCTCGGACATCACCTCGAAGCTCTGGATGAGGCGGCGCACGTCCAGGGGCGCGACCACGGCCGGCTGCCGCGGGGATTTCTTGACCAGCCCGGACTCGATCAGCTGCAGCAGAGCCTCGCGCACCGGTGTGCGGGACACCGAAAAGCGCTGCGCGATCGCGTCTTCGTCCAGAGGTGCGCCCGGCGGCAGCACGCCGGTGACGATGTCCTGTTCGATGGCGCTGCGCACGATCGCGCACTGGGTCGGGCGCCGGCCTGATGGGGCGCCCGATCCGCCCGGCGTGTCGATCGTGGAGACCCGCTTGTCCATGGCACCTGATTGTTGGTTACAAAGGACGTCCCGTCAATGTATATTTACAGACGTCGAGATCTATACGAAGATCCGTGACAACGTCGGTCGAGCCGGCCCTGCGGTGGGGCTTGCTGTACACGTGCGTCAGGCTGCTGCGCCGGGCTCACGCAGGCTCCGGCCGGCTGCGAGCCGACACAGCCCATGCTCACCTATCCTCATTTCCAGCCCCACTTCCCACGCGCCCAGTGGACCCTGCCGCAGGTGTTGGAGCACCAGAGCCGGGCCCGCCCTGACGCGCCCTTCCTGTCGTGGACCGACGCGGGCGTTGCGCAGAGCTTCCGCCAGGTGAACGAGACCGTCAACAGCCTGGCGCACGGGCTGGCTGCCGTGGGCATCGGGCATGGTGACAAGGTCGGCATCCTGCTGCCCAACTGCCTCGAATTCGTTCACACCTGGTTCGCGCTCAACAAGCTCGGCGCCGTCGAGGTCGCCATCAGCGACGCTTATGTCGGCAGCTTCCTGGCCCATCCCCTGCGCCTCGCCCAGCTGCGGGTGGTGGTGACGACGGCGCGGCTGGCCCAGAGGCTGCTCGAGATCGAGGATGACGTCGGCCTGGAGACGGTGTATCTGGTCGACGACCCCGAGCATCCGGGCGATGCGCCCCCGTCGTTCCGCCGCATCCGCTGCGTCCCGTATTCGAGCCTGCATTCGGGGCGCCACGACGATCCCGGGGTGACCGTTCTGCCGGAGCACCCCGCTGCCGTCCTGCTGACCTCGGGCACCACGGGACCGTCCAAGGGCGTGGTGATGCCCCATTCGCAGTTCTACTTCTTCGCCGAGGAGGACGTGCAACTGGTGCGCCTGGGCCCCGATGACGTCTACATGACGGGCTTCCCGCTGTTCCACGGCAATGCCCAGTTCCTGACCGTCTACCCCTGCCTGATCGCGGGCGCCCATTGCGTGCTGTACCGCAAGTTCAGCGCGTCCGATTGGGTGGGGCGTGCCTGCCGCAGCGGCGCGACCGTGACCAATCTGCTGGGCGCCACGCTGTCCTTCATCCTCGGTCAGCCGCCGCGTGAGGACGACCGGCGCCACAAGGTCCGCCGTATCTATGCGGCGCCGCTGCCGCCCGACCTGGCGGGGCCTTTCAGCGAACGTTTCGGGGTGCGTGAGTTCGTCGACGGCTTCGGCCAGACGGAGATCTCCAATGTGTTCATGACCCCGCCGGGCGCGCCGCGACCGCCGGGTGCCAGTGGTGTCCTCGTCGACCAGTGGTTCGAGGTGCGCCTGGCCGACCCCGACACCGGGGAGCCCGTCCCGGAAGGGGAGGTCGGCGAGCTCTGGGTGCGCCACAAGCACCCCGGGGTCATCTCGAGCGAATACCTGGGGATGCCCGAGAAGACGATCGAGTCGCGGCGCGACCTGTGGTTCCACACCGGCGACGCCCTGAGGCGGGACGCGCAGGGGTGGTACTACTTCGTCGACCGTGTCAAGGACGCCCTGCGGCGCCGGGGCGAGAACATCTCCTCGTTCGAAGTGGAGGCGGTGGTGCGCAGACACCCGCAGGTGCTGGAGTGCGCCGTCGTGGGCGTGCCCGCGGACCAGTCCGGAGGCGAGGACGAAGTGATGGTGTTCATCGTGCCGCGTCCCGGCGAGAGCGTGGACTTCGCTTCCGTCGCGCGCTGGTGCCAGGGGCAGATGCCGGCTTTCATGGTGCCGCGGTACTACGACGTGATCGCGTCGCTGCCTCGGACACCGACCGAGAAGGTGCAGAAGAAGGAACTGCGCCAGATCGGTGTGCGCCCCGGCACCTGGGACCGCACGCGCCACGATGCCGCAGGGAGTCCGACATGACGCATCCACCGTCCCAAGTGGTTCAGGAGCCCGCAGGCACCGAGGTGATCCGGATCGAGGCTCATGGCGCCGTGCGGCTGGTCACCCTGAACCGGCCCGAGGTCGGCAACGCGATCAACGATGCCATCCGCCAGGGGCTGCCGGCCTTGCTCGAGCAGTTCGATGCCGACCCCGGGTGCGCCGTGATCGTGCTGACCGGCGCCGGCTCCAAAGGGTTTTGCGTCGGCGCCGACATCAAGGAATCCCGCCCGGTCGGCCATCCCGTCCAGGAGCGCCAGCGTCTGTTCGCCAACGCTTGGATCGACCGTGTGGCAGCCGTGCGCAAGCCCGTCGTCGCCGCCATCGACGGCTTCTGCCTCGGCGGTGGCCTGGAGCTCGCGCTGGCCTGCGACATCCGTGTGGCGAGCGCGCGCGCGCAGTTCGGCCTGCCGGAGACCGGGCTCGGCCTGATCCCTGGCGGGGGCGGGACGCAGCGGCTGTCCCGACTCGTCGGGCTGGGCTGGGCCCTGGACATGATGATGCTCGGCGAGCGCATCGACGCTGCACAGGCCCACCGCATCGGCCTGGCGACGCGCCTGGTCGACGACCCGGCCGTGCTCGTCGCCAGCGCCTTGGCGCTGGCCGAGCGCCTGGCCCTGCGGCCGCCCGCGGCGACCGCCTATGTGAAGGAAGCCACGCGCGCCGGGTTCGACCTGCCCCTGGCCGAAGGCCTGCGCCTGGAGAAGACCTTGTTCTCCATGCTGACGAACACCGAAGAGCGCGCCGAGGCGGCGCGCGCGTTCCGTGAGAAGCGCCCGCCCCGCTTTGGCGCCGGGAGTGCAACTGGAGGAGACCCTGTCAAATGACAGCCACAGCAAACATCGTCGTGGTCGGTGCCGGCTTGATGGGCACCGGTATCGCTCATGCTTTCCTCACGGCCGGCTGCGCCGTGGATCTCGTCGACCCCTCGGAGTCTGCCCGCACGAAAGCGGCGCGGACGATCGACCGGCTGTTCGACGAAGGCGTGCAGCGCGGCAAGCTCACCGCGGAGGCCGCGACTGGCGCGCGCACCCGGCTGCGGCCGGTGGCCGCGGTGGAAGAGGCCGCGTCGGATGCGTGCTTCGTGGTCGAGACCGCGGTCGAGGACCTGGTCGTGAAGCAGACCATCGTGCGCGCGCTCGAGGCGCGCGTCGGCGATGACGTCGTGATTGCAACCAACACCTCGGCGCTGAGCATCACGGAGATCGCCTCGGCCGCGCGCCGCCCCCAGCGCGTCATCGGGATGCACTTCTTCAATCCCGTGCCGAAGATGAAGCTCGTGGAGATCGTGCGCGGCCTTGAGACCGACGAGCCCACGCTGCGCGCGGTGCAGGACTGGGTGGGTCGCATCGGCAAGAGCTCCATCCTCGTGAACGAGGCGCCTGGCTTCACCACCAGCCGCATCTCGGCCCTGCTGGGCAACGAAGCCATGACGATGCTGCACGAAGGGGTGGCCAGCGCCGAGGACATCGACACCTCGCTGCGCCTGGCCTTCAATCACCCGATGGGGCCCTTGGAACTGGGCGACCTCACGGGTTGGGACACGCGCCTGAAGGTGCTGCAGTACCTGCACACGACGCTGGGTGAGAAGTTCCGTCCTTGCCCGCTGATCATCAAGATGGTGAAGGCGGGTCGGACCGGCCGCAAGGCAGGGAAGGGCGTCTACGAGTACGACGCCGAAGGCAACCGTATCCCGGGCTCCGGGCTGAGGACGCGATGAACACCGATGTCGTCATCGTCGAGGCGGTCAGGACGCCGATCGGGCGCTTCCGCGGCGCGCTGCAAGGCGTGCGTGCTGACCACCTCGGGGCCCTGGTGCTCGAGGCCCTTCTGCAGCGCACAGGGCTGGGTGCCGACGTCGTGCAGGACGTGGTCTTCGGCTGCGTGACGCAGGTCGGCGAGCAGTGCGGCAACATCGCGCGCACCAGCCTGCTCGGCGCCGGTTGGCCCGAATCGATCCCGGGCATGACCGTGGACCGCAAGTGCGGGTCTTCGGAGGCTGCGGTGCACGTCGCCGCCGCCGCGATCGCCGCCGGCGTGGTGGACGTCGCCGTGGCCGGCGGGGCCGAGAACATGACCCGGGTGCCGATGGGCGGCAACCGCGACGTCCACGGACAGCCCTTCGGCTGGAAGGTGACTGATCGCTTCGGGCTCACCTCGCAGGGCGAGGCCGCCGAGCGTCTGTGCGATCTCTGGCAGCTCGACCGGCAGGCGTTGGACGACTATGCCTTCGAGAGCCATCAACGCGCCGCGGCGGCCTGTGATGCCGGGTACTTCCAGCGCGAGGTGGTCCCGGTGCCGGTTGCCAACTTGGCCGAGCGTGACCTGTCCGAGCCGGGGTCGGACCTCTCGCGCGACGAGACGATCCGCCGCGGGACCAGCCGCGAGCGGCTCGCGACCCTGAAGGCCTCGTTCCGGGCCGAGGGGGGGCGCGTCACGGCCGGCAACGCCTCGCAGATCTCCGACGGCGCCGCGGCCTTGCTGCTGATGCGGGCCGACCGGGCCCGCGAACTCGGCCTGAAGCCGCGGGCCAGGATCGCCGCGATGACGACGGTGGGCTCCGACCCGGTGCTGATGCTCACCGGGCCGATCGAGGCGACGCGCCGCGTGCTCGGCCGTGCCGGCCTGACCCCGGACGCGGTCGACCTCTACGAGGTGAACGAAGCCTTCGCGCCGGTGCCCCTGGTGTGGATGCGCGAGCTCGGCATCGAGCGCGAGCGCGTCAATGTCAACGGGGGCGCGATCGCCCTTGGGCATCCGCTGGGTGCCAGCGGGGCGCGCCTGATGACGACGCTGCTGCACGAGATGGAGCGGCGCGGCGCCCGGTGGGGCCTGCAGACGATGTGCTGCGCGGGAGGCCTGGGCACCGCCACGCTTCTCGAGCGCATGGACTGAAGGCCGCCGCGGCGGCAGCCACCACGACCGGTGCGTCGAGCGTCGCCCGCAGGGGCGGGCGCCCGACCACCGACAGGAGACAAGGGCATGGACACGATCACTTTGGGCCGCAGCGGCCTGCGATGCAGCGCTCTCGGGCTTGGATGCATGGGCATGTCCGAGTTCTACGGCGAACGTGACGACGAGCAATCGTTGGGCACCCTGGCGCGCGCCTTCGAACTCGGCATCACGCAGTACGACACGGCCAACATCTACGGCCGCGGCCACAACGAGACCTTGCTCTCGCGCTTCATCCGCGACAAGCGCGATCGCATCGTCCTGTCGAGCAAGTTCGGCATCGTGCGCGATCCGGACGGCCCGAACGGCAGCACCTACGACCGTGCGATCGACAACTCCGAGGCGCACATGCGGGCCTCGTGCGAGGCGTCGCTGCAGCGGCTGGGCACCGACTACATCGACTTGTACTACGTGCACCGCACCGATCCCGATGTCCCGATCGAGGACACGATCGGCGCCTTGTCGCGCCTGGTCGAGCGCGGGAAGATCCGGGGCATCGGGCTGTCCGAGGTGAGTGCGGACCAGCTGCGTCGCGCGCACCGCGTCCACCCGATCACGGCGATCCAGTCGGAGTATTCACTCTGGACCCGCGAGCCGGAGCGCGATGTGCTGCCCACCTGCCACGAGCTCGGCATCACCTTTGTCGCCTACAGCCCGCTGGGCCGGGGATTCCTGACCGGCGCGATCGCCAGCGCGCAGGCGCTGGATCCCACGGACTTCCGCTTGACGTCGCCGCGCTTCAAGCAGGAGAACTTCGACAAGAACCGGCTGCTGCTGGAACGGCTGGGCACGCTCGCGCGCGAGCGCTCCTGCTCGCTCAGCCAGCTGGTGCTCGCCTGGCTCCTCGGGCGGGACCCGGCCGTCCTGCCGATACCGGGCACGAAGCGCATACGCTACCTCGAGGAGAACGTGGGCGCGACCCGGGTACGCTTGGGCGCGGCCGATAGGGCGCTGCTCGAAGAGTGGCTGCCCATCGGCGCGGCGGCGGGCACACGCTACGACCCCGGCTTCCAGGGGGCTCCCAAGACACCGAAGGAAAACGCATGAGCACAGGTCCTCAAGTCAGCGATGCCCCGGGCGCGGTCGCATCCTGGTCACTCTGGCCCTGGCCGTTCTTCGAGGAACGCCATCACGCGCTGGCCGCCCGGGTGGATGAATGGAGCCGCGCGCGCCCGCACCAGGGCGCGACTTCGATGACGGACGAATGTCGCGCGATGGTGCGCTCGATGGGTGAGGCCGGCCTGCTGGACCATGTGGTGCCGCGCCTGGACGAGCCTTTCGACGTGCGATCGGTGTGTCTGATCCGTGAGGGCCTGACCTTCCATCACGCGCTGGCTGACGCCGTGTTCGCGATGCAGGGCATCGGGACCCTGGCCATCCGCCGCTTCGGCAGCGCTGAGCTGAAGGCACGCTACCTGGAACCCTGCCGTCGTGGCGACCGCATTGCTGCCTTCGCGTTGACCGAGCCGGAAACCGGGTCGGACGTGGCGTCCATGAGCACAGCCGCCACGAAGGACGGTGAGCATTACGTCATCAACGGCGCCAAGACGCTGATCTCGAACGCGGGCTTTGCCGACCACTACTTGCTCGTGGCGCGCACCGGTGAGGCGCCCGGCGCCAAGGGCCTGTCGATGTTCCTCATCGACGCCGACACCCCGGGGCTGGAAGTGGGGCCGCCCATCGACTTCATCGCGCCCCATCCCGCGGCCAGCCTGAGGCTGAGGCAATGCAGGGTGCATCAGTCGCAGATGGTGGGCGAGCCTGGGCAAGGCTTCAAGGCCGCGATGGCGGCCTTCGACGTGTTCCGTCCGTCGGTCGGTGCCGCCGCGGTCGGTCTTGCGCGTCGTGCCATGGACGAGACCTTGCGTCACGCCAGCCGTCGCCGCCTCTTCGGCAAGGCGATGGCGCTGTTGGACGGGGTGCAGATGAACCTCGCCGACATGGCCACGGACCTCGAGGGCGCCGCACTCCTGGTCTACAGGGCGGCGTGGTCGCATGATGTGCCGGGAAGATCGACGCCCTACGAGGCTTCGATGGCCAAGCTGGCCGGCAGCGAGGCCGCCGGTCGCATCGTCGACCGCGCCGTGCAACTGCTGGGGGGACTGGGCGTGACGCAGGGACAGCTTGTCGAGCAGTTGTACCGTGAAGCCCGCCCGATGCGGATCTACGAGGGATCCTCTGAAGTTCAGAAGCTGGTGATCGCGCGCGACCTGCTCAAGCGCGGCGGCTGGCTCGGCGGCAACACCTGATGGGTCCGAGGACGGCCATTGCCGGCCTGGGCTATACGCCCTACTACCGGCGCGGCCAGTCGCAGCCCCGCACTCTGGAAGAGTTGGTTGGGCAAGCCGTGCTCGCCGCATGCGCCGATGCGGGCTTGCCAGCCCGCAGCATCGATGGCTTCTCCTACTTCGCTGGCGGTTTCGACACCGGGTTGTTGTGCGAGATGCTGGGGATCGAGGACATCCGCTTCTCTGCCGGGCTCACAGGCACTGGCGGGGGCTCGGCGGGGTCGGTCGGACTGGCGGCGATGGCGGTGGCCAGCGGCCAGGCCGACACGGTGGTCTGCGTTGGCGCCAATCAGCAGGGTGCCCAGCGCTTTGGCTCGATCACCGCCTCGTATGCCCCCTCGCCCGAGAACGCCTTCTTCGCCGCGGCCGGACTCGTCGGACCCGGGCACCTGTTCGCGCTGCTGGCACGCCGCCACATGCACCTGTACGGCACGACGCGCGAGGACTTCGCGGCCGTCGCGCTGGCCCTGCGCGAGCACGCGCTCGGGCATCCCGACGCTACGATGCGCAAGCCCTTGACCATGGCGGACTACATGGCCGCGCCGCTGCTTGCGGATCCGCACTGCCTCTACGACTTCTGCCTCGAGAACGATGGCGCCGTGGCGGTGGTCGTGACCACCCTGGAACGCGCGCGCGACTTGCGCCAGCGCCCCGTGCCCGTGCTGGCCAGTTGTCACGGCGGCGCCGGTGACTGGGGGCGCTCGATCTATTGGATGAACATGCCCGACGAGGTTTTCGCGTCGTCAGGTCACGCGAGCGTTGCGCGCCATTTGTATCGACAGGCCGGTCTGGGTCCGCAGGACATCGACACCGCCCAGATCTACGACCACTTCACCTCGCAGGTCATCATGCAGTTGGAGGACTATGGCTTCTGCGCGCGCGGGGAGGGGGGCGCCTTCGTTCGCAGCGGCGCGATCCGCCTGGACCGGGGCAGCCTGCCCATCAACACCGATGGCGGACAGCTGTCCTGCGGTTACGTTTGGGGCATGACGCACGTGCGGGAGGCGGTCGAGCAGATGCGCGGCACGGCCGCCAACCAGGTTTCCGGTGCCGAGACCGTGCTCGTGACGGGCGGGCCCTCGGTGCTGCCTGTCAGTGCCCTGATCCTGGGACGGGACTGACCATATGCCCATTGCACAGGCGCCTCCCTATCAGCTGTTCACGCTGGCCACCAACGTCTGGACGGCCCCCTACTGGGAAGCGGCATCCCGGGGCGAACTGGTTGCGGCCCGCTGCGCCACTTGCGACCACCCGCGCATGCCGCCCACACCCTTCTGCCCACGTTGTCACCACCAGGGCATCCGGTGGGTCCGATTGAGCGGTCTGGGCACGGTCTACAGCTACACGGTGGTCGAGCGGGCCATCATGCCGGGGATGGAAGCACACCTGCCCTATGTGCCGGCAGTCATCGAGCCCGACGACCTGCCCGGTGTGCGTCTGGTGAGCAACTTGGTCGGTATGGATCTGGCAGACCTGCGGGTGGGACTGCCCGTGCGCCTGACCTGGCATCGCACCGATGCGGGCGTCGGCCTGACCCAATTCCGCTTGCGCTGAGCGCTAGGCGCCGGCGCTTGCTTGCCGGCTACAGGCCTGTCACGACGTCGGCCACGCTGCGCGGATCACCGAGCACTTGTGCGCCGATGGCTGCATGCCAATGGCCTTCGGTGCCATGATCCATGCGCCACTCCTGCAGGCGGCGTGTGTACACACCCAAGGCGTACTCTTCCGTCATCCCGATGGCGCCATGCAGTGCATGGGCGCAGGCGCACACCAGGGCTGAGGCTTCGCTCGTGCGGGCTTTCGCGATCGCGGACGCAAGCCAGGCCGGCCCCGAATCTGCGCCACCGAAGGCCAGTTCCGCCGCCATCGATGCTGCAAGCACGTGCTCGGCCATGACGCTGAGCTGGTGCTGTACGGCCTGGAACTGCGCGATGCTCTTGCCGAACTGGCGCCGCTGGTTGCAATGCGCCAGACACATGTCCAGGACGGCATCGAGTGCGCCTGCGATCTGCGCGGCTGTCGATGCTGCCATCCAGGCCTGAAGCGCCTTGCCGCCGTGTTCCTGCCGCCAGGCGACAGCATCCTCGCCCCAGACGCAGCGCAGCGCCAGCCCGCGTGCGTCTCCTAGGCGCGAAGTGGTCAACGCCGACGCCATAGACACCAGAAGCAGCCTGTCCTCGGCAACCACCAGTACGTGGTCGGCAACGGCGCCGAAAGGCACCCGCGGGCATGTGATGCGTCCATCTTCGTCAACGCGGCCTGTTGCCACCGCCAGAGGCCCGTCGGGGTGCGTGTGCCGCGCGAGGATGCGGCGAGCAATCCAGCTGGCCGCCAGAGGCAGGGGGATGACGTGTCTGCCGAGCAGGCGGAAGAGGGCACAGGCCTGCGGCAGCTCGAGCCCGGGGCCCTGCGCGTCCTCTGGCAGGAGCAGGTCGAGAAAGCCTGCCTGCTCGATGCGGCGCCAGGCGTGCGAGGCGCTCTCGCCGGACTCGATTTCACGAACCACGGCTTCGGGAAGCAGGTCGGTCAGCAGCCGTTGAAGGGACTCGACGTACATGAATGCTCCGTCAACGCAGACCCAGGCCGCGGGCGATCATGCTGCGCAGGATCTCGCGCGTGCCGCCCCGCAGCGAGAAACTCGGAGCCATCTGCTGAACATAGGCGAGCACGCGCAGCAGCGTATCGTCGCAGGTATCGGCATCCAGGCTTTCCGAGATCCAGGCCGGGACGGCCTGCTCGAACGCGGTGCCCAGGTCCTTGACCAGAGCAGCCTCAACCACAGGGCTGCCTCCCTGGGCGATCTGTGCCGTCACCGCCAGCGACATGGCTCGCAAGGTGGCCAGGTGGCTGACCATGCGGCCCAGCGTGCGGGCGTGCGATACATCCGGCGACCGCTGCTTGAGGCCTTGTACCCAGGTCTCCAGCAGCACCATGCTCGAGTAGATGCGCTCGGGGCCGCTGCGCTCCAGCGCCAACTCCGCGGTGACCTGCTCCCAGCCCTGACCTTCCTGGCCGACCAGGGCGTCAGGCCCCAGCCGAACCTGATCGAAGAACACTTCCGAGAAGTGTGCATCACCGGCCAGATCGCGGATTGGACGGATGGTGACGCCGGGTAGCTTCAAGTCGACGATGACCTGCGACAGGTTGTGATGGCGGTCGGTGGCGTCGCCTGAGGTCCGCACCAGGGCGATCATGTAATCGCAGTGCGGGGCGTTGGTGGTCCACAATTTCTGGCCCTGCAGCAGCCAGCCGTCGGCTGTGCGCGTCGCACGCGTGCTCACAGCCGCCAGGTCGGACCCCGCCCCGGGCTCGCTCATGCCGATGCAGAAGAAGGCCTCTGCGCGACAGATCCGCGGAAGGAAGAAAGCCTTCTGTTCCTGCGTTCCGTAGCGCATCAACAGTGGTCCGCTCTGCCGATCGGCGATCCAGTGCGCAGACACCGGAGCACCCGCGCAGAGCAGTTCTTCGACCAGGACGTAGCGGGAAAAGACGTCCATCTCTGCGCCGCCATAGGCACGGGGCAGGGTGACACCCACCCACCCGCGGCGAGCCAGGCTGCGACTGAATTCGATGTCAGATCCCAGCCAGGACCGGGCGCGGACTTCCGGAGCCAAGTCTGGCATTGCCGTGCGCAGGAAAGCGCGCACATCCGCACGCAGCTTCTCTGCATGCGCCGGCATGCGGCCAGGCTTGAGCTGGCGCAACAGATCGGTCAAGCAAGCTCCTTGTTCAACGCGCCGGGGGCCTGCCTGGAAGTGCGGGCCATCGGGCCGGTTGGCACGATCGTGGTGGGGCCATGCAAGGCATGCCATGCTGAGCGGAACAGCATCATTTGAGAATTATACGGAAAACTACCTAAACGTATAAGGCAGAGCTGGCTCCAGAATGCCGTGTGCGCAGGTCCAGCGTCAAAACCGCCCGTTCAACCCATGTCACAGGAGATCCCGACATGAACTCCAATCGCTCCTCGGCCCGTCTGTCCCGCCGCCGCGCGCTCGTCGGCGCCGGCATGCTGTCGCTCTCGGCGTGCGTGTCTGCCCCGGTGTTCGCGCAACCCAATTCCCGCAACGTTCCGGCCGCGGAGTGGACCCGCATCCTCGATGCGGCTCGGCGCGAAGGCAAGGTGGTGGTTTACGCGACGATGGCGCCCGCCGTGCATGACCGCATCGCAGCAGCGTTCAATGCCGCCTATCCCGGGATCAAGATGGAAGTCGTGCGGGTCGTCGGCACGGCGATGACCATCAAGTTCGAGCAGGAGCGCCAGAACCCCGGCGTGGCCGGCGGCGACGCGATGATCACCGCGGACGTCCGGTGGGCGATGGACGCGGCGCGCAAGGGCTACCTCAGGACACCCGTCGGCCCGAGCGCAGCCGCCTGGCCTGAGGCCTGGATGAAGAACGGCCAGATCGTGTTCCTCGGGGTCAACCCCTGGGTGATGAACTACAACACCAACCTGGTCAAGACGCCAATCAACAGCTACCAGGACTTGCTGCGCCCCGAACTCTCGGGCAAGCTCGCATCGACGTCGCTGGTCGCTGAGGTGGTGACGATCTGGTACAAGTGGCTGGACGACACCTACCCGGGCTTCCTGGAGCGTCTTGCCGCCCAGAACGTCAAGATGTACCCGGCCTCGGTGGCGGCGTCGAACTCCACCGCTTCTGGGGAGGTTGCTGCCAATGCCTTCTCCGTCATCCCGATCGATGCGGCGTTGCATGCACAGAAGGCGCCGATCCGCACCGTGATCCCGAACCCTGCCTACGGGTTCAGCTACGGCGGCGCCGTGGTGAGCTGGGCCAAGAACCCGAACGCCGCACTGGTGGCGATGGACTTCCTGATGTCGCCGAAGGGCCAGCAGGCCATCGTCGGCAACGAAGAGTCCGCCAGCCCCTTGCCCAACATCCCGGGCTCGCTCGACATGCGCAAGTACAACATGCAGGTGCTGGACTGGGACAAGGCGACGCCGGAGTCGATCAAGGCGTTCGAGGCCAAGTGGAACCGCCTCTTCGGCGCCCGTTGAGCCTGGCTGGCGGCGCCACTCCATGATGCAGCCTGGACGCAGCCTGCGCCACATCTGGTTCTCGAACCACGCATGGGGCGCGGGCGGCGTGTGGCGACGCCGCGTTCTGCCCCAGGCCGCTTGGCTGCTGCTCGGTCTGATCATGGGGTTTGCCGTGGTCTGGCCCGTCCTGCAACTGCAGTGGCGGGCCTTCGCCGATGGCGGGGCCGCATTCACGCGCCTTGCGGAACTGCCGCGGATCGAGCGCACCGTTCAGGTCACCATCGTGCTCGCGCTGTGCTCGAGCGCGCTGGCGGTGGTGCTGGGCACTTTGCTGGCTTGGTGCTCCTCGCTGCTGCCGGCACGGTTGCGCGCCATCGGCGAGATCGCGCCGATCCTGCCGCTGGTGGTGCCCGCAGTGGCCGCTGTCACCGGTTGGATCTTCCTGCTCTCGCCGCGCGTGGGCTACCTCAACATGGCGCTGCGGCAACTGCCCTTCCTGTCTTCGCTCGAGGAAGGGCCCTTCAACATCTACAGCGTGACCTGGATTGTCATCCTCACCGGGTTGCTGCTGACCGCCTTCGTCTACGTTTTCGTGCTGACCGCACTGAAGAACATGGGACAGGAACTCGAGGCCGCCGCGGCTGCCTCGGGGGCCTCGCCCGCCCGGCGCTTCTTCACGGTCACGCTGCCGCTGCTGCGGCCCTCGATCGTGTTCAGCGCCGGCGTCGTCTTCCTGCTCGGGTTGGGGCAGTTCACGGCGCCCCTGCTGCTGGGTCGAACGACCAAGATCGACGTCCTGACCACCGAGATGTTCTACCTGACGATGAAGTACCCGATCGACTTCGGTCTGGGTGCTGCGCTCGGGTTCCCCATCCTCATCGCGGGCCTGGCCGTGGTGTTCCTGCAGCGCCTGGCCCTGCGCGACCAACGCCGGTTTGTCGTGGTCTCGGCCAAGTCGCGCTACGACATGCGCCAGACCAGGTGGTGGGCCGCGGTCGTGATCGGCGTGTACCTGCTGCTGACTACCGTGCTGCCGCTCGCCGCGTTGCTTTACGTCTCCGTCTCACCCTTCTGGAGTGGAACGATCCAGTTCGAGGTGCTCACGCTTCGCCACTGGCAATCCGTCTTGAAGAACCCGTCGCTGCTGGATGCGATCTACACCAGCATCAAGGTCTCGCTGATCGCCATTGCGCTGTTGATCCCTCTGGGCTTCGCCATGGCGTTCGCTCTGGTCACGGCCAATCGCGTCTCGCGTCCGATCCGGGCCCTCATCGATGTGATCGCGACGACACCCATGGCGGTGCCGGCCTCCCTCATGGGTTTCGGCTTGCTGTTCGCGTACACGCAGCCTCCGCTGCAGCTGTACGGCACGACTGCGGTGCTGGTGATCACCTACGTGACCCTGATGATCGGTCATGCCACTCGGCTGCAGCTGACGACGCTGATGTCGACGGGCTCGGAATTCCTCGAAGCATCCCGCACTTGCGGTGCCGGGGCGTGGCGTTCGTTCTGGCGGGTGCTGCTGCCCATGTGCCGCAAGGGGATCTCGGCCACGGCGGCTTTGACCTTCGTGCTCTTGTTCCACGAGTTCAGCGCGTCGCTGATGGTGAGGTCGGCTCGCACGCAGGTGATCGGCAGCGTCATGTACGACGTCTGGGCCGGTGGCGTCTATGCCGAGGTGGCCGTGCTGGCGCTGATCATGGTGGCGGTCACGGTGGTGGGTGTGGCCATGGCCCTGGCCGTGGGTGGCCGCGACAGCCTGAAGAAGTTGTGACGATGATCCCGCAGGCCCGATACGGCCTCATTGCGGCGTGATCAGGAAGGGTTTGCCTTGCAAGAACTGCAGATCGAGTCGCTCGTCAAGCGCTACGACGCATCGAGCCAGGTGCGCGCCGTCGACGACGTCAGCCTGACCGTCGCACCGGGCGAGATGCTGGTGCTGCTGGGCCCGAGCGGTTGCGGCAAGACGACGCTGCTGCGCTGTGTGGCCGGCCTCGAGCAGGCACAGGAGGGGCGCATCATCCTGGAAGGTCGTACGGTGTTCGACGGCGCGCACGGACTGAACATCCCGACCCACCAGCGCGACATCGGCATGGTGTTCCAGAACTACTCGCTGTGGCCGCACATGTCGGTGCGCGAAAACGTCGAGTACCCGCTGTCGGCGCGTCGAACCTCCCGCGAGCAGCGGCAGGCGCGCGTGCAGGAGATGCTGGAGGTCGTGCAGTGCCAGCACCTGGCGGACAGGATCCCGGCCATGCTCAGCGGTGGACAGCAGCAGCGCATCGCCCTGGCGCGGGCGCTGGCCTCCAAGCCCAAGATCATGCTGCTCGACGAACCGCTGTCCAACCTGGACGCGCTATTGCGGGTGGAATTGCGAGCGCACCTGCGCGCCATCCACCGCGAAGTGGGTTTCACTGGCATCTACGTCACGCACGACCAGGTCGAGGCCTTCAACCTGGGCACGCGGGTGGCGGTGATGCGATCCGGTCGCATCGAGCAGCTGGGCTCTGCGCGCGACGTCTTCGAGCGACCGGCCACTGATGTCGTGGCACGATTTCTCGGCATCCGCAACGCGTTCGATCTCGGCGCAAGCGACCCCTGCGCCATTGCAGCCGGGCCGCTGGCGGGGGATCTCTCCATCTTCGACAACCTTGCGCGCACGCCTTCGTCGCGAGCGCAGATCTTCGTGCGCCAGGAAGCGCTGCGGGTGCTGCCGGCCGGGCAGAGCGTGCCGGCAGGCATGCTTGCGTTGCCCGAAGGGACGGTCACCGACGTGCTCTACGCCGGTTCGTTCAACGACCACATGATCGATCTCTCCGGGCACACGCTCATCGTGACCCAGGCCACGGCGCTGGGCATGTCAACGCCGGGTTCGCGCGTGAGAGCGGTGTGCCGCCCCGAAGATGTGCTGCTGTACCAGGACGGAAGGCTCGTCACGCGCTGATCCAGGCTGTTCGGCCAAACAGCGTCTGTCGTCCGATTGGCCCGGCTCGCAGGATTCGGAGCGCTTTTCTTCGCGCTTTCAGGCGATGGTGAAGCCCCCATCCAGCGCGAGCGCCTGGCCGGTGATCCAGGTCGACTCGTCACTGGCCAGGAAGACGGCAAGGTTCGCGGCATCGTCGACACGACCCAGGCGCCGCATCGGGTGGCGCAGCGCCGCCGCCGCGATCTGTTCTGCCGTGCTTGGGCCGCCAGCCTGAGGCGCCGATCGCTCCTGCCACACCTTGGTCACCAGCGGGGTCGGAATCGTGCTTGGGCAGATGGCGTTGCAGCGCACGCCTTGGGGTCCGTAGTCCACGGCAATCTGCCGCGTCAACCCGATCACGCCCGCCTTGGCGGCGGCGTAATGCGCAATACCGCCAACGCCCACCAGGCCTGCGGTGCTGGATTGATGGATGAGCGAGCCGCCCCCCTGGCGCACCATGTGGGGCAGCGCATACTTGGCGCACAACCACACGCTCGTGAGGTTGATGGCCAGCATGCGGTTCCAACGCTCGAGCGTGAGCTCGGCGGCCGTGCCGGCCTCGCCGATGCCTGCGTTGGCGAACAGCACATCGATCTTGACAAAGGCCGCGACGCAGGCTTCCACCATCGCGCAGACTTCGTCGGGCTGGGTGACATCGACGCGGAACGCGCGTGCCGTAGGGCCGATGAGGCGGGCAGTTTCCTCTGCGCCGTTGCCATCGATGTCGGCGCAGAGCACGCGCGCGCCCTCGGCAGCAAAGGCTTGCGCGGTGGCCCGCCCGATACCGGATGCAGCGCCTGTGACCACGGCGGACTTGCCGGCGAGTCTTTGCGTCATTTCAGATACTCCTCTGGGCTCAGGACTTGCGTTCAGGGTCCCGGTGGGTGAACTCGGTGATGAAGGGCGCGATGACGTTCGCGTTGATCTTGCAATCCAGGAACAGCGGCCCGTCAGGTCGCGCCAGGAGTGGCGCCAGCGCCTTCAATTCGTCCATGGTGCGTACCGTGTGCGCCTCGAAGCCCAGTGGCTGGACCATGGGAGCGAAGTCGACATCGAAGAACTCCGCCTTGGCGGTGGGCATGTCCTGACCCCGCAGGATGTGGACCTCGGCGCCATAGGCCGCGTCGTTCATGCCCACGACGACGATGGGCAGGTCCTCGCGGATGACGGTCTCGAGCTCGCCCATGGTCATCAGCAGTCCACCGTCGCCGATGAAGAGCACGACGGTTCGGTCCGGCTGCGCGCGCGCCACGCCGATGGCTGCGCCGATGCCCAGGCCGACGGACCCGAAGTCCAGCGTGTGGGTGAAGTGATCAGGGCCGGGCACCGAGACGTAAGCCCAGTTGGCCATGAAGTTTCCGCCGTCGAAGACGACATGACGGTTGCGCGGCAGCATCTCACTCAGTGCCAGGGCCAGCAGCCGCGGATCCATCGTGCGCTCGGTGTGGGCCGGCGTGAAGTCGCGCCGATGATCGAAGGCGGCGATCTCGGCCCGGATCTCCTCGCAATGGAAAGGCTTGTCCTCGGCCGGCCGGTCGGCGACGGCTTCGGTGAGCTGCTGCGTGGCCAGCAGCGCATCGCCCACGACCGCCACGTCTGCGGGCCACCAACGCCCGACGTGCTGTCGCACTGCGTCGATATGGATCAGCGGGACCGGGGGCAGGGCGCTGCCCGAGCTCATCGTCAGCGAATTCAGGGCCACGCCGATGGCCACGACGCAGTCTGCCTGCTCGACGAGCCTGCGCGCCAACGAGTGCGACGATGAGCCGAGGATGCCGAGGTCGTAGGGGTGTCCGGCAAACAGGTCCTTGGCCTTCAGCGCATTGATCAGCAGGGCCCCGGTCTTGGCAGCCAGGGCCTCGATGGCGGGGCGGGCACCGCTGCGGTGGGCGCCCACGCCGGCGACGATCACCGGCCGACGGCTGCGCTCCAGGATCTGGGCTGCCACCTGGATGGCGCTGTCGCGGGCACGTTCGCGCGCCATGTTGCGCTGCCACCGCAGAAAGGGTTCACCACTGTCATCGACGCGGGTGTAGCCCACCTGCACGTCTGTGGGAAGCAGAAGGACGGCGGCACGGCCGCTGCGCGTCTCCATCACCGCATCGGCCAGCGCCTGGCGGGCGCTGTCCGAGCTCGTGGGCACGAAGGTCGGGATGCCGCAGGCCCGCGTGATCGTGGCTGCAGGGAACGCCTTCAAGTCGGGACCCAGCGGGTTGTGAGCGCCGCGCTGCAGGGGCGCGTCGCCGGACATGATCAGCACCGGGTGCTGGGTGCGGCTGGCCGACACCGTGGCGTGCACCGCGTTGGCCATGGCAGGACCGCGCCCGATCAAGGCCACGCCCAGCTGCCCACTGGCAGCGGCATAACCGCTGGCCATCATGACCGCCTGGGTCTCGTGGCGCGCGCCGATGAAGCGTACGCCAATCGAGTCCAGCGTGGCGACCAACTGGCATATGTCGTCGCTCATCAATCCGAACACCGAGTCGACCCCCAGTGCCTTCAGATCCTCGGCGATCACCTGATATACCGGCACTGCACGCATGATCCCCTCCCATACCTCTATTTGATCGAAATTTCACTATACGACGAAATGACTTCTTGTATACCTAGGTATCCTCCTATCTATAATCTGTGAAAGACAAAACGGAGGAGAGACATGGTTGATGACGAGGTGCGCGCCAGGGTTGCGATCGCGGCAACGATGGCGCGGTATGCGACATCAGTGGACAGCGGCGACGCAGCAGGTGTCGCCCGAACGTTTGCTGTAGACGCACGCCTCGAGGTCTCCAGCGGCGGCGTGATGCACGGTCGCGGGGCCATCGAGGCTTTCTACGACAAGGCCATCGGTTCGAGTCGTCCTGACAGGGCGGCGGGTGCCCCCGTTCCCTTGCTGCGACACAACGTCACGACGTCACGTGTCGACCTCGAGTCGCCCACGCGGGCGAAGGGTCGCACCTACTTCATGACCTTGACCGCCGTTGGTCTGGACCATGCCGGCATCTACACCGATGTCTTTCGGGTCGAGGACGGGCAATGGCTTTTCGAGGACCGGATCATCACAGTGGAATGGTTCGCTCCGGGCTCGTGGTACGAGCAGGTTCGCCTGAAGGCCCGTGCGGCGGGTCAGCCCTGACGACGGGGGTCGGATGTCGATTCCTTCACACGTGCCGGCTGATCGCGTCGTCGACTTCGATCGTTTCGGTGGCAAGGAACTGACCAGTTGCCCGCATCGTCGCGTCAGCGAGCTGTTCAGTGACTCTCCCGACATCTTCTACACGCCGCATGACCGCGGTCACTGGGTGGTGGCCAAGGCTGAGCTGGCGCGCGACATGCTGCGGCAGCCGGACAAGTTCTCTAGCCATCCGCGGCACAACATTGCCAATCAGCGCAAGCCGCGGACCTTGCCGAACCAGTCCGATCCGCCGGAACACACCCAGCTGCGCAGGATCGTCAACGGGTTCTTCTCTCCAGAGGGAATCCGGCGACTGGAACCCGACATCCGCGCCCTGGCGCAGGAGTTGATCGAGCCCGTGAGAGCGCGTGGCTCGTGCGAATTCGTCTCCGAGATCGCACAGGTCTTCCCCGTGGTCATATTCCTGCGCATGGCCGGCGCGCCACTGGAGGACCGGCCCAAACTGGCGGCGATGGCCGACCGCTTCACGCGCAGCCCCGAGGTGCAGGACAGGTTGGCGGCGCTGGAGGACCTGGCGCGTTACCTGCAGGTTCTCATCGAGGAGCGCGAGCGCGAGCCCAGGGATGACCTGGTCAGCCTGGTCGTCCAGGGTAGCGTCGACGGCAGGCCTCTCGATGCGGATGAAAAGATCGGCATGGTCACGTTGCTGTTCCTCGGCGGCCTGGACACCGTGGCAGCGTCGCTGTCGTTCTTCATGGCCTTTCTTGCCGACCATCCTGGTCACTGCCAGCAACTGCTCGACGAGCCTGGATTGCTCCCACAGGCGATCGAAGAACTCGCGCGCGTGCACGGTGTGGCCGGCACGGAGCGTGGCGTGACTCAGGACATGCACTATGCGGGCGTGGACTTCAAGGCCGGCGATCGACTCGTCTTCCCCGCGCACATCTATGGGCTCAACAACGACTGGGTGGAAGACCCGTACCGCGTGGACTTCCATCGACCTGTCAGCGCCCATCTCGTGTTCGGTTCCGGGCCGCACCGGTGTCTGGGTTCGCATCTGGCGCGGCTGGAGATGCGCATCTTCCTCGAGGAATGGATGGCGCGGATACCGAGCTTTCGTCGGTCTTCGCAGGGCGACATCCCCACCCGCGGCGGATTGGTCTGGTCGCCCGTGCGGGTGGACCTGCGTTGGCCAGCGTGAACCTGGCCCACTTGGAGTGAAGACATGCGCCTGAGGATCAGAGTGGATCGGTCCGTGTGCGCCGGCCACGCGCTTTGCGCGGCACGTGAACCGCTCGTCTACATGCTGGATGCTGACGGTTATTGCAGTTCCGACGGTGTCCTGGTTCCGCAAGCTTTGCAGGAGCAGGCTCGACGCGGTGCGATGATGTGTCCGGAGGCCGCCATCACTTTGTGGGACGAGGAGTCCTTCGATTCATGACGACGACGGGGGCGCGAGCCGTGGTGGTCCGCGTCCTTTGCAGGGAAGGTATCCGATGAGCGAGCCGCTACTGTCCTGTCGCGATGGCGATGTCGTGACCTTGACTCTCCATCGGCCGGAGTTGCGCAATCCGATCTCCGATCCCGACATGATCGACGCGTTCGAGCAGGCGATCGCGGGCATCAATGCCGACTCCTCCGTGCGCGCCTTGATCCTGACCGGCAGTGGCAGCGCCTTTTCCTCGGGCGGCAACGTCAAGCACATGCGCGACCGTCAGGGCATGTTCGCCGGGACGCCTGCGGAAATCCGCGTCAGCTACCAGCGAGGCATCCAGCGGATTCCGCGCGCGATGGCCACCCTGGAGGTCCCGTCCATCGCGGCGGTCAACGGTCCGGCCATCGGCGCCGGGTGCGATCTCGCCTGCATGTGTGACATGCGTGTGGCGTCGACGTCCGCGAGCTTCGCCGAAAGCTTCGTCAAGGTCGGTATCGTCCCTGGAGACGGCGGAGCCTGGTTCCTGCCCCGTGCTGTCGGCATGTCGCGCGCGTGTGAGATGGCCTTCACCGGGGACGCGATCGACGCGCGCAAGGCGCTGGCATGGGGCCTGGTGTCTGAGCTTTTCGAGCCCGAGGCCCTCATGGACGGCGCACGCGCGCTCGCAGCGCGCGTGGCGGTGAACCCGCCACAGGTGCTGCGGATGACCAAGCGGCTGCTGCGTGAGGGCCAGCACCTGAATTTGGATAGCCTGCTCGAACTCTCGGCCACGATGCAGGCGCTGGCACACCACACCGCTGACCATCACGAAGCCGTCGAAGCCTTGCTGCAGAAGCGGACACCGAAGTTCAACGGGCGCTAGGAGCCTGGGCCACCCACGCGGCCTTGTGTGCTCGACACGGCATCGGCAGCAGCCGGCCAGAGACTCTCCTTCAGGGTGACCGTTCCTTCGCCCGCGGCGATGGGTGTTTCCGAGAGCTGCTCACACCAAACCCTGCTTGGCAGCGAGCACGGCAGCCTCGGCCCGGCTCGAGACGTCCAGCTTGCGGTATATCGACTTGATGTGGTCATTGACGGTGAACCAGCGGATGCCCAGCAGGTCCGAGATCTCGCGTATCGTGAAGCCCTTGCTCAGGTAGGTGAGCACTTCGCTCTCGCGCGGCGTCAGCGGCGCCAAGTTTGCCGGTGGCGGAATGCGGTCGCGCGATGTGCAGGACCCCAACTCTGACATCGGGTCTGCGCTGCGCTGCGCAAAACCCTGCATCAGGCGTCGCGCAATCGCGGGGGACAAGGCAGGCTGTCCGGTGTCGAGCCGACGCAGCGCGTCGATCCAGATGTCCTGTGGATCGTGCTTGAGCAGATAGCCGTCCACCCCCAGGCTCATGGCTGTACGGAGGTGGTCGTCGTCCCCGTGCACGGTGGCGACGACCTTGCGAGCCGCATGATGAGCCAGTTCCTCGAGCAGACGCGAGCCATCCCCGCCGGGCATGCCAGGCTCGATGACGACCAAGCCGAAAGGTGAGCCCTGCGGCACCTCGAACACCGCAGACGCTGCCCCATCCGCGCTGAGCCCGAGGGCTTGCCGCGCCACCACGGCTTCGCCCGTCTCAACGATGCTCACCGTCCCCGGGTAGCTCTCCCGCACCACGCGACAGAGGAACTGCCGGGACGCCCGGCTGTCATCGAAAACCAGGACGCTGGACGCCATCCATACTCCCTGGCGTCCGTCCGAGGACGCCTGGGACGCATCGTCTCCCAAGCTTCGAAGGGCGGGGCGCGCGCGCTCAAGGTTGGCGCGGATCGCCGCGCGTGCCGCCGGGCAGCCTGCGATGTGGCGGCTGGCTGTGACCCAGGCTCAGTTCGGCCTCAGGCCGGCGCGCTGCACCACGGGTCGCCAGCGCGCGATCTCGGCTTCGATCAGCTTGCCGAAGACCTCCGGCGGGTAGGGGGTGGGAATGGCGCCCTCCGACTGCAGGCGCGACAGGATCTCCTGCGAGTTCAGACTGGCATTGATCTGGCCGTTGAGTTTGCGCACGATGGTCTCTGGTGTACCTGCAGGGGCGACGATGCCGTACCACTGGTCCGCCTCGAAGCCCGCCAGGTCGGGCAGTCCGCTCTCCGCGATCGTGGGCAGTTCTGGAAAGCCCTGCAGACGCTGAGGGCTCGAGACGGCCAGCGCGACCAGCTTTCCCGCCTTGACCATCGGCATCACTGCCGGCGCCCCGGTCAGCAGTACCTGGATCTGCCCGCTGACTGCGTCGGTGACCGCGGGCGCCGTGCCTTTGTAGGGGACGTGCACGATATCGGTGTCGCTCCTGAGCTTGAAGAACTCGGTGGCGATGTGCGCCGCGCTGCCGTTTCCGCCCGACCCGTAATTCAACTTTCCGGGGTGAGCCTTGCCATGCTGCACCAGTTCCCTGACGCTTCGAGCAGGTACCGAAGGATGCACGACCAGCACGTTGGGCACGCGGGCCACCCAGGCCACTGGCGAAAACGACTTCACGGGGTCGTAGGGCAGGCGGGGGTAGATCGACGGTGTGACCGCCAGCGTGCCGATATGGCCCATCAGCAATGTATAGCCATCGGGCGCCGCCTTGGCCACCTTGTCGGCGCCCAGCGAGCCTCCAGCCCCGGGCAGATTCTCGATGATCACCGGCTGCCCCCAGGCCCGGGTCAGTTGCTCGCCCATGGTGCGCGCGAGGATGTCGGTACTGCCGCCCGGCGTGAACGGCACCACCATGCGGATGGGTCGGTTCGGGTAGTCGCTGGTCTGGGCGGCGGCGCCTAGCGCCAGTGTGGACACTGCAGCGGCGATACACCCCTCGAGGAGGAGTCGACGGCCCGAGGTGTTCGGCATGGTTTGTTCAGGCCTCCCGGCCGAAGATGCGGTTGCAATATTGGGATCTTATGTCCTTGGGATCGATTGGGCGGGCGCCGGAAACGGCCTGGATCGCGGCGAACCGGCGTGGCGTCTCGCGTTCGCAGCACAGCGCGGACCGCCGCACTAGATCTGAACCTTGGTGCCCAACTCGACCACCCGGTTGGGCGGCAGTCTCAGGAAGTCCGCCGCAGCCGAGGCATTGCGGTGCATGGCTGCAAAGAGCTTCTCGCGCCAGAACGCCATGCCCCCGCCGAGGGTGGGCACGACGACGTCGCGCGACAGGAAGTAACTCGTGTCCATCTCGGGCAGCGGTACTCCCCGGCTCTCCAGCAGGCGCAACGCCAGAGGCACGTCAGGATCGTTCTTGAACCCGTAGTGCAGCGTCACCTGCCAGCAGTCATGGCCGAGGGGGTTCAACTCGATGCGGCGATCGAAGCCGATCCAAGGCACCTCATGGTGGCGCACAGAGACGAAGAGGTTGTACTCGTGCAGCACTTTGTTGTGCTTCAGGTTGTGCAGGAGCGCGTTGGGTGTCAGCTCTTCGTCCGCCGACAGGAAGACGGCGGTTCCGGGGACGCGCTGCGGTGGGCTCAGGAACACCGACTCCAGGAAGTCATTCAGACCGATGGCCTCGTCGCGCAGCCGGTCCGTCATCAGTCGCCTGCCCTGGGTCCATGTCAGCATCAAGGTGAACATCGCCACGCCGATGACCAGCGGAAACCATCCCCCCGCCAGCAACTTGAGCAGGTTCGACGCGAAGAACAGGATGTCGACGGCAAAGAACACCCCCGTGGCGGCGATGCACAGCGGCAACGGGTACTTCCACCCATGTCTGATGACGAAGAAGGTCATGACGGTGGTGATGGTCATGTCCAGCGTCACGGCGATGCCATAGGCCGAGGCAAGCGCTGACGAGGACTTGAACAACACCACAGCCAGCACGATGAACGCATAGAGGCCCCAGTTGACGGCCGGCACATAGATCTGGCCAAGATCGCGCACGGAGGTGTGCAGGACACGCATGCGCGGCAACAGGCCAAGTTGGATCGCCTGCTTGGTCACCGAGAAGGCGGCGGTGATCAAGGCCTGGGAGGCGATGACGGTGGCGGCGGTCGCCAGAATGACCAGCGGCAGCCTTGACCACTCCGGAGCCATGAGGTAAAACGGGTTTTCCACGGCCTGAGGGTCGCCCAGCAGCAGCGCGCCCTGGCCGAAGTAGTTGATCACCAGCGCGGGCATGACCAGGCCGTACCAGGCGATTCGAATGGGCAGTCTGCCGAAGTGCCCGAGGTCGGCGTACAAAGCCTCACCGCCAGTGACCACCAGCACGACGGCGCCGAGCGCGACGAAGGCCAGAAGTGGCCGCTCGGCGATGAAGCCCACCGCGTAGGCGGGGTTCAGCGCCACGAGGACCTCCGGCCGGGCCAACACCTGCGGCACGCCCAGCAGCACCAGCACGACGAACCAAAGCAGCGTGACCGGCCCGAAGGCTCTGCCTATGCCGCCGGTGCCCAGGCGCTGCACCGCGAACAGAGCCGTCAGCACCAGCAGGGTGATCGGCACCACCGCATCGTGCAGCGCGGGCGCGGCAATCTCCAGGCCCTCGACAGCAGACAACACGCTGATGGCGGGCGTGATGACGCCATCGCCGTAGAAGATGGCGGTGCCGAACATTCCCACCACGAGGAGCATGCGGCGCAGCGCGGCGCGCTCGCCCACCGCGCGCATGGCCAATGCCAGCATCGCGATCAGTCCGCCCTCGCCATGGTTGTCGGCGCGAAGAATCAGCAGCACGTACTTCAGCGAAACCAGGACCGTGATGGTCCAGAAGACCATCGACAGCACGCCGAGTACGTTCTCCGGCGACGGGTCGACCTGACCGGCGTGGAAGATCTCCTTCAGCGCGTACAGCGGGCTGGTGCCGATGTCGCCATAAACAACACCCAAGGCGCCCAACGTGAGGCTGGCCACGGCGGCTCGGGGCGGTGAGGAAGGATCGGACACGGACCAGGAAGTCGAGCTGCTCACGTCGAAAGTGCCGAGAGCAAATCAGGATTGTGCGCCCTTGAAGGCTGTCAGGCTTGCGTTCAACTGACGCGGCGTTCACGCTTTACCGGTACGATGGATTTTCAATGAATGCAATTGCGTTGGGCCGGGGCTGGGGACCCCCATGATGATGCTGCGTGAAGCCTTGGCGCTGGCCCGACTGGACGCCAGTGTCTTTCGGCGCAGTCGCGCACTTATCCTTTCGGCGCTGGGCGTGATCCTGATTCCCGCGTTGTATGCGCTGATCTATCTCGAAGCCGTCTGGGATCCTGCCAGTCGAACGCCTGCGCTGCACGCCTTGATCGTCGACCTGGACGAAGGCACCGTTTCCCAGGGGCAGCGAGTGCGGCTGGCGGTCGACCTCGTTCAGACGCTGCGCGCGCGGCAGGTCTTTTCGTTCGAGATGGCGGACGACGAAGAGGCCGCTCGGCGCGAAGTGCGCGCTGGGCGCAGTCTTTTCGTGCTCGTGATCCCGCGCGATTTCAGCGCCAGCGCCTTGGCGGGCGAGAGGCCGGGCGGTGGCCGACTGGTGGTCTATGCCTCAGAGGGCAACCATTACGCAGGGGCTGGACTGGCCCGACGCTTTGCGGCCGAACTCGGACACCAGTTCAACGAGACGCTCAACGAGCGTCGATGGGCCCTGGTGCTGGGAGCGGCCACGGGCAGCGGCAAGAGCCTGCAGCAATTGCGGCAGGGGCTGGACGGCCTCAACTTGGGGGCACGCGCCCAGGTCGAAGGACTCGCGCAGGCGGTCGATGCCACGGGCCGGTGGATCACTGCGTCTGGATCGGTCTTTGACGGGTTGACGCTGTTGGTGGACGGCGTGAAGGACGTCTCGTCTGCGGCGCCGACCCTGGTCCCAGCGTCTGCCAGTCGCGAGAAGCTGGACGATCTGTCCCGCAGCAGCAAGCGGCTTCAGGAGGGCGCGTCCGAGTTGCAGTCAGGGCTGTCGGCGCTGCGGGACGGCGCCACGCGCCTGAGCGCTGGGCTGACGCTGGTGCAGGGGCGGTTGCCGGAAACGGATCCAGGTCCCGGCGGCACCCCGGGCGGCTTGGCGGCCCCGGTACAGCCCGAGGTCCAGATCGACGCGCCTGTGCCGAACGAGGGGACGGCGCATGCTCCCAGCTCGATTCCGGTCTCGCTATGGCTCGGGGCGGTGATGGTGACTTTTCTGGTGCACCTGCGGCAAGTTCCGCAAGGCCTTGCCCTGTCCACGCGTTGGGGCGTGACTTTGGGCAAGTTCGCGCTGCCCTCGCTCGTGGTGCTGGCTCAGGCCGGGGTGCTGCTGCTGATGTTGCTGCTGGTCTTGCGCATCGAGCCTATCCACCCCTGGGCGCTGGCCGCCACGATGGCAGTGACCTCGCTGACATTCATGGCCATGACCCTGGCGCTCGTCCGCGCGCTGGGTGACACCGGCAAGGCGTTGGCCTCCATCCTCCTGGTACTGCAACTGTCCGCTGCGGGCGGCATCGTCCCCATCGAACTCAGCGGCAGCTTCTTTCGTGAGCTGAATCCCTGGCTGCCCTTCACGTGGGTGGTGCGCGCGGTGCGCGCGAGCCTTTTCGGCGCGTTCGACCACAGCTGGGGCCTCGCACTGGGTCTGGTCGCGCTGGCCGGCGTCGTGGCTCTCGTCATCGCGACGTGGGTGGGTCGGTGGCGCGTCGTGCCGCAAGAGCACTACGGACCGAAGCTGGACTTGTAAGCTTCGCCGCTCACCCCCGACCTGGGGGAGCCTGTACGGACTCGAACACCTGCAGCGCCTGCTCGAGCCCCCCAGCCATCACGGACACCATCGCCACCTCGGCCACCGCCGGCTTGGGGTGGTAGGCGATCGACAGGCCGGCGGCCTGCATCATCGGCAGATCGTTCGCGCCGTCGCCTACCGCGATGGCCTGCGCGGTGGAGATGCCCATGAGCTCGCACACCTCCAGCAGCACGCGCTTCTTCTCGGCGCCGTCGACGATGTCGCCCCAGGGGCGGTCGAACAGGGTGCCGGTCAGGCGCCCATGCGCCACGCCGAGCGTGTTGGCGCGCGCGAAATCGAGCCTCAGGCGATGGCGGATGCGCTCGCTGAAATGGGTGAAGCCGCCGGAGATCAACAGCGTCTTCAGGCCCGCAGCCTGGCACGCGGCGACAAAGGTCTCCACCCCGGGGTTCAGGCGCAGTCGCTCTTCGTACACCCGGTCGAGCACCGCTTCTGACACGCCGGCGAGCAAGGCCACGCGCCGTCGCAGGCTGTCCTTGTAGTCGGCGATCTCGCCGCGCATCGCCGCCTCGGTGATGCCAGCGACCTCGGCTTTGCGCCCGGCGAAGTCGGCGATCTCGTCGATGCACTCGATGTTGATCAGCGTGGAGTCCATGTCGAAGGCGACGAGGCGGAAATCCGTCAGCGCCAGGCCAGGGCGTACGCCCTTGAACACGAGTGCGGAGTTCATGCGGTGACCCCCTTCGACGGCTCGCCCAGGCTGCGCAGCACGTCGCGGATGTACTGGACGCGCTCACGTGGGTCGGCAAACTCGCGCTCGATGCGCAGCTTGTCGTTGCCAGCCAGGCGGACGCTGCGGTTCTTCTGCACCAGGGCGATGATCCGGGCCACGTCGATGGGTGCTCCGGCCCGAAAGCTGATGCTCATCTGCCGGGGGCCGGCGTCGATCTTCTGCACGCCGTAGGGCCGCGCCAACAGGCGCAGGCGGTGCGTGTCGAACAGGTTCTGACCCTGCGGCGGCAGGCGGCCGAAGCGGTCCGTCACCTCCTCCAGCAGCGCATCAAGTTGTTCGGCACGGTCGGCTGTTGCCAGGCGTTTGTACAAGTTCAGTCTGGTGTGCACGTCGCCGCAGTACGCGTCGGGCAGCAGCGCCGGGGCATGCAGGTTGACTTCGGTCGTGCCGCCGAACACCCCCGTGGGCGACATCAGGTCGGGCTCGCGGCCCGCCTTGAGCGCGCGCACGGCCTCGGACAGCATCTCGTTGTAGAGCTGGAAGCCTACTTCCATGATGTTGCCGCTCTGATGCTCGCCCAATACCTCGCCGGCGCCGCGGATCTCCAGGTCGTGCATCGCGAGGTAGAAGCCCGAGCCAAGCTCCTCCATCGCCTGGATCGCCTCCAGGCGCTGCGCGGCCTGCTTGGTCAGGCCCTCCACCTCGGGCACGAGCAGGTAGGCGTAGGCCTGGTGGTGGCTGCGTCCGACGCGCCCGCGCAGTTGGTGGAGTTGTGCCAGGCCGAACTTGTCGGCACGCGAGATCAGGATGGTGTTGGCCGTGGGCACGTCGATGCCGGTCTCGATGATGGTCGAG
>CAIRBF010000218.1 GCA_903876715.1 uncultured beta proteobacterium
CAGGTCGGGCGCGCGGTGCGGGCGCAGCGCAGCGCCAGCGCGGCCGCGGGCGGCGCGCTGCCGTCGTGCAGCAGCTCGGCCGGCGCCAGGCGTGCGAACCAGCCGGCGAGCTCGCGCTCGCCGCACTCCGTCAGCCCGAGGGTCCCGCTGGCCACGCCCAGCCAGGCCAGGCCCCAAGTGGCGCGCTGGCGGTGCAGCGCCAGCACCAGCGTCTCGGCTCGGTCGGCCAGCAGCTCGGCATCCGTCACGGTGCCGGGCGTGACCACGCGCACCACCTTGCGCTCCACCGGCCCCTTGGCGCTGCCGACCTCGCCCACCTGTTCGGCCACCGCCACCGACTCGCCGAGCTTCAGCAGGCGCGCGAGGTAGGTCTCCACCGCATGCACCGGCACGCCAGCCATCACGACCGGCTCGCCGCCCGAGGCGCCGCGGGTGGTCAGGGTGATGTCGAGCAGCCGGTGCGCGCGGCGCGCGTCGTCGTAGAACAGCTCGTAGAAATCCCCCATCCGGTAGAACACCAGGGTGCCCGGGTGTTCGGCCTTGATGCGCAGGTACTGCGCCATCATCGGCGTGTGGCCTGCGAGCGCGGCTGCAGGGGTGGGGTCGGTGGATTCGGCAGTGCTCATCAGGGGCGCGATGTTAGGCGAGGCGGACGACTGCCACGAGCTCGCATACCATGCGCGAGGATGCCCCGCCGCTGCCGCTGCTGCCCAGAGGCGGCGTCTTCATCACCTTACCTGGAATTCACACCATGCACGACGACCTGAAGGACAAGGTCATCCTGATCACCGGCTCGAGCACCGGCATCGGCGCCGCGGCGGCACTCGCTTTCGCACGTGCCGGCGCGGCCGTGGCGGTGCACGGCCACCGCAGCCTGGACGCAGCGCGCGAGGTGCTGGCGCAGGTGCAGGCGCTGGGCGCGCGCGGCTGCCTGGTCAGCGGGGATGTCACCGACTCCGCCACCTGCCGCCGCATCGTCGACGAGACGGTGGCGCAGCTCGGGCGTATCGACGTGCTCGTCAACAACGCCGGCGGGCTGGTGCAGCGCGCGCCCATCGAGCAGGTCACCGACGAGCTTTACGACCAAGTGCTGGACCTGAACGTGCGCTCGGTGCTGATGTGCAGCGCGGCGGCCGTGGCCCACATGCGTCGCCAGGGGCAGGGTGGGTGCATCATCAACCTCACCTCGGTGGCGGCGCGCCACGGTGGCGGGGCGGGTGCGGCGCTGTATGCGGGCTCCAAGGGGTTCGTTTCGACCATCACCAAGGGCTTGGCCAAGGAACTGGTCAAGGACCGTATCCGCGTCAACGCGGTCGCGCCGGGCGTCATCACGACACCCTTCCACGAGCGTTACTCGACGCCGACGCTGCTCGAGGGCTTCCGCGCGACGATCCCGATGAACCGCCTGGGCGCGGCCGACGAATGCGCGGGCGCCTTCGTCTTCCTGGCCTCGGAGCGGATGTCGGGCTACATCACGGGCCAGACCATCGACGTCAACGGCGGGCAGTACATGCCCTGAGCAGGATGCACATGCCGGCCCGCACGAGGCCGGCTGCCGAGGTCGCGCGCCTCGTTCATGGAATCATTCCTCGTGACCATGACCAACCAGCCCGTCCACGACCTGCCGACGATGCTCGCTGCAGCTTTGGCCCTGCACCAGCAGGGGCACATGGACCCGGCGATCCAGGCCTATGAAGCGATCCTGAGGCTCGACCCGAACCATCCGGAGGCGGTCTACCTTCGCGCAGTTGCGCACCTCCAGCGTGACGAGCACGCGCAGGCGGTGCATGGCATCCGCCGGGCCTTGGAACTGGGGTCCGCGCGGGCGGCCATGCATTTCAACTTGGGTCACGCGCTGAGGGCGCTCGGGGATGCGGCTGGCGCTGTCGCGAGCTACCGCAGCGCGCTTGCGCTCGGCCCGGCCGACGACAACACCCGTTGGTGCCTGGCCAACACGCTGCGCGAGCAAGGGCAGCACACCCAGGCCCTGATCGAACTCGAGGCCACTGGCTCGCTGGTCGAGGGCTCCGCTCTGTGGGCGCTGCGCTCGCTGGTCTGGGACGAGCAGGCTCGTGCGCTGGGAGAGCGCGGTGATCACGACCAAGCCCTGGCCCTGCTGTTGCACCGTATCGAGCATGAGCCCGGGGCCGCGCAGCCGCGTTTCGCGCTCGGGGAGCAACTCGTGCGCATGGGCCTGCCGCGCGCCGCGGTGAGCGCCTACGAGGCTGCCCTTCGACGCGATGCCGGGTTGGCCCGCGCTCACAACAACCTGTCCTGCCTGTGGCTCGAACTGAAGGAACCCGCCCGGGCGCTGGAACACGCCAGCAGGGCGGCGCAGGCCGAGCCGGCGATGGCGGCGGCTCACAACAACCGCGGCCTGGCGCTGCTGGATCTGGGCCGGCCGGCCGAGGCGGCCGCGGCGCTGGAGGAGGCGGGCCGCTTGCAGCCCAGCATGGTCCAGGCCTGGATCAATGCGGCGCGCGCCTGGCAGAGCACCGGGGATATCGTGCGGTCCTTGCACGCCTGCGAGCAGGCGCTGCGGCTGGACCCTTCGTTCGAGTTCCTGCCGGGCCTGGTGACAGCCACCGCGATGGACCTGTGCGACTGGAGGTACTTCGATGCGCTGATGCCCGCACTGCAGCAGCGCCTGGCGCGGGGGGAGCGTGTGCTGCTGCCGCTGCAAGCGCTGACGCTGCTCGACGACCCGGCGCAGCAGCTTTGCGCCGCGCGCATCTATGGCGAGTCGAAGTTCCCGCCCAACCCGATCCTGGGTCCGTCGCCAGTGGTGTCCACAGGCAGACGTCTGCGCCTGGCCTACCTCAGCGCCGATCTCAGGAGCCACGCCGTCAGCATACTCATGGCGGGTGTCTTCTCGTGTCACGACCGCTCGCGCTTCGAGGTCTATGGCATATCGACTCGGCAGGACCCTTCGGACCCCCTGCAGCGCAGCCTGGGCGAGCGCTTCGATGGCATTGTCGACATGCACGGCCGGCCCGCAGAGGAGATTGCGGCATGGTGTCGGGCAGGCGGCATCGACATCCTGATCGATCTGGGGGGCTATACCGCGGACAACCGCCCCGACGTGTTGGCTTGCCGCGCTGCGCCGGTGCAGGTGAACTACCTGGGCTACCCAGGCACGCTGGGCATGCCCTATGTGGACTACATCGTTGCCGATCGTCATGTGATCCCGCCGTCGAGCCGTCCGCACTTCAGCGAGAGCGTGCTGTACCTGCCGCAGTGCTTCCAGGCCCACGACGACCGTCGCGAGCGTCCGGCGCCGACCGGCGGGCGCGACGACTGGGGCCTGCCCGACGACGCCATCGTCTTCTGCTGTTTCAACAAGAGCAACAAGATCAACCCCGAGGTCTGGGCTGTTTGGATGCGTGTCCTCCAGCGGGTGCCCGGCAGTGTGCTGTGGCTCACGCAGATGCAGGATGCCGTAGCCGCCAACCTCGCGCGCGCCGTCAAGGAGGCCGGGGTCGCGCCCTCGCGCGTGCTGATCGCCCGGCGACAACCCTATCCCCTCTATCTGGGGCTTTACGCTCACGCCGATCTCTTCCTCGACACTTGGCCCTTCAATGTCGGCACCACCGCCTGCGACGCCTTGTGGATGGGGCTGCCTGTGTTGACGTGCAGCGGGCGCAGCTTTGCGGCACGCATGGCCACCAGCTTGCTGCGCGAGTTGGGGCTGGACGAACTCGTCTGCGACAGCACCGAGGCCTACGAGGAACTGGCCGTGGCCCTGGCGTACGACAGGCCGCGCCTGCGCACCCTGAAGTTGCTGCTGGCCGAGCGCCGCCAAGTCTCGATCATGAACGACACGCAGCGCTGGACGCGGCAGTTCGAGGCCGGCCTGGAGGCGATGGCGGAACGCAGCCGTCGCGGGCTGGCACCGGCGGACATCACGGTCACGTCCTGAGTCTATGCAGGCTCTGCCACGATCCGATGCGTTGCCGCAGGAGCCGATTCCCGCAGCGTCCCCGGTCTTGGCGCAGGCTGCAGGAGCGTCAAGAACGGATGTCCTGGCTGCGGACGGCGCGCACGACGAGGTCCTGTCCCTGCTGCTGCGGCGCCTGGATGAGGATGCGCAGGACGCGGCGGCGCATGTCGCGCTCGGCCAGCAGCTCGACCGCATGGGGTACCGCCGGGCGGCGGGCCGGGCGTACGAGGCCGCCCTGCAACGCGACCCCACACGCGCCGACGCGCACAACAACCTGGCCTGCCTGAGCGTTGAGATGAAGGCGCACGCGCGGGCGCTGGAGCACGCGACGAAAGCCGCCCAGGCGGCCCCGACCTCGGCTGCGGCGCATTACAACCAGGGCCTTGCGCTCCTGGGTTTGGGCCGACCGGCCGATGCAGCGCGCGCGCTGGACGAGGCATCGCGGCTGCAACCGGACCTGACGCTGGCCTGGGTGAACGCGGCCCGCGCCTGGCGCGATGCCGACGGCCTCGTGCGCGCACGCCGGGCCTGTGAGGAGGCCCTGCGCCAGGACCCGACGCGCGAGTTCCTCGCCGGTCAACTGGTGGCCATCGGCATGGAGGTTTGCGACTGGCGTCAGGTCGCGCGTCTGATGGATACGCTGCCGCAGCGGCTCGCACGAGGCGAGCGCATCATTTTTCCATTCGACGCCTTGGCCCTCATTGAGGACCCGGGCCTGCAGGCGCAGGCCGCGCGCGTCTACGCAGAGTCGGTCTTCCCGGCCCAGGACAGGCTGGGGCCCGCGCGGCCGGTTTCCTCAGGTCGTCGACTGAGGATCGGCTATCTCAGTGCCGATCTTCGTAGCCATCCGGTGGGCATCCTGATGGCGGGCGTGTTCGCGCACCACGATCGCGAACGCTTCGAGATTTACGGCCTGAGCACTCGCAGGGCTCTGGGAGACGCCCTGCAGCAGGAGCTCGCCTCGCGATTCGATCACTTCGAGGACCTGCACGGGCGTTCGGCCGAAGACATCGCGAGTTGGTGCCGGCGGTGCGAGATCGACATCCTGGTTGACCTGGGCGGCTACACCGTAGGCAACCGCCCCGATGTGCTGGCCTGCCGCGCCGCACCGCTGCAGGTGAATTACCTCGGCTATCCCGGGACCATGGGGATGCCCAGCGTCGACTACATCGTCGGCGACCGCCACTTGATCCCGCCGGCGAGTCGACCGCATTACAGCGAGCACGTGCTGTACCTGCCGCAGTGCTTCCAGGCCCATGATGACCGCCGCGAGCGCCCGCCGACTGCGAGCCAGCGGGCCGACTGGGGCCTGCCCGAGGATGCGGTGGTGTTCTGCTGCTTCAACCGCAGCAGCAAGATCACGCCGCAGGTCTGGGATTCGTGGACACGCATCCTCGGGCGCGTCCCGGGCAGCGTACTGTGGTTGACGCAGCGGCACGATGAGGTCGCGGCGCACTTGTCAAGCGCGCTGCAGGCGCGGGGACTCGCCCCGTCGCGACTGCGCCTGGCCCGTCGGCAGAGCTACCGCACGTACATGGGGATGTATGCGCACGCCGATCTCTTCCTCGACACCTGGCCGTTCAATGCCGGCACCACCGCCTGCGACGCCTTGTGGATGGGGCTGCCGGTGCTGACGTGGTGCGGGCGCAGCTTCGCGGCCCGCATGGCCACCAGCCTGCTGCGCGAACTGAGGCTGGACGAGCTCGTCTGCGACAGCCCCGCGGCCTACGAGGAACTGGCCGTGGTGCTGGCGCACGACAGACCGCGCCTGCGCGCCTTGAAGTCCCTGTTGGCCGAGCGCCTCGAGGGCTCGATCATGAACGACACGCGGCGCTGGACGCGGCAGTTCGAGGCCGGCCTGGAGGCGATGGCTGACCGCAGCCGCCGCGGCTTGGCGCCGGCAGACATCGTGATCACTGCCTGATCCGCCCCGGAAAGCGAGTGCGGGCCTGCGCGCGAGGGCGCTGCGAGCCGCGGCGGCACACGGCCCGAAACCCCGCGACCGCTGCCTACAATGCCTACATGCGCATCCTTATCGCCAATGACGACGGTTACCTCGCTCCGGGCATCGCTGCGCTGGCACGGGCGTGCCAGGGGCTCGGCGACATCGAGATCATCGCCCCGGAGCAGAACGCCAGCGGGACGTCGAACTCCCTGACCTTGAACCGCCCCCTATCCGTGTTCGAGGCGGCGCCAGCAGCCGACCTGCCGCGCTTCAAGGTCGTCACCGGCACGCCCTCGGACTGCGTGCACATCGCGCTGACCGGTCTGTTGGCGCAGCGGCCCGATCTGGTGCTGTCGGGCATCAACAACGGCGCCAACATGGGCGACGACACGATCTACTCGGGCACGGTCGCCGCAGCCATGGAAGGCTACCTGTTCGGCGTGCCCGCCATCGCCTTCTCGCTCGTCGACAAGGGCTGGGACCACCTGGAGGCGGCTGCGGCGACCGCGCGTGCGGTCGTGGAGGACGTCCTTCGCACCGAGCGGCCGGGACCCTGGCTGCTCAATGTCAACATTCCCAACCGGGCCGATGCGGCGAAGCTTCCGCGTGTCGTGACCCGGCTCGGGCGTCGGCATGCGAGCGAACCGGTCATCCGCCAGCTCAATCCGCGCGGCGAGACGATGTACTGGATCGGGCCTGCTGGCGACGCTCGCGACGCTGGCGAGGGCACCGACTTTCACGCCACCAGCGCGGGCAGGGTGTCCGTCACGCCGCTGCAGTCCGATCTGACGGACCGCGACGGGATACCGGTCTGGTCGGGCGCCTTCAGGCAGGGCAGGGCATGACGGCGCGTCCCGCGCGGACGGCGGGTTTCCCTGCACGTCTGGGCGGGGAGTCGGGTTCGGTGCGTCCGGCTGACGCTGACGTGCTGCGTCCGCAACGGCCCTTGCGCGAGGCGGCGCGGGAGGCGGCTCGGCGTCAGCCGCCCACGGGCCTCGGGCTGGACTCTGAGGCCGTGCGCCGGCGCATGGTCCAGCGGCTGCGCGGCCTGGGCGTCACCCACGAGGCGGTGCTCGCGGCGATGGGAGCGGTGCCGCGGCATCAGTTCGTCGACACCGCGCTCGCCACGCAGGCCTACGAGGACACGAGCCTGCCGATAGGGCATGGCCAGACGATCTCCAAGCCCGTCGTCGTTGCGCGCATGTTGCAGCTGTTGTGCGAGCGGCCGGGCGCGGCGTCGCTGCGCCCCTTGGGGCGTGTGCTGGAGATCGGCACCGGGTGCGGTTACCAGGCCGCTTTGCTCGCCCGGCTCGCGCAGCGCGTCGTGTCAATCGAGCGGGTGCAGGGCCTGCACCTGAAGGCCCGTGAACACCTCGACGCCGTTGGCGCGCGTGACGTGCGCCTGGTGTTCGGCGACGGGCGACTGGGCCACGCGCCCCTGGCCCCTTACGACACGGTGATTTCGGCGGCGGGCGGAGAGGACATTCCCGAAGTCTGGTTCGAGCAACTGGCGCCTCAGGGGAGGCTGGTTGCGCCGATGCACAGCGCCGCCCACGGCGGTCAGGTACTGGTGGTCGTCGATCGCGACGACCAGGGTTTGCGCCGCGCGATCCACGGCGGTGTGCACTTCGTTCCGCTGGCGAACGGCGTCGCATGAGCTGCGTCAAGAGTTGCCACGCGCGCTGGTTGGCGCTGCTTGGCACTGCATCGGTGCTGATCGCCTGCGGCACGGCGCCGGTGCGTGCGCCGGTCGAGGCGCGCAGCACGCCGGCTGCGGCGCGGCCGGTGGCGATTGGCAGTGGCGCTGTCGGTGGCAGGGTACCCCAGGCCGCGCCGGTCTCGTCATCTGCAGGCAGCGCTGAGGCATCGGCCGCATCCTCCCAGGCGGCAGGGCGTCTGCCCGCCGGCGCGGAGAACGCCGGCAAGCCCGGTTTCTACACGGTCAAGCCAGGTGATACGCTGATCCGCATCGGGCTGGACCAGGGCCATAACTGGCGCGATGTGGCGCGCTGGAACGGTGTCGAGAATCCCAACTTGATCGAGGTCGGACAGGTGCTGCGGGTGGTTCCGCCCGATGCCGCGGGTGTGGCGGCGCGTCCCGCCCCGGTGCTCGATGCTGCCCGGCAGGCGGCTCGCCCGGAAGCCTCGGCCAGCGCGCCGGCGGCCTCGGTGCCTGCGCCCGGGCCCGCCGCAGCGAACGACGATGTGACGGAATGGCTTTGGCCGGCCGCGGGAGCTGTCGTGGCGTCCTTTGACGAATCCCGGGGCGTGAAGGGCCTGGCCATCGCAGGAAAGGCGGGCGATCCCATCCTGGCGGCCGCCGATGGCCGGGTTGTGTACGCGGGGTCGGGCCTGCGCGGCTACGGCAACCTCGTCATCGTCAAGCACAACAACACCTTTCTCACGGCCTACGCGCACAACCAGACACTTTTGGTCAAGGAGGACCAGGCGGTGCGACGGGGTCAGAAGATCGCCGAAATGGGGTCGACCGACGCCGATCGCGTCAAGCTGCACTTCGAGATCCGTCGCCAGGGACGGCCGGTGGATCCGGCGCGGCTGCTGCCCGTGCGCTGAATCCCGCTGCGCCAATGCGCGCATTTGGGCCTGATGCGTGTTTTCGAGAGGTTCGGGGTCTTTGTCCCGGCGCTACGATCACACCCCTGACGGCTGGGCGTTCCTGCCCGGCCGCTAGCCCAGGAGCGAGACAAGATGATGACCCCGAAGAATCTGGTGGCCGCCGCCGTGATGGCTCTGGCTGCGGCCACCGCGTCAGCGCAGGCGACTCAAGGCGTCAGCGCCAATGAGATCGTGATCGGTTCGATCCAGGACCTGTCCGGTCCGCTGGCCGGCTACGGCCGGGATCTGCGCAACGGCATGACGATGGCCGTGGACGAGATCAACGAGAAGGGCGGCGTCAACGGCCGCAAGATGCGCGCGCTCTTCGAGGACTCCGGTTACGACCCGCGCAAGGCGGCGCTGGCGGCCCAGAAGCTGGTCAACCAGGACCGGATCTTCGCGATGGTCGGCCACCTCGGCACGGCGCAGAACAACGCGGCGATGCCCATCCAGTTCGAGAAGAACGTGATCAATTTCTTCCCGGTGACGGCGGCGCGCGAGATGTACGACCCCTTCCACCGGCTGAAATATGCCTTTGCCGCAACCTACTATGACCAGGTGCGCGCTGCGCTGCCCAAGCTGGTGCGCGAGCGCAACGTCAAGAAGATCTGCATCATCTACCAGGACGACGAGTTCGGCCTCGAGGTCATGCGCGGCGGCGAGTCGGCGCTGAAGACCATGAACATGCAGTTCGCCGAGAAGACGTCCTACAAGCGCGGCGCGACCGATTTCTCGTCGCAGGTGGCGCGCATGAAGGCGGATGCTTGCGAAATGGTTGTGCTCGGCACCATCATTCGCGAGACCATCGGCACCATCGCCGAGAGCCGCAAGACGGGCTTCAACCCCATCTTCCTGGGCACCAGTGCAGCCTACACGGACTTGATCCACAAGCTGGGTGGGCCCGCGATGAACGGGATGTACGCCACCATGACGGTGCAGAACCCCTACCTCGACGAGGCCAACCCGCAGCTTCGTGCATGGGCCAACAAGTACAAGGGGCGCTTCAATTCCGACCCCAGCGTCTTCTCGGCCTACGGCTACATTGCGATCGAGAACTTCGCCCGTGGCGTTCAGAAGGCGGGGGCGAACCTGACGACGGATGCGTTCATCGCTGCGATGGACTCGATGTCGGTGCCGGCTGACATGTTCGGCAGTGCGCTGGCGACCTTCGGCCCGCAGAAGCGTCTGGGCAGCAACGCGCACCGTCTTTCACAGATCACGGACGGTCGCTGGAAGGTGATCTCTGACTACTTCGAGCCGCCGAAGGAGTGATGCACAGGCGCTGGCAGCCGGCGGCTCATCGCCTCGGTTGCCTGCCGTCTTGACAAGCCGCCTGCGGGCGGCTTTTTCACGCCTGGATAATCCAGCCGATGACGATACAAGATGACGTGCTCGAGGTGGCTTCGCTCGACCTCGACGGCCGCGGTGTGGCCCGACGAAGCGATGGCAAGGTGGTGTTCATCGATGGCGCCTTGCCCGGCGAGAGCGTGGCCGTTCGCGTGACGCGGCGCAAGAACCAGTGGGAGCAGGCCGAGGCGGTGGCAGTGTTGCGCGAGAGCCCGATGCGGGTGCGCCCGGCCTGTCCGCACTTCGGTCTGCACGCGGGTGCTTGCGGGGGCTGCAAGATGCAGCACCTTGATGCCGCAGCCCAGGTGGCGGTGAAGCAGCGGGTGCTGGAAGACAACCTCTGGCACCTGGCCAAGGTCAAGCCAGCGCGCGTGCTGCGGCCTCTGCAGGGGCCAGCCTGGGGCTACCGTCATCGGGCTCGCCTGTCGGTCCGGTACGTCATGAAGAAGGGCGAGGTGCTCGTGGGCTTTCACGAACGCCAGTCGCGCTACGTGGCCGACATGAAGACCTGCCCCGTTCTCCCTGCGCGCATCAGTGCCCTGCTGCCTGCGTTGCGGGCATTGATCGGGTCGATGGCGCAGCGCGACCGGCTGCCGCAGATCGAACTGGCGGCGGGTGACGATCTCATCGTGCTTGTGCTGCGTCATCTCGAGCCGCTGCCGCCTGCCGATCTGGATCGTTTGCGGACCTTCGGCGCCGCCCACGGCGTGCAGTGGTGGATGCAGCCTGGCGGACCCGACAGCGCCCTTCCGCTGGATGATGCTCAGGCCCTTGCGCAGCCCTTGGCCTACGACTTGCCAGAGTTTGGCGTTCGCATGCCCTTCCGACCGACCGATTTCACGCAGGTCAATCCGGACATCAACCGGGTGCTGGTAGGCCGGTCGCTGCGCCTGTTGCAGCCGCAGGCGGGCGAGCGCGTGATCGACTGGTTCTGCGGTCTCGGCAATTTCACCTTGCCGATCGCCCGGCGCGCGAGCGCGGTGCACGGCATCGAGGGCAGCGCGACCCTGGTCGAGCGCGCACGCGCCAACGCTGGCCTCAACGGCCTGGCGGGCCGCACCAGCTTCGAGGCCCGCAATCTGTTCGAGATCGACGCCGCTGGGCTGCAGGCCCAGGGCCGGGCCGAACGCTGGTTGGTCGATCCACCCCGGGAAGGCGCCTTCGCGCTGGCCAAGGCGCTGGCCGATGCCGTTCAGGCAGGTTTGTCTGACGACCCGCAGTCCTGGCAGCCGCCGCGCCGCATCGTCTACGTCAGTTGCAACCCGGCCACGCTGGCGCGCGACGCTGGGCTTCTGGTGCACCAGGCCGGCTACCGCTGTTCCGCAGCCGGCGTCGTGAACATGTTTCCGCACACCGCGCACACCGAGAGCATCGCCGTCTTCGACCGGGATGGCTGATCGCACGGCCGCTGTTGGCGCCAGAAAGCAAACGGCCGGCTCGAAGCCGGCCGTGAGCAGCAGCGCCGCGCCGATCAGTCGCGCTCGCCGCCGAAGATGCCCAGCAGCGCCAGCAGGCTCTGGAAGACGTTGAACACGTCCATGTAGACCGCCAGCGTGGCCGAGATGTAGTTCGTCTCGCCGCCGTCGATCACCCGCTTCAGGTCGACGAGGATGAAGGCGGAGAAGATGCCCAGGCAAAGCACCAGCAGGGCCAGCATCAGCGCCGACGACTGCAGGAAGAAGTTGGCCAGCATGGCGACGAAGACGACGAGAGCGCCTACCGTCAACATCTTGCCCAGGCCTGACAGCTCACGCTTGACAACGCCGGCCAGCAAGGCCATCGCGACGAAGATGGCGGCGGTGCCACCGAAGGCTGTCATCACGAGCGAGGCGCCGTTGCGCAGGCCAAGCACGCTGCCAACCAGGCGCGCCAACATCAAGCCCATGAAGAAGGTGAACGCCAGCAGTACCAACACCCCGGTGCCCGAGTGCTTGGTCTTCTCGATTGCGAACATGAAGCCGAAGGCGCCCGCCAGGAAGACGATCATCGACAGACCAGGGCCCATCATCGCGCTGATGCCCGTGGCCACCCCCAACCAGGCGCCCAGTACCGTGGGCACCATCGAGAGTGCGAGAAGGCCGTAGGTGTTGCGAAGGACCGCGTTTCGTTGCGCGGCAGGCAGCGCGATCCCCGTGCCGGTGTAGGACGTCAGTTGGTCGTTCATCGATGCTCCTCTTGAATTGAAAGGCCGTCTGGGGCAGGGAAGGCCCTGACCTTGCAGTTGTCCCCAGTACATTGGATTTCAACGGACATTTTGGTTCCGTTTCGATGCGTCGAAGACCTTTTCCCCGTCCGGGAATTCCCGCGGTCGGCATTGCGCGTGCTGCCGGACGCCGCCGTTGGCCGACGCCGGGGCGCCAACCCCAAGGTTGGGGTGGCGGGATCGCCCGGATACAATCCCGCGGTTTACCTGAACCCAACCGCCTCCCCGCGAAACTCGTCTTCCGGTTTCCCCCCGGCGTCCAGCCCGTTTGCAGACCACGGACTGTCGCAGGGAGCGCGCGAACCGGAGCTTTTCTTGCTTTCCGTCTTGCCTCCCGCCGTTCTTGCGCTTGCAGACGGCACTCTCTTCCGGGGCACGTCGATCGGCGCCGCCGGCTCGACGGTCGGGGAGGTGGTGTTCAACACCGCCATCACCGGCTACCAGGAAATCCTGACTGATCCGAGCTACTGCCGCCAGATCGTCACGCTGACCTACCCCCACATCGGCAATTACGGCGTCAATGCCGAGGACGTGGAGGCCAATCGCGTCCACGCCGCCGGCTTGGTGATCCGCGACCTGCCGCTGCGAGCGTCGAACTTCCGCCAGACCCTGACGCTTTCACAGTATCTGCTGCGCGAAGGCACGGTCGCGATCGCCGACATCGACACGCGCAGCCTGACCCGCCGTCTGCGCACCACAGGTGCGCAGAACGGGTGCATCGTCTCATTCGAGGCCGGGCACGAGGTCACCGAGGCGGAACTGTCTCAGGCGGTCGAGCGTGCCTGCGCCGCGCCATCCATGGCCGGCCTGGACCTCGCGCAGGTGGTGTCGGTCGGTGCACCTTACGAATGGAACCAGACCGAGTGGGCGCTGGGCGTCGGCTACGGCACCCTGGCTGCGCCGCGTCACCACGTTGTCGCCTACGACTTCGGCGTCAAGCACAACATCTTGCGCATGCTGGCCAGTCGCGGGTGCCGCATCAGCGTTGTGCCGGCTCGCACGCCGGCAGCGCAGGTGCTGGCCATGCGGCCCGACGGCGTGTTCTTGAGCAATGGGCCGGGGGACCCCCAGCCCTGCGACTACGCGATCGATGCCGCGCGCGCGCTCATCGACACCGGGCTGCCGACTTTCGGCATCTGCCTGGGTCACCAGATCATGGCGCTCGCCTCGGGAGCGCGTACCTTCAAGATGAAGTTCGGTCACCACGGCGCGAACCACCCGGTCAAGGACTTGGACAGTGGCCGCGTCAGCATCACGAGCCAGAACCACGGCTTCGCGGTAGACGAGGCGACACTGCCGGCCCACCTGCGGCCGACCCACCGCAGCCTGTTCGACGGCACGCTGCAGGGCTTGGCGCGCACCGACCGGCCGGCTTTCTGCTTCCAGGGCCATCCGGAGGCCTCGCCGGGCCCGCACGACATCGCCTACCTGTTCGACCGCTTCACCGCGCTGATGGCGCAGCAGTCCCATGCCTAAGCGCACCGACCTGAAGAGCATCCTGATCATCGGCGCAGGCCCGATCGTCATCGGCCAGGCCTGCGAGTTCGACTATTCCGGTGCGCAGGCCTGCAAGGCGCTGCGCGAGGAGGGCTACCGCGTCATCCTGGTCAACAGCAACCCGGCCACCATCATGACCGACCCGGGCACGGCGGATGCGACCTACATCGAGCCCATCACCTGGCAGGTGGTCGAGCAGATCATCGCCAAGGAACGCCCCGATGCCGTGTTGCCGACCATGGGCGGGCAGACGGCACTGAACACCGCGCTGGACCTTCATCGACACGGTGTGCTTGCGAAGTATGGCGTCGAGATGATCGGCGCCAACGAGCGCGCGATCGAGAAGGCCGAGGACCGGCTGAAGTTCAAGCAGGCCATGACATCCATCGGGCTGGACTCCGCCAAGAGCGGCATCGCCCACTCACTCGAGGAAGCCTGGGCAGTGCAGCGGCGCATCCAGGCGGAGATCGGTGGCGCAGGCTTCCCGATGGTGATCCGCCCAAGCTTCACGCTCGGCGGCACCGGCGGGGGCATCGCCTACAACCCGGACGAGTTCGAGGAGATTTGCAGGCGCGGGCTCGACCTGTCGCCGACGAACGAACTGCTGATCGAGGAGAGCCTGATCGGCTGGAAGGAGTTCGAAATGGAAGTTGTCCGCGACCGCGCGGACAACTGCATCATCGTCTGCTCGATCGAGAACCTGGACCCTATGGGCATCCATACCGGGGACTCGATCACGGTGGCGCCGGCGCAGACGCTGACCGACAAGGAATACCAGATCCTGCGCAATGCATCGATCGCGATCCTGCGCGAGATCGGTGTCGACACGGGCGGATCGAATGTGCAGTTCTCGATCAACCCGGCCAATGGCCGGATGATCGTCATCGAAATGAATCCGCGTGTGTCGCGGTCGTCGGCGCTGGCGTCCAAGGCCACTGGCTTCCCGATCGCCAAGGTGGCGGCCAAGCTGGCCGTGGGCTACACGCTGGATGAACTCAAGAACGACATCACGGGCGGCGCGACGCCGGCGAGTTTTGAGCCGAGCATCGACTACGTGGTGACGAAGATTCCGCGCTTCGCCTTCGAGAAGTTCCCAGCCGCCGATCCGCACCTGACCACGCAGATGAAGTCGGTGGGGGAGGTCATGGCCATCGGCCGCACGTTCGAGGAGAGCTTCCAGAAAGCGTTGCGCGGACTGGAAACCGGCATCGACGGCCTGTCCGAGCGCAGCACCGATCGCGAGGAGATCGTCGAGGAGATCGGCGAGCCCGGACCTGAGCGCATCTTGTACGTGGGCGATGCCTTCCGCGTAGGCATGACCCTGGACGAGGTGCACGCCGAGACAGCCATCGATCCCTGGTTCCTGGCCCAGATCGAGCATATTGTTGCCACCGAGGCGCAGGTGCGCGCGCGCGCGCTGGACAGCCTGTCGGCAGCGGAACTGCGCCACCTCAAGCGGATGGGCTTTTCCGACCGTCGTCTGGGCACCCTCACGGGCACGCACCAGCACGCGGTGCGCGCGCACCGCCACGCGCTGGGTGTGCGGCCGGTCTACAAGCGCGTGGACACCTGCGCGGCCGAGTTCGAGACGCGCACCGCCTACATGTACTCCACCTACGAGGAGGAGTGCGAGGCCGAACCGTCGACGCGGCGCAAGATCATGGTGCTGGGCGGCGGGCCGAACCGCATCGGTCAGGGCATCGAGTTTGACTACTGCTGCGTGCATGCGGCCCTGGCCATGCGCGAGGACGGGTTCGAGACCATCATGGTCAACTGCAACCCAGAGACGGTCTCCACCGACTACGACACGAGCGACCGCCTGTATTTCGAGCCGGTGACGCTGGAGGACGTGCTCGAGATCGTCGCCGTCGAGAAGCCCGAGGGCGTGATCGTGCAGTATGGCGGGCAGACGCCGCTGAAACTGGCGCTCGACCTCGAGCGCGCTGGCGTACCCATCATCGGCACCAGCCCCGACAGCATCGACATCGCAGAGGACCGCGAGCGCTTCCAGCAACTGCTGAACACGCTCGGCCTGCGCCAGCCTCCCAACCGCACCGCGCGCACCGAAGAGCAGGCACTGCAGC
>CAIRBF010000219.1 GCA_903876715.1 uncultured beta proteobacterium
ACGAATACGAAGGGACTTCCCCAATTCCCAGACGGTATCGAAGTACCAAGATTGACTTGCGGAAGTTCAATCTGAAAGGAAAAGGGGAAGTCATGTCAGAGGTTACACGTTCGCAGGTGTTTCGTGTAGGGGTTGATCTGTCGAAGAGGGTGTTCCACGTGCACGCGGTGGATCGCACGGACCGCGTGGCGTTGAATAAGGCGATGGCGCCACAGGCGTTCTACACCTGGTGCGCGCAGCTGCCGGCCGGTTGTCTGGTGGCCATGGAGGCCTGCGGCGGCGCCCACCACGTGGCGCGCCGGCTGCGCAGCCTTGGGCTGGATGCCCGGCTGATCGCTGGCCATCTTGTGACGCCCTACCGGATGGCAGGCAAGCGCGGAAAGAACGATGCCAACGATGCCGCTGCGATCTGCGAGGCTGCCAGCCGGCGGCAGATGCGCTTCGTCCCCATCAAGACGGTCGAGCAGCAAGGCCAGCTCACGGTGCATCGCCTGCGTGAGGGCTTCAAGGAAGAACGCACGGCCATGATCAACCGCATCCGGGGCATCCTCACCGAATTCGGCCTGGTGTTCCCGCAGAGCCCCGAGGCACTGCGCAAGGCGCTGCCAGAGGTGATCGAAGATGCGGGCAACGAGTTGCCTGGCGTGGCACGGCTGGCCGTGCAGCGCGCGCACCTGCACTGGATCGATCTGGACCTGCAGATCGCTTGGTGCGACGAGCGCATCGGCCATCATGTGCGCAGCGACGCGCGTGCCAACAAAGCCGCCACGCTGCTGGGCATCGGCCCGGTCACCGCCTCGGCCATCGTGGCGAGCGTGGGCGACTTCGCGCAGTTCAGCAACGGTCGGCAGTTCGGTGCCTGGCTCGGGCTGGTGCCCAGCCAGAACTCCACGGGCGGCAAGGTCAGCCTCGGGCGCATCACCAAGCGCGGCGACGACTACCTGCGAACGCTGCTGATCCAGGGCGCAAAGTCCGCCGTGATGAGCGCGGGCAAGCGCGATGACCGCATCAGCCATTGGCTGAGGCAACTGCGGGAGCGTGTGGGCTGGCAAAAGGCGGTCGTGGCCCTGGCCAACAAGAACGCCCGCATCCTGTGGGCAGTGCTCACTCGCGATACGGTGTTCAACCCCGATCATGTCCCCGCGATTCCTGCGGCTCGAAGTGCTGCGATGACGCCCGCGCCCGCTTGAGCACGCAAACACAGAGGATTCCATACCCTCCCCCAATCGGACGTGCGTCAGGAGATGCCCACCACAGGTCAGACCGGCGGCAGGTGAACTCGATAACTCGCAGGTGCATGCAGCACGAGAGCGAATGGAGCCCTGCCGAGCGGTTCGTATCTGGGGCCTCGGTGAAGACCACCGAAACAAGCCCGCCTGTAGATGAGCAGTCTGTCCTTCAGCGGTGGCGCCCTTGAACTGCACGGTCGATCGATTGGGAATCGAATGCCCGAAAGCGGGTGGAACAGAGCCTGAGCCCGAGGAGCCAAAGCGAAGCTTCCTGCGAAAGCACGGTGACACCAGCGCTGAACGATGCCAAGGCGCTGCTTGCCATGGCCGATGCGACAGACTGCCGCATCGGCCATGACGACAGCGTACGCGCTGCTGGTCGGCGTCAAGGGTTCGCTGCGCCGGACTGCGTCCGCCCTTGACCCCGATCAGCAGCGGTGGCCACGCGAGGAGCATCAGAAGGTCAAACACTGAAAGTCAGGGTGGAGCTCTTGACGCTGGGGGAAGTCCCTGTA
>CAIRBF010000220.1 GCA_903876715.1 uncultured beta proteobacterium
AGCGCCTCGCCACCGACGCCGACGTTGTTGATTTCCAGCCCGGCACCACTGGCCACGGTGGTGCCCGCCGCCGTGGTGCCCAGGGCCGCGACGTTGGCTGCCACGAGCATCCCTGCATTGACCGTGGTCGCGCCGCCGTAGGTGTTGCTGCCCGACAGCGTGAGCGTGCCACTGCCTTGCTTGACCAGCCCGCCGGCCCCGCCGATGGCACCGGCAAAGACGGTGCTGCTGGCGTCGCCGGTGGTCAGCGTGCTGCTGCCAAGACTGACCGTCGTGCCCGCGACGCCTGTCAGAGAACCCGTCGTTTCATCGGCGCTGAGAGTCAGGTTCGCGCCCGAGGCGCTCAGACTGACCGCGACGGTGTCAGCGATGGCGCTGCCGCCGGCCAGCACCAAGGACCCAGCACCGATGGTGGTCGCGCCGCTGTAGCTGTTGGTACCCGAAAGCGTCACCGTGCCGGCGCCGGTCTTGGTCAGCCCGAAAGCGCCACCGATCGCGCCCGCCAGAGCAAGGCTGCCGCTGCCGCCCAGCGTCGTGTCGGCGGTCAGCGTGATGACGCCACTGCTGGCGGCGCCAGCGCCCGTACCTACCAGCGCGCCCGCGCCAGCCGGTCCCGCCCCGGCCAGGCTCACCGCCTCGGCGCCGATATTGAGGTTGTTGATCTCCAGCGCGGCGCCACTGGCCACGGTCGTGCCCGCCGCTGTCGTGCCCAAGGCCGACGCATGGGCTGCCACCAGGGTCCCGCCGCTGACCGTGGTTGCGCCGCTGTAGGTGTTGGTGCCCGTGAGCGTCCAGGTGCCCGCGTCCTGCTTGACCAGCTCCCCGGTGCTTGTGCCGATGCTGCTGGCCAGGCTGCCGCCCTGCGCCCCCCCCAGCGTGAGAGAAAAGCCTGCGCCCGTGACGGTGCCGATGTGGGTCAGGTGGATGGCACCGGTGCCGCCGACGATGCTGCTGTTCGAGCCCAAGGAGACCAGGCCGGCGTAGGTGGCAGCGCTCGCACCACTGTTGAACAAGGCACCGCTGCTGTTGTCACCCGACCCGTTCAAGGTCAGCGCGCCGGTGCTGCTCAGGGTCTGACCGTTGAGGTCCAGCGCTGCACCACTGGTGACCGAAATGGCGCCCGCGCCAAAGGCGGTCACGCTGTTGGCTTTGAGGGTGCCAGCGCTGACAGTCGTGCCACCAACGTAGGTGTTGTTGCCCGAAAGTGTGGTGGTTCCGACACCCCACTTCGTCACCGAACCGCTGCCACTGATGTCGTTCGAAAATGTACTGGTGGTCAAGGGCTCGAAGCCGAGTATCCCGTTGTTGACGACGCTACCCGTACCCAGACTGCCGGTGGTCGTGCTGTCACCCACCTTGAGCATGCCGGCACTGATGATGGTGCCGCCGCTGTAGGTGTTGTTACCGGTCATCACCAGGTTGCCAGGCCCGCTCTTGGTGAGGCTTCCCGTCCCGGAAAAAATCCCTTCGAAGTTACGCGCGCCGCCGCCGCCGCTCGTGTTGAGATCCAGGTGCAGCGCATCGCCTGTACTGCCAATCGTCACCCCCGCATCCACCTTGATGCGGTTCGCCGCCGTCAGCGTCAGCGTGGCAGCCGCACCACTGGTCTTGATGATGTGGCTCTCGACGTCGATGTTTCCACTTTGGCCGCCCGCACTGCCTGGCGCACCGGTGCTGATGCTGACGTTGGTACCCGAGTTCAAGGCCGCCACGATGCTGCTGGCGGGGATCACGCTCGTGTCGGTGCTGGCGGTGTAGTTGTCGCTGTACGCCGAGCCGCTGAGGGTGCGGCTGTCACTGATGATGATGTCGTACGGATCGATCAGCCAAGTCCCGGCCTGCCCCTTGGGTGCCGCGGTGGAAACCTGGGCGGTCTCGGTGATCAGCAGCCTGGAGGCCGAGGTGTCGATGAAGCCCCCGTCGCCTCCGAGTTCACCCCCTCGGGCGCTGAGGCTGCCGCTGACCTCGACGGTGCTCAGGGGCTTGCTCAGGTCGGCGATGACCGTGATCTCGCCGCCCTTGCCGGCACTGCCGGGCGCGGCGTCGGCGCTGATGCTGCCGCTGTGGCTGACGTTGCGACTGGCGCTCAGGCGGATCACGCCGCCGTGGTCGGTGATGCCGTCGGCCTGCAAGCTGCCGGTGTTGCGGACCACACCCCCGAGGACCTGGTTGGCCGCCTGCGCCGACAGGATGATGAGCCCCCCCGGCGCCTGGACCGCACGGCCGTTCTCCACCAGGGCCGCGATGGTGGACGGGGTGACGATCACATTGGCCAGGCCGCCCTGGCCGTTGAGCCGCAACTCAAAGGCCTCGCCCGCCGCCAGCGCGGCCGTACCCATGCGGGCGACCACGACCCCACTGTTACGCACCTCTGGAGCAAGTAGCGCGATATAGCCGCCCAGCGCTGCCGTGAGCGTGCCTTCGTTGATGACCTGGCCAGTGGCGCCATCGCGGCTGAACTTCATCGAGCCGGCCATGAAGTCGGCATCGGCAATGCTGTGCGTAGTGGCCACCAAGGCCCCGACATCCACTCGCGCCGTCGGCGAGAAGTACACACCGGCCGGGTTGCTCAGCACCACCTGGCCGTTGGCGTTGATCTGGCCAAAGATCTGGCTGGCCCGCTCGCCCTGGATGCGGTTGAGCAGAACGCTGCTGGCCGAGGGCTGGCTGATGTTCACCCGTGCCTGTGAGCCGACATCGAAGCTCTGCCAGTTCAGCACCGCGCGCGGACTGGCCTGGTCGATGGTCATGAGCGCGCCCGCCTGGGCGATGCTCGCCTGCCCTGCCGCCAGTTGGCCGCCGACCGGCAACTGGGTGGCAGCCACCGTCTGCGCGAGCAGTCCGTCAGGCCAGAACGATGTCAGCAGACCCGCCGCGACCAAGGCGGCCTTGAGCGGGCTGAGGGACCACAAGGCCCCAGGGCCCATCATCCGCGCTTGCACAGTGTTGCCCACGCGCGTGGACGACCCGGCGCAGGACTTCGCGGTCTCGGGAACGACGACGAACGCAGAAAGCCTCTTGCTCCAGAGGATGCGATAGATCTTGTTCATGAATCCGAAGCCAGAGGGACGGTCGCCATGGCGGAGACACATCCAGGGTGAAGGAGCCGAGAGCGCCGGCCCAGAAGACGGTTTGTGAGCACCGGATCACGAGGCTGCGGTCGAGCACGACCGGCAGGCGACCTGAGGTGGGCCGGGAGGGCCATGACCTGAGCAGCGAGCGTGAGGGTCGGTGCCCGCAAGGCAGCGTTTCGGCAGGCAGCGCGGCAGCGCCAGGAACGGGAACCGGACCACGGCACCTGGGCAGGTGCTGCCCGCACCGAAGCGCCCAAGCAGGGGCACAGACTCAGAGGGAGCCCGAGCGGCTGCTTCGCCGCCACGGGGGCCTGGCGCGCATCCGAAATGCGCGCCCGTCCGGGCCCGAGCGGCCCACCCAACCATGCCAAAGCCGCACCGCCATGCGACCTTGCTGGACCCGATGTCGAGAGACGCAGGCTAGGCTTCACGGTATTCTCAGAGTTAACGGAGATTATGATAGGTCTACCGATTTAACGTTCAAATAAGCAAAAGCACTATTTGTAAACTTTTGTATTCGGTTGAAACCGAGACCGCTGTCGCCTTATTGACGGAACCCCTATATCTCGCGACCAGACTTCATCGATCAATTGCACTTTCTTGGTGCGTATGACCCATTACGGTGCGTAATGACGCCATAAAGTCGCCATTTCAGAGGCTTTTCCCATGCCACAAGAAGCCTTCCGCCAGGCGCGCTGAGTGCGAGGGGTCACCAGCGTCGGAAAGCCAACAGGTCGCACGACTTCCTGGAGTCCGTTGACGCCCAACACTGCGCCAGGCGACCCTGGTACGGTATGGGGCCGATCAGGCGAGCCGCCTCCAGTTGTCAAAACTTCGACGCCCTCGGCTCCATCGCGACGACAAAATGCACCACCGTAGTGCATTTACGACCTTTATTGGTGCAAATCAAGACATCGACTCCACGTGAGGCAGGCAGGTTTCCAGCATGCGGCTCACATCTGGTCAGGGTTCGGGTACTTGGCGCAGCAAGCAGTCGTCGCAAGCGTCGAAATACTGTCAATCAGCGGCACCGCGGCCATTTACGTCGCGGTGTGGCCATCTCCTGACCGCATCGCGCTCCATACTTGTCGACAGCGCAGGCTTCGCGGGCGGGAGGTCTTCGATCCGCCCCGCCACCAGCAGTCGCCTCTTGGCAGGTGCCGGGCCTGTGCGCCGGGCCCATGCCCTGCAGCCTGGGGCCTGCTGCCGCGACGACTTGGCCGTCGGCCGCCTCCGTCGATCGGTACCGCGCTCCACAGCCCTGGCATTGCAGTGACTCCCCGACGCGTCGCCACGGGGTGACTGCGGGGCGCCAAAGCCAACACCGATCCAGCCGCGTCGACGTGGTCCCCTACGGACACACGGGCGCGCCCTGTCGCCGACCGGCCTGTTGTGGAATTCGCCCGGCCCGCAGGCCAAGGCCATGCCGGTCACCTTGCGTTGGAATGACGCAGCGCCTGCCGTGCCCCAGTCGCATGCGTTATGGTTAACTTCTCGCTTCGCAAGTCGCCGGGTGACCGGCCCGACATGCCGCCCAATGTCTGGGCGCATCCGCACGCGATGACCGACCAACAAACAAACGCCGCCGCCCCCCAACCCGCGAGGCCGCACCGGCGCCGGGCCGCGCGCGCGCTCGCCTGGATGCTGGGGGTGGTGCTGGCCGTGCTGGCGCTGCCACCTGCGCTGGTGGCCGTCGGCGTGACGTTGGACGCGAGCCCCTGGCGTGCTCAGGTGGCCGCCGCCCTCGGGCAGGCGCTGCAGCGCGAGGTCCGCTTCGACGGGCAGGCGCGCATCACCTTCTCGCTGACGCCCGAGTTGCAGGTGGGGGGCATCCGCGTCCTCAACCCGGCCGGTTTCAGCGAGCCCGATTTCGCCACCTTCGGCGAAGGCCGCTTCAAGCTCGAATTGCTGCCGCTGCTGCGCTACACGCTGCACGTGCGTGACTTCAGCGCCAAAGACGTGCGTGTTCGCCTGGAGCTGCGGGCCGACGGGCGCAACAACTGGCAATTCGGCCGCCCTGCGACCAGCGCGCAGGCCGTGGCCGGCCCGCCGTCCGGGCAGGCGGCGTCATCGGCGTCAGAGCCGGCGCCCGGTGGCGACGCGGCGCCGGCGCTGCGGCGTGAGGACGTCGGCGGCGTGGCCATCGACCGGGTCCAGTTCGAGCGCATCGCGCTGGAGTTCGTCGCGCCCGGCGCGCCCGTGCGCCGTTTCAGCCTGGACAGCCTGGAAGGCCAGGCGCCCGAAGGGCAGCCCCTGCGGGTGCGCATGCGCGGGCAGGTCCAGAACAGTTTCCCCTACACGGTGCAGATCCAGGGCGGCTCGCTATCGGCACTGGTGACCGGACGTGAGGCCTGGCCGCTGAAGCTGGACCTCGCCTTCGCCGGCACGCAGCTCGGGCTGGACGGCAGCCTCCTCGGCCGCCACCCCGATGGCCGGGCCGATTTCGGTTTCCAGCTCAGCACCGCGGACCTGTCGCAGCTCGAGCGCCTGCTGCAAGTGCGCCTGCCGCCGGTGGGCGAGGTCAGCCTGGCGGCGCGGGTCGGCTGGTCGCCGGGGCGGCTCAGCCTGCGGGACCTGGCCGGACGCGTCGGCCGCAGCACGCTCGGCGGCGCACTGGAGTTGCTCACCTCGGGCGCGGTGCCGCGGGTGTCAGGGGCCTTGATCATGCCGATGCTCGACCTGCAGCCCTTCCTGGCGGCGCCGGGCGAAGCCACGCCCGCATCGGCTGACCCAGCGAGCCTGCTGGACACCTACCGCGAATTGCAGGCGCAGACCTTCGACCTGCGGCGCCTGGCCGGCGCCGAGGCGGACCTGCAGCTTCAGGTCGTGCAGTGGCTGAACCTGCCCGGGGAGGTGCGCGATGCCACGCTGGCGGTCAAGCTCGAGGGGGGACGGCTGGTTGCGCCGATGAGCGTGCACGCCGCCGGCGCCCGCCTGCAAGGCGTAGCCGCAGTCGATGCCAGTGCGTCAAGTCCGGTGTTCGCGCTGAGCCTGTCCAGCCGCGACACGCCACTGGGCGGCCTGGCCCGGCTGCTGGCCAACCTGAAGGGCCTGGAGGGCCAGGTCGAGCATTTCTCCTTCGGCCTGAACGCGCGCGGCGCGACCGTCGGCGACCTGGCGCAGACGCTGGCCGTGGACCTGGCCATCGACCAGGGCCGTTTGTCTTACGGCAACACGCCAGGCGCGCGCCCGGTTCGTCTGCGCCTGGACGAACTGCGCCTGAGCCTGCCGGGCGGCAAGCCGCTGCAGGGCCGGATGCGCGGCGCGCTCGTCGACGAGCCCCTCAGCGTCGACATCGGTGCCGGCAGCCTGCCGGCGCTGGCGCGTGGGGAGCGCTGGCCCCTGTCGCTCGACGTCCGTGCATCGGGCGCGCGGCTGCAGGCCCGCGGCCAGGTCGAGCCGCTGGCGCAGGCACCCCAGGGCGAGTTGCGGCTGGACCTGCAGGCGCCTCGCGCCGGCAGTCTGGCGCGCTGGCTCGGCCTGTCGCCGCAGGCGCAGGCACCCTTCGATCTGGGCACCACGCTGTCGGTGCGGCCCGACCGCGTGCAGTTGCGCGACCTGGCACTCACCCTCGGACGCACGCGCATCCGGGGCAGCTTGGCGCTGGACGGGCTCGGCGCACCCGGCTCACGCCCGCTGGCGCGGCTGCAGCTCGACCTGCCCGAAGTGGACATGGCCGAGTTGCAGACTTTCCTGCCAGCGCCGCCGCCCAACCCGCCCGCCCGGTCCGCGTCGGTGGCATCGGCTGGGCCGGCACGCGCCGCGCCCTCGTCGCCGCAAGCCTCACCGCCCCCCGGGGCGCCCCCGCCCGAAGCGCGGACCCGCACGACGCTGGAATTGCCCATCCTGCCGCACGACATCGACCTCAGTGACACGGACTTCGTGCTGACGATGGCGCGCATGCGTCTGCCCACGACCGAAGTCACCGGTCTGCGATTCGAGGGCCGGGTGCGCGACGGGCACATGCCGGCGGCGCCGTTCAGCGCGGTGGTCGCCGGCACGCCCTTTCGCGGCACCGCCGCGGTGGACCTGCGCGGCACGCTGCCCGAGGTGGCGCTGTCGCTGCAGGCCGAGCGGGTGGACGTGGGCGAGTTGCTGCGCCGGCTCCAGGTGGCCGAGGGCGTGGACGCCCGGGTCGAGGCCCTGCAGGTCGCCGCCGTGCTGCGTGGCTCGAACCTGGGACAGGCGCTGGAGCGCTCGCAGCTCGAGGCCGACCTGCGCGGCGGCCGCTGGACGCTGCGCAACCCGGCCGGTCAACCGCTGGTGAGCGTCGCACTGGCGCAGGGCCGGCTCGAGGCGATGCCGGGCGCGCCCCTGGCGCTGCGCCTGGACGGCGCCATCGACGACACGCCGGTCGCCATCCGTATGGGCAGCGGGCGCCTGGCGGACCTGGGGCGCCCCGGCGCGCGCGTGCCCTTCAGCCTGGCGGCCGAAGCCGCCGGCACGCGCCTGGACGTCGACGGCAGCGTGCGCGTACCGCTCACCCAGCGCGGCGGCGACCTGACGCTGCGCCTGGGCGGGGCGCGGCTGGACAGCCTGAACCGGCTGGCCCATGCCGACCTGCCGCCCTGGGGCCCGTGGTCGATGACCGGCCGCTTCGCGGTCGCCGGCCAGGCCTACGAGATGCCGGCGCTGGCGCTGCGGGTGGGCGACAGCCGGCTCGAAGGGCGCGGCAGCCTCGCCTTCGATGGCGAGCGCCCGAGCGCGACGCTGGCGCTGCGCGCGCCAACGGTGCAGCTCGACGATTTCCGCTTCGGCAACTGGTCACCCACAGGTCGAGCCGCCAAGCAGACGACCGCAGCGCCGAAGGACGCCGCGTCGGCGTCGGACGTGGAGGCGCTGCGGGAGCAGGCGCGCGACGCTGCACGCGAAGGCCAGCGCCTGCTGTCGCGGCAGACGCTGCTGCGTCAGGAGTTCACGCTGGACGTCGAAGTCGCACAGGTGCAGTCGGGGCGCGACCTGCTCGGCAGCGGGCGGCTGCAACTTCAACTGAAGGACGGCCGGCTGACACTCGCGCCGGCCGAGGTGCAGGTATCCGGCGGCTCGGCCCGGATCGAGCTGTCCTACGAGCCGCTCCCAGGCGACCAGGCGGTGGCCTTGACGTCGCGGCTGCAAGTCGAGCGCTTCGACTATGGCGTGCTGGCACGCCGCATCAAGCCCGACAGCGACCTGCAGGGGTTGTTCAATCTGGGCTTCGACTTGAAGGCGCAGGCACCTCTCGAGCAGTTGATGCAGCGCGGCAGCGGCCACCTCGACGTCTCCGTCTGGCCGGTCAACCTGAAGACCGGCGTCTTCGACTTCTGGGCCGTGAACCTGTTCGCGGCCTTGCTGCCCACGCTCGACGCCTCGAAGGCGTCGCGTGTGAACTGCGCCGTGGCGCGCTTTTCGCTCAACGACGGCCGCCTGCGGGAGGAGACGCTGGTGGTCGACACCACCCGGCTGCGGGCCAGCGGCACGGTGCGTGTCGACTTCCGCGACGAATCGATCGCCGCCAGGCTGCAGCCGCGGGCCAAGCAGGCGCAGTTCTTCTCACTGCCAGTGCCCGTGGAGGTCGGCGGCCACCTCACCGACCCGAAGATCAGCGTCAGCCCCGGCTCGGCGCTCGGCGCCGCAGCCGGCTTCATCGGCTCCCTCGTGACGACGCCGATCCGGCGGCTGCGCGAGCAGCCGCTGCCGGCCGACGGCAGCGACATCTGCCGCCCAACCGTGGCACCTGCCAAGCCCTGATCGGCGTACTGCAGACGGCGACCAGTTCCTGAAGTCGCGCAGCGCCCGTGTTCAGCCGAACTCGTGAAGGGCGTGGGCCACAGCCTGGCGGTTGCGCCGCGCGGCCGCGTACTCCGGGTGCAGCGCCAGCGCACGGTCGAAACAGTCGCGCGCCTCCAAGGCCCGGTCGCGTGCGTGGAGCGCAACCCCGAGATTGTTGTGG
>CAIRBF010000221.1 GCA_903876715.1 uncultured beta proteobacterium
ACAAGCTCTTCCTCACGCCCGAGGTCAGCATGCAGATCCAGACGGTGCTGAACTCCGACATCGTGATGCAGCTCGACGAGTGCACGCCCTACGAGACCGGCGGCCAGCTCACGACCGAGTCGCAGGCGCGCGCCTCGATGGAGATGAGCCTGCGCTGGGCGCGCCGCAGCCGCGACGAGTTCACCCGCCTGGGCAACCCGAACGCGCTGTTCGGCATCGTCCAGGGCGGCATGTACGAGGGCCTGCGCGAGGAGTCCCTCGCGCGCCTGGTCGAGCTCGAGCTGCCCGGCTACGCCGTGGGCGGCGTCAGCGTCGGCGAGCCCAAGGCCGAGATGCTGCGCATCATGGCGCACACGCCGCACCGCCTGCCGGCGCACAAGCCGCGCTACCTGATGGGCGTGGGCACGCCCGAGGACCTGGTGGAAGGCGTGGCCTGCGGCGTGGACATGTTCGACTGCGTGATGCCCACGCGCAACGCGCGCAACGGCCACCTGTTCACCCGCTTCGGCGACCTGAAGATCCGCAACGCCCGCCACCGCGAGGACGAGCGCCCGCTGGACGAGACCTGCACCTGCCACACCTGCTGCGGCGAGGCCCTGCCCGGCGGCGGCACGGCCGGCGGCTTCAGCCGCGCCTACCTGCACCACCTCGACCGCTGCGGCGAGATGCTCGGGCCGATGCTGGCCAGCATCCACAACCTGCACTACTACCTGAACCTGATGCGCGAGGTGCGCGAGGCGCTGGACGCAGGCCGCTTCGAGGCCTTCCGCCGCCAGTTCCACGCCGACCGGGCGCGCGGCGTGGGGTAGGCGCCGCCCGGGCGTGAGCCCGGGTCCTCGCGCGGTCAGTCCGCGGTGCCCGGCACCGCCCGCGCCACGCGGCCGCTGGCGAAGAAGCCGCGCAGGTTCTCCAGCACCAGCGCCACCATGTCGGCGCGCGTCTCGCGCGTGGCGCTGGCCGCGTGCGGCATCAGCACCACGTTGTCCAGCGCCCGCAGCGCCGGGTCGATGTCGGGCTCGCGCGCGAACACGTCCAGCCCGGCGCCGGCGATGGTGCCGTCCCGCAAGGCCGCCACGAGCGCAGCCTCGTCGACAAGCGAGCCGCGCGCGATGTTGATCAGGAAGCCCTGCGGGCCGAGCGCGCGCAGCACCTCGGCGCCGATCATCCCGTCCGCCCCCGGGCCGGCCGAGGCTGCTAGCACCAGGAAATCAGCCCAGCGCGCGAGCGCCAGCAGGTCGGGCTCGTGCGCCTGCGGCAGGTCGGGCAGCGGGCGCCGGTTGTGGTAGCGCACCGCCATGTCGAAGCCCGTGGCACGGCGCGCGATGGCGCGGCCGATGCGCCCGAGGCCGACGATGCCCAGGCGCTTGCCGCTGACCCGCGTCGTCGACACGAAAGACCCGCGCTCCCAGGCCCCGCTGCGCACGAAGCGGTCCGCCAGGCAGACCCCGCGCGCCACGTCGATCAGCAGGCCGAAGGCGGCGTCGGCGACGCAGTCGTTGAGCACGTCGGGCGTGTAGCCCAGCGGGATGCCGCGCTCGCGCAGGGCCTCGAGGTCGAAGGTGTCGAAGCCGACGCCGAAGCTCGACACCACGCGCAGCGCCGGCAAGGCCGACAGCAGCGCGCGGTCGGCGCCGACGCGCGCCGAGGTGACCAGGCCGCTGAAGGCAGCGCCGTGGCGCGCCAGCCAGGCCATGGGCTCGGGCTGCTCGTGCAGGCGGGTGATGTCGAACTCGCGCACCAGCGCCTGCTCGAGTTGCGGCAGCAGGCGCCCGTGCTGCAGGACGCGTTCCATGGCGAGAGAGGGGCTTCAGTCGGGTTCGGGCCAGTGTAGGAGTGCCCGTGGGCCAGACGAAACGCATCACCGATGGATTTCGCAGCGCGAAAACCCGTGTCGTCCCGCTTGCGGGCGGCGGCGATGGGCTGCATCCTTGCCCGACGATGATCACCGCGGAGCTGATCCAGCACGTCGCCGGCTCGCTGTACGAGCGCGCGCTCAAGGGCATCCCGGCCGACACGCACCGGGCGCTGCAGGCCGCGCTCGGCCACGAGTCGCCCGGCACCGGGCGGCGCACGCTGATGATGATGCTCGACAGCGCCGATGCCGCCGAGCGCGAGGGCGCGCTCGTCTGCACCGACGTCGGCATCCCCGTGTACACGGTCAAGGTCGGCACGCGCGTGCGCCTGGAGGGCCCGCTGCGCGCCGCGATCGCGCAGGGCTACGAGGCGCTCGTGCGCCGCATCGACCCGCCGATCCTGAAGATGGTCACGCACCCGCTGACGCACGAGCGCGGCCACACCGGCCGCGACATCCCCATCGTCAGCTTCGACATGGTCGACGGCGACGACGGGCTGGAGATCGTGTGCGCGCCCAAGGCCATGGGCAGCGGCCGCTGGGAGGAGCTGAAGACCTTCGTCTACCCGACGCTGGAGCAGATCGAGTCCTATGTGCTCGAGGTCGTGGCGCGCGCCGGCTCGCAGCCCTGCCCGCCCATCGTCGTGGGCGTGGGCATCGGCGGCAGCTTCGATCACGCGGCGCGCCTGGCCAAGCAGCAGGTGCTGCGCCCGCTCGGCCAGGCCCATCCCGAGCCCGCCATCGCGGCGATGGAGCAACGCCTGCTGGCGGCCGTCAATGCGCTCGGCTTCGGCCCCATGGGCCTGGGCGGCCAGGCCGGGGCGATGGGCGTGCACGTGGACTACGCCGGCAGCCACGGCTTCATGCCGGTGGCGGTGGCGCTGAACTGCTGGATCAATCGCCGCACCGGCGCGCGCATCGCCGCCGACGGCCGCGTGGAGTGGACCGGATGACGCCGGGCGCCACTCCGGGCGCGGGCGTGCCGGCAGCCCCGGCAGGCGCGACGCCGCTGCGCCTGCCGCTGTCGGCGCCGGACGTGCGCGCGCTTGCGGTCGGCGACACCGTCGCCCTCAGCGGCGAGATCACCATCAGCATCGGCCTGCCCACGCACCGGCGCATGGCCGAGCACGCCGCGGCCGGCCGCGCGCTGCCGGTGGACCTGCGCGGCGGTGCCTTCTTCCACCTCAGCGCCTACCTGGACGAGGCCGCGGGCGCCCCGCTGCCGCGCGCGCTGTACATGAACCCGAGCACGAGCACGCGCTACAACGAGTGGATGCCCACGCTGGTGCGCGGCCTGGGCCTGCGCCTGGTCGGCGGCAAGGGCGGGCTCGACGCCGCCAGCGCGCAGGCGCTGCGCGAGGCGGGCTGCGCCTACCTGTCCTTCCTGGGCGGGGGCTGCCCGCTGCTGTCGCGCGCGATCGAGTCCGTCGTCGCCAGCCATTGGACGGAGTACATCTCGCAGTTCCGCCTGACGACGCTGCGCGTGCGCGACCTGCCGGCCACCGTGGCCATCGACGCGCACGGCCGCAGCCTCTATGCCGACCTGCACGACGCCGCCGCGCAGCGCCTGCCGCAGGTGCTGCAGGAGTTGCACGCCCGGCGCGAGGCCGCGCCCCGCTTCGGGCCGCCGCCGGCCTGAGAGCCCGAGAGGCCGACCCCGATCACCCCAACGAAGAGGAGACCGCCCCATGACATCCAAGACCCCGCTGCGGCGCCGCACCCTCGGCCGCCTGGCCGCCCTGTCTGCGTTGGCCCTGCTGGCTGCGCCGGCGCTGGCCCAGGACAACTGGCCCAACCGCCCGGTCCGGCTGATCGTGCCCTTCCCGGCAGGGGGCAGCACCGATATCGTCGCGCGCGCCATCGCGCAGCACCTCGGCGGCGTGTTCGGGCAGCAGTTCGTCGTCGACAACCGCGGCGGCGCGGGGGGCAACATCGGCACCGACGCCATCGCCAAGGCCGCGCCCGACGGCTACACGATCGGCCTGTCGACCTCGGGCCCGCTGGCGAACAACAAGTCGCTGTACCAGAACATGCCCTATGACTCCGACAAGGATCTGGCCCCCGTGGCACTGGTGGGCGAGATCCCGCTGGTCATCGCATCGAACCCGGCGACGAAGGTGTCCAACCTGCGCGAGTTCGTCGCGCTCGCGCGCGGCGCCACTCCGCCGGTGACGATCGGCCACCCGGGCAACGGCACGATCGGCCACCTTGCGATCGAGGGCCTGAAGGCGCGCGCCGGCATCGGCGCCCAGGTCGTACCCTACAAGGGCGACACCGCGCTGATGACCGATCTCATCGGCGGCCAGGTCATGGCCCTGTCCGCGCCCGTCTCCACCTTCATCGCCAACATCCAGTCGGGCCGGCTGACCGGGCTCGCGGTGACCTCGCGCGCACGCTTCCCCGGCCTGCCGCAGGTGCCCACGGCGCTGGAGCAGGGCATCGACCTAGAGGCCACGGTCTGGTTCGCCGTCGTCGGCCCGGCGGGGCTGCCGGCGGCGGTGGTGCAGCGGCTGAACCAGGAGATCAACAAGTACACCTCGTCGGCCGAGGGCCGCGCCCGGCTGTCGCAGTTCGGGCTGGTCGAGGTCAACGCCCCACCCCAGACGCTGGGCGCGCTGATGAGGAGCGAGGCCGCGAAGTGGAAGCCGCTCGTCGAGGCGGCGAAGATCTCCCTGCAATGACCAGCGCCGGGGCGCGCCCGCCCCGGTGCCCCGAGCCGGACACACGCCGATGACGAACGCCCGCCCCCTGCTGTACGACGCCCATGCCCACCTGGTGGCCGACGACCAGATGCGCTACCCGCGCAACCCGATGCAGCGCGCCGCCGACGCGCCCTATCGGCCCCCGGGCGTGATCGGCCGGCCCGGCGGCCACCACGGGCCGAACCCGGTCAACGAGGTGCCCGACGCCTCGCGCCTGCTGCGCTGGATGCAGGAGGAGCACGTCGACGGCATCGTCGCGGTGCAGAAGCGGATGATCTACCGCTACGACAACAGCTACATCCTCGACTCCTCGGACGCCCACCCCGAACTGTTCAGCGCCGTCGTCATCCTGGACGCCGAGGACGCCGGCACGCCAGACCTGGTGCGGCGCTGGATCCGCGACCACGGCCTGGCCGGTCTGCGCCTGTTCGGCGGCCGCCGGCCTGATGGCAGCATGCCCTGGCTGAACTCGCCGGCCGCGCTGCGCTCCTGGCAGGTGGCGCAGGAGGCGGGCATCGTGATGGACCTGGAGGTGCTGGCCCAGGGCGGCGGCGGGCCGTCGATCCCGGCCATCATGGCGCTCGCCCGCGCCCACCCGGACGTGCGTGTCGTGCTGGACCACCTGCTCGAGCCCGAGATGGACGAAGGCGAGCACTTCGGCCTGGACGAGCGCTACGAGCAACTCGCGCACTGCCCCAACATCTCCTTCAAGTTCACCTCGATCAACCTGGACATCTGCCGCGAGGCCCGCATCCCGGCGGAGAAGGTGCTGCGCCGCGCGGTCGACCTGTACGGCGCCGACCACGTGATGTGGGGCTCGGACATCGGCACCTCCTCGGGCACCTACAAGGAGATGGTCCAGCGCTTCCTGGACGCGGCCGTGCTGCTGACACCCGCGGAGCTGCGCGCCGTCGGTCACGACACCGGCCGGCGTGTCTTCGTCAAGGGCGGCACGAAGGGCGTCCGGCCTTGAGCCCCGCGGCCCCGCACGACTACGCCAGCCTCGATGCCGAGGGCATGGACACGGCCACGGCCTACCGGCTGCTGTGCGGCGTGGTGGCGCCGCGCCCGGTGGCCTGGATCACGACCGTGGACGACCACGGCCTGGTCAATGCGGCACCTTTCAGCTCCTACAACTACGTCGCCCACAGCCCGCCCATGGTGGCGGTCAACATCGGCCGGCGCGGCCCCGGGCTGAAGGACACCGCGCGCAACATCGAGCGCAGCGGCGAGTTCGTCGTCAACGTGGCCACGCTCGACACACTGGAGCCCATGCACCAGAGCTCGGCCGAGTACCCGCCCGAGCGCAGCGAGACCGAGGCCCTGAGCCTGGCGCTGCTGCCCGGGCGCTGGGTCGGCGTGCCGCGCATTGCGATCACGCCGGTGCAGATGGAGTGCCGGCTGCATGCGCAACTGAGCCTCGGGCCGCTGAACACGCTCTACATCGGGCGCGTGCTCGGCTTCCACCTCGGCCGCAGCGTCTACGACGGTCGCAACGTCGACACGGTGAAGCTGCAGCCCGTGGCGCGCCTGGGAGGGCCCTACTACGCAGCGCTGGGCCAGATCTTCGAGCGGCCGGTGCTGCAGGCGCCGCCGGGCGGCCTCGCACCTGCGGCCGCGGCAGGCCCGGGCCCGGCCCGCGCCGATGCCCGCCGCGAGGACCCACCCCGATGAACCGCCCCCGCACGTTGCAGCGCCAGAGCGCGCGCTACCAGGTCGGCACCTTCGTGAAGACCGCGTCACCGCATGTGGTCGAGGTGCTGGGCACCACCGCGCTGGACTTCGCCGTCGTCGACGCCGAGCACGCGCCGCTGGACCGCGCCGTGATCGACCTGATGATGCTCGCCGGCCGCGCCGCCGGGCTGCCGCTGCTGGTGCGCATCCCCGACGTCGCGGCCGCCACCGTGCTGTCGGTGCTGGACATGGGCGCCGCCGGGCTGCTGGTGCCGCACGTGGACACGCCGCACATCGCGCAGGAGGTGGTGCGCCACGCGCGCTTTCGCGGCGGCGACCGGGGCTACTCGAGCTCGCCGCGCTTTGCCGGCTATGGCAGCCTGGGCATGAAGCAGGCCCTGCTGGCCGGCGACGACGCGCTGGTCGTGTGCCAGATCGAGAGCCCGCAGGCGGTGGAGAACGCGGCCGCGATCGCGGCCGTGCCCGGCGTCGACGGGCTGTTCGTCGGCCGCGCCGACCTGGCCCTGGCGATGGGCCTGGACGACCCGCGCCACCCCGAGGTGGCCGCCGCCGCCGAGCGCGCCCTCGCCGCCGCCCGCGCCGCGGGCAAGCTCGTGGGCGTGTTCTGCGGCAGCACGGCCGAGCGCGACGCCTACGCCGCCGCGGGCGTGAACTGGTTCGTCTTCGGCTCCGACCAGGCCTTCATGCGCCAGGGCGCGGCCGCCGCAGCGCACCCCGGGGCCTGAGAACATCCCATGCCCTGTCGATACGCGGTGTTCACGCAGAGGCCGTTCGGGTTGAGCCCGTCGACTCCTCTCAGGACCGACCTGTCGAAGCCCTTTGCGGGCACTTCGACAAGCTCAGTGCGAACGGGGGTGGTGATCATCGAGCCGTGTGACCCTAGATCCGGCAGTTGGGCGCGCCCGAGCGGGCCGTCATCGGCCGCGCCGGCAAGGCGCGCACCGCAGCCATGGCCTGTGCCATGGCGAGGAGGCGCAACGCCGCTGGCGTGGTCGAGGGCGGCTCGATCGGGTGTGCAGCGGTCTCACCCTCGGGGTGAAGCAGGCCGTGGGCGGAATCTTCAGCGTGGTCAAGCATTTGCCAGCGGAGACGAGCGGTCAACTGCCGGATCTAGGGTGACTCATTCTCATGAGCCTGGTAGACCGCGCCGCCGCCCACGCCGACCCCACGCTTCCACCCCCTTCCGAGGACGCCTCATGCCCAGCCTGGCCACCACCCCCACCCCCGCACGCCACCACGCCACCGCCCCGCAGCGCGAGACGCCGGGCGAGCAAACCTGGATCACCCGCGGCGCGAACTTCGTCGTCACGCTGTCGCAGGTGCGCGCGGGCACCGTGCTCGAGCGCCGGGACCAGCCCGACGAGCACATGGTCCTGCTCGCGGACCTGGGCGCGCGCATCGAGGCCGGCGGCGAGGTGCTCGAGGCCGGGCCCGAGTCGCTGACCATCGTGCCGCCGGGACCCAGCCGTGTCACGGCCACGGGCGACGGCACCGTGGTGCGGGTCTTCTCGGCGCGCGCGGCGGACCTGCTGGCCGCCGCCGGCAACGCCTCGGTCTACGCCGCGGGCGCCCCCGAGGTCGCGCCGCTCGTGCCCTGGCCCGCGCCGCCGGACGGCTGGCGCCTGCGCCACTACCGGCTGGCCGAGCACACCCGGCCCGGCACCAACATGCGCATCTTCCGCTGCACGACGCTGATGCTCAACGTGATGACGTCGCGCCCGGTCGCGCGCGACGTGCGCAAGCTCAGCCCGCACTCGCACGCCGACTTCGAGCAGGGTTCGCTGGCGCTGCGTGGCCAGTGGGTGCACCACCTGCGCCACCCGTGGACGCCCGACCTGACCGAGTGGAAGCCCGACGAGCACCTGGAGATGGACAGCCCCTCGCTGCTGGTCATCCCGCCCAAGGTGATCCACACGAGCCGCAACGTCAACGACGGCGGGGCCTGGCTCGTGGACATCTTCGCGCCGCCGCGGCTGGACTTCTCCTGCACGCCGGGCAAGGTCGCGAACGAGGCCGACTACCCGCTGCCGCCGGGCGCGGCGGCCGGCGCGGCCGCGTCGGAGTGAGTCTTCCGCCCGTCAGGCACTGGCCCGCGAAAAAAGGTCAGCGGCCGGATCCCGGCTGAGCCCCTGCGTCCCGGTCAGCCAGCGCGTCCAGCCGCGCCGAGACCGCGCGCGCGGCCTCACGCATCGGCGGGCCCAGGGCGGCCACGGCCTCGGCCACCGGCATCGTCGAGGCGAACCAGGTCATCCCCATGCTCGCGACGACGCGGCCGTGCTCGTACAGCGGCACCGCCAGGGTGTTCGACACGGGTCGCACCGCAGGGTCGCGCAGCGCGTAGCCGCGCTCGCGCGTCTCCTCCAGCATGGCGCGCAGCGGGCCGGGCTCGGCGGCGGCGCGGTCCTCGGGCCGGGTCGAGTGCGCGAGCGGGCTCAGCAGGGCCTGGCGCTCCTCGGGCGAGCAGAAGGCGAGGTAGGCCCGGCCGAGCGCCCGGCTGACCAGCGACAGGCGCATGTTGATGCTGGAGTGCAGCAGCGACAGCGGTGACTGCTCGATGGTGCTGTAGCGCACGACCACGGCGTCGACGTCGGGCACGGCCACGGCCACCGGCCACTTGTGGCGTGCCGTGAGCGCATCGGCCACCGGCGCGGCCGCCTCGATCACGCGCGGCTCGCCGTGGTATCCGCAGGACAGCGAGCGCACGGCCGAGGTCAACACGTAGGCGCCCGCCTGCGGCGCCGGCCGCACCAAGCCCTGCGCCACCAGCGTCTGCAGCAGGCGCACCAAGGTGGGCTTGGGCAGCCCGGTCTGCCGGTGCAGCTGGTCCAGCGTCGAGACGGGCTGCCGGTTCAGGCACTGCAGCAGCCCGATGGCGCGCTCGACCGCGCGCACAGGAGGGAACGACGCCATCAGCCGATTGTAGGAAGCGGCCCCGCGCGGCACCTGCACCACGCCCCTGTTAGGCTCGTGGCGACGATCACGATGCCGCCATGACGCCTGCCGCCACGCTGCCCCCGTTGACGCACCACGAGATCCTGGCCCTGGTGGAGCCCTTCGTGCGTGCCGGCCACCGGCCCGACCTGGCGCGCAGCGACCGCGTGCAGCGTCGCATCGTCTTCCAGCCGCAGGCGCTGCCTGGCGGTGTGGCGGGGCCGCCCGGCGAGCCAGACGACGGGTCCGATGGCAGCAGCGCGCCCCCCCCGGGCACGGGCGTCGGGCCCATCACCGCCCCCACGAACGACTCCGTCACCGGTCCCACCCTGACGCAGACCCTGGTGCTCGAGCAGCCCGCGCCCGGGCGCTGCATGCTGGCGCGCAGCCTGGCCGTCGCCGCAGGCCCCGAGGCCTGTGTGGAGCTCGAAGGCGAAGACCCTGCGGCGCTGCTGCTGCGGCTGCAGGCCCTGCCGCCGCAGCGGCAGTTCCTCGTGGTCGACGGTGTGACTGTGGCCTTGCGGCAGCGGCTGCCGGCACCGGACCCGGGCGGCGCACCGGCCGCGCCGGTGCTGCGCGAGGCCGAGGCCGGCGTGGCCGGCCTCACGCTGCGCGCGCGCGTCTCGGGCGTGGGCGGCTACCCTGCTGAGCTCGAGCTGCTGCGCGGCGACGGCCCCGCGCCGCACCTGCCCGACGACCTGCTGGCCGTGCTGGGCGGCCCCTGGAGCCACCTGACCGCGCTGCAGCGCGGCTGGATCGGCACCATCGCCCTGCGCGGCGAGGAGCCGCGCCGCAGCGCGCTGGCGATGGAGCGCCTGGCGCAGACCGTGGCCCACCTCGCGTGCACGCTGGCCGAGCCGCCGCCGCGCTTCCACGAGCGCCACCGCCGTGCGCGCTGGATCGCCGGCCTGCGCGGCACGCTGCCGGTGGGCGTGGGCCTGGCCGTCATCGGCGCGGCCCTCTACGCCCAGCGCCTCGGGCCCGAGGGGCAGTCGACGCTGGCGATGCTGGCCAACGCCACGCCGCCGCTGCTGCTGATGCTGCTGTTCCTGCGCAAGGAGATCCCGCGCATCGGCCTGCCCCGCGTGCCGCGCCGGCCGGCGCCGGATGCGTGGGTGCCGCGCGCGCTTGCGCCGCGCGAGGCCGCGCCGCCGGCCTGAGCAGCCGCCTCACGCCGCGCGTTCGGGGTAGGGGCTGGTCTCGGCCGCCTCCATCATGGCGCGCGCCAGTTGCTCGGTCAGCTGCGCGCGCAGCCCATGGCGGGACGGGTCGGCCCACAGGTTGCGCAGCTCGAGCGGGTCCTCGTGCAGGTCGACCAGCTCGCCGGCGTCCTGCCCGGCCCACAGCGTCAGGCGGTGGCGCGGCGTGAGCAGCGTGCGCATGCGCACGCGCTGGCTCCAGCCGAAGTCGCGGCGCTGCCCTTCTTCCTCGATCAGCAGGTGAGGGCGCGTGGGTGGCACGCGGTCGTCGATCGGGGCGGCGATCTGGCGGTCGGCTGGGGGAGCGATCGATCGGTCGATCGGACCGTTCATCAGGCCCAGCAGCGAGACGCCCTGCATGCCCTGGGCCGGCTCGACGCCGGCGCGCTCGAGCACGGTGGTGCCGATGTCGAGCGTCTGCGCCAGCGCAGCGCAGCGGCCGGGCCGGCGCCGGGCGGCGGTGTCGCGCCAGACGAAGGGCACACGCGTCAGCGCGCGGTAGTGCAGCCCGCCCTTGAGCAGCAGGCCACGGTCGCCGAGCATGTCGCCGTGGTCGCTGGTGAAGGCGAGGACGGTGTCGTCGTCCAGGCCGATCCGCCGCAGCGTCGCGTGCACGCGCGCCACCGCGTCGTCGATGAAGCCGAGGCTGCCCAGGTTCAGCGCCAGCGCCTCGCGCGCCTCGCGCGCGGTGCAGGCGAAGACGCCATGGCCCGACTTGCGCGCCGTGCCGCGCGCGGCCGCCTCGCGCAGCGCGCGCACGGCTGACGGCGGGTCGTGCAGCGGCGCGTCGAAGCTCGCCGGCAGCGGCACGTCGTCGGGGCGGACCAGGTCCCACCAGCGGCCGGGCGGCGTGTAGGGGTGGTGCGGTTCGGGGAAGGAGCACTGCAGGAAGAAGGGCTGACCACCTGGCGCCCCGGCGCTGGCGCGCCCGCCCTCGGCGGCCCAGCGCTCCAGCAGCTCGCAGCAGCGCTCGGCCACCCAGCGCGTGGGGTGCAGTTCCTCGGGCAGGGCCGTGCGCCAAGCCTGCCGGTGCGCGGCCAGCGCCAGGCCGGGGGCGGGCAGCGCCGCCCCGGGGCCGATCAGGCGCTCGGCGTCGGGCGCGTGTGCACGCAGCCAGCGCCGCCAGTGGCCGTGCTGCTCGTCGGCGTGGCCGATCGACAGCGCCACCTCCTCGAAGCCGTAGTAGGGCAGCTCCAGCTCATGCGCGGGGTCGTCCTCCCAGCGCTGCCAGAGCTCCTGGCCGTGGGCGCCGGGCGCCGGGTGACGGGCCGCGAGCGGGCGCCGCGGCTCGCCCGGCGCCGGCCAGGCGGGCGGCGTGGTCGTGATGTTCTGCAGGTGCGCCTTGCCCACCAGCGCGGTGCGCCAGCCCGCCGCCCGCAGCAGCTCGACGAAGGTGCGCTCGCCGTGCGGCAGCTCGCGCCCGTTCATCTGCACGCCGTGCAGGCTCGGCAGGCGCGAGGTCATGAGCGTGGCGCGGTTGGGCTGGCACAGCGGCGTGGCGACGTGGAAGGCGTCGAACAGGCAGCCCTGTGCCGCGAGCGCGTCCAGGGCCGGCGTGCGCGCCAACGGTTGGCCCTCGCAGCCCAGCAGGCCGGCGGGCTGCTGGTCGGTGACGAAGAGAATGAAATTCGGGCGCTTGTTCATGATGGGTCGTGGGGGCGGGCGCGTTGCCCGATGTTGACATCACCCACCACCGGCGGCGCCACGGACGGCCAAGACCGTGCGCCGGCGCACCCGACCGTCCGCAAGGGACAATCCAGGTTCCAAACATCCTGCGCCCGAATCCCGTGAGCAACCGCCTGACCCAGATCGCCACCCGCACCGGAGACGACGGCACCACCGGCCTCGGCGATGGCAGCCGCGTACCCAAGTCCCACCTGCGCGTGCAGGCCATGGGCGACGTCGATGAGCTGAATTCGGCCATCGGCGTGGTGCTGGCCGAGCCGCTGCCAGAGGACGTGCGCGAGCTGCTGGTGACGGTCCAGCACGAGCTGTTCAATCTCGGCGGCGAGCTGTCGATTCCGGGCTACACCCTGCTGAAGGCGCAGGCCGTGGCGGCGCTGGACGAGGCGCTGGCCCACTACAACGCCGGCCTGCCGCGGCTCAAGGAGTTCATCCTGCCCGCAGGAACGCGCAGCGCTGCACTGGCGCATGTGTGCCGCACGGTGGCGCGCCGCGCGGAGCGCGCGGTGGTGGCGCTGGGCGTGCAGGAGCCGATCAACGACGCGCCGCGTCACTACCTGAACCGGCTGTCGGACCTGATGTTCGTGCTGGCGCGCGTGCTCAACCGCGCCAACCTCGACGGGTTGGGCGGTGACGACGTCTACTGGCGCAGCGAGCGCCTGGCGCGCGAAGGCGCCTGAGGCGCTGCGCCGCGCGGCCGTCAGCGCCGCTGCCGGCGCGCGCTTACGGCGTCGCTGAGCGTCTGCAGAACTCCCACGGAGTCATCCCAGCCGATGCAGGCGTCGGTGATGCTCTGACCGTAGGCCAGTTGCGCCGGGTCGTCCTTGCCGGGCGTGAACTTCTGCGCCCCGGCGTGGAGGTGGCTCTCGACCATGACGCCGAAGATGCTTCGGCTGCCGCCGGCGAGCTGGCCGGCCACGTCGCGCGCGACGTCGATCTGGCGCTGGTGCTGCTTGCTCGAGTTCGCATGGCTGAAGTCCACCATGAGCTGGCAGTCGAGCTTGGCCGCGACGATCTCCGCGCAGGCCGCGGCCACGCTCGCAGCGTCGTAGTTCGGTGCCTTGCCGCCGCGCAGGATGACGTGGCAGTCCTTGTTGCCGGTGGTCTCGACGATGGCCACCTGGCCGTTCTTGTGCACCGACAGGAAGTGGTGCGGCCGCGCCGCGGCCTGGATCGCGTCGATCGCAATCTTGACGTTGCCGTCGGTGCCGTTCTTGAATCCCACCGGCGCCGACAGCCCCGAGGCGAGTTCGCGGTGCACCTGGCTCTCGGTCGTGCGCGCGCCGATCGCGCCCCAGGCGATCAGGTCGCCGATGTACTGCGGGCTGATCACGTCCAGGAACTCGCTGCCCGCGGGCATGCCCTGGCGGTTGATGTCCAGCAGCAGCTGGCGGGCGATGCGCAGGCCCTCGTGGATGCGGTAGCTCTCGTCCAGGTAGGGGTCGTTGATCAGCCCCTTCCACCCCACCGTCGTGCGCGGCTTCTCGAAGTACACGCGCATCACGATCTCCAGCGTGTCGGCAAAGCGCGCGCGCTCGGCCTTCAGGCGGCGCGCGTACTCCAACGCCGCCGCCGGGTCGTGGATCGAGCACGGCCCCATGATGACCAGCAGGCGGTCGTCGTCGCCGTGCACGATGCGGCGCACTGCCTGCCGCGTGTCGGCGACGAGCTTCTCGACCGGCGTGCCCGCGATCGGGAAGAACTTGATCAGATGCTCGGGCGGCGGCAAGGGCGTCACGTCCTTGATGCGCTGGTCGTCGGTCTGGCTGGTCTTCTCGCGCTGCGCATACCAGTCCTCGGCGGCTGAGCGGTTCGGCATGACGGGTTCCTTTCTCGGTCGGGGGTGGGGTTTCTGGGGTGTCGTGCAGCGCGCGACCGGCAAAAAAAAACCGCCGGGGGTTCCGGCGGTTTCTGGGGTCGGCGCGCTCGCTCTACTGTGCGTGGGCCTCTCCAGCCGCCGGGCGGCACGAGAAGAAAAAGTACGCAAAATAAAACGCTGCGGGACGACGCATGATCGCGAATGTAGCACGTGCCGAAGGGCGATATGCTCATGTGCATGAGTGTGCCTGCCGCTTCCCGCACCGCCCTGGCCCATGCCGGCGGCACCTCCCGCGCACCCTGCAGGTGGGCCGGCCGAGCCGCCCGCCGAAGAGACGGGCCCGTTGCGGCGCTGCCGCGGGGGCGTCCGTGAAGACGCCTGTGAAGAAGCCCGAGCACGCTGACGCAGGGCGACGGGCCGTCTGCATGGCCACCGCCGTGGCGCCTTGGGTCGTTGCGGACGCTTCGTCCGGCCCAACCAAGGGCCTGTCGGCTGCCCCGGTGTCGGCGGGCGCCGATCCTGCCGCTGTCAGTCCGTGGGCCCGCATTGACGTCGCCATGGCCCGCGCGGTGGCCGAGGGCCGGCTGCCGGGGGCGGTGGTGCGGGTCGAGCACCACGGCGCCGGGCAGCCCTTGGTACACGACAGCGTCTTCGGCTGCAAGGCGCTCGAGCCCGGCCCCGAGCCGCTGGATGCGGCCACCGTCTATGACGCGGCTTCGCTGACCAAGGTGGTCGTCACGGCTCCGGTGCTGATGCGCTTGGTCGAAGCCGGCGTGCTGGACCTCGCCGCGCCCGTGCGCCGTATCGTCCCCGCCTTTGCCGGCGGCGAGGGCATCACGGTGCGCCACCTGCTGACACACACCTCGGGCCTGCCGGCCAGCCTGCCGCTGGAGGCGCCCTGGGCGGGCCACGACGAGGCCGTCGCGCTGGCCTGCCGCAGCCAGCCCACGCACGCGCCGGACTCGCTGTTCCGCTATTCCGACATCAACTTCGTGCTCCTGGGCGACATCGCGCTGCGGCTGACCGGCCAACGCCTGGACGCGCTGGCCCGGGCCTGGCTCTTCGCGCCGCTGCGCATGCGCGACAGCGGCTACCTGCCGCTGGAACGCATGCCGGCCGCTTGCATCGCGCCCACCGAGTGGGTGGACGACCAGGACTCGCGCCGCCTGCTGCGCGGCGTCGTGCACGACCCCACCGCGCGCCGCATGGGCGGCGTGGCCGGGCACGCCGGCTTGTTCACCACCGCGGCCGACATCGCGCGATACGCACGCATGGTGCTCGAGGGCGGCAGCCTCGACGGTGCGACGGTGCTGCGCGAGTCGACCGTCGCGCGGATGACCGCCGTGGCCACCCCGCCGGTGCTGGCCGAGCAGCGCAGCCTGGGCTGGGATATCGACACCCCGCTGTCGCGCGCGCGCGGCCGACACCCGCGCCCCGGCAGCTTCGGCCACACCGGCTTCACCGGCTGCGCGCTGTGGATCGACCCGCCACGGCGCCTGTTCCACGTGCTGCTGTCCAACCGCGTGCACCCGCAGGCGCGCGAGAGCATCGTCGCGCTGTACGAGGAGGTGGCGACGCTGGCGGTGGAGGGGCTGCGCGAGCTCGCCTGAGGGTCGGGCTGCCTACACTCGTTGCACCATGCGCCTGTCCGAAGTCGAACGCCGCGCCATCGTCACGATCGCCCGGGAGGTGATCGGCGGTGACGTCCAGGTCCGCGACATCGATCTCGCAGAGCGCGTCGATGCCTTCGTCGCCCGCTTCGGGCGCCTGCAGGACACTGCCGCGGACAAGCTCCTGCCCGAATTGCTGCGCCGCTGGCAGAACCGGTGCGCAGCGCCGTCGAGAACCTGGACCGCGCGGAGAAGCTCGGGCTCATCGAAGCGGCGGACCGCTGGCTGGAGGCGCGCCGCCTGCGCAACCGGATGGTTCACGAGTAATAGAGCGACCCGGCGCAGCTGGCGCTGGCCCTCAACGAAGGACACGCGCTGGTACGCGTGCTGATGGACGGCGCCGCGGCGATGGGCCGGCAGGCCCATCTACTGGTCAACAGCGGAAGCGGCGCAGCACCGCAGGCTTGAGCCTGGCTCCGTGGCTCGGCCGCCGCGCGACAGCGTGCCCTCCTCGCGTGGCCGGGCAAGGAGCCGCGGAGTTCAAGCCGTGCCGCCCACCGTGAGCCGGTCGATCTTCAGCGTGGGCTGGCCCACGCCCACGGGCACGCTCTGGCCGTCCTTGCCGCAGGTGCCCACGCCGGTGTCCAGCGCCATGTCGTTGCCGATCATGCTCACCCGCTTGAGCGACTCGGGCCCGTTGCCGATCAACGTCGCGCCCTTGACCGGGTACAGGATGCGGCCGTTCTCGACCCAGTAGGCCTCACTGGCGGAGAACACGAACTTGCCGTTCGTGATGTCGACCTGGCCGCCGCCGAAGTTGGTGGCATAGATGCCGCGCTTGACGCTGGCGATGATCTCCTCGCGCGTGCGGTCGCCGCCGAGCATGTAGGTGTTGGTCATGCGCGGCATCGGCACGTGCGCGTAGCTCTCGCGCCGGCCGTTGCCGGTGGGCTTGACGCCCATCAGCCGGGCGTTCATCGAATCCTGGATGTAGCCCTTGAGGATGCCGTCCTCGATCAGCACGTTGCGCTGGCTGGCATGGCCCTCGTCGTCGACGTTGAGCGAGCCGCGGCGGTCGGGGATGGTGCCGTCGTCGAGCACGGTGACGCCCTTGGCCGCCACCCGCTGGCCGATGCGCCCGGCAAAGGTCGACGAGCCCTTGCGGTTGAAGTCGCCCT
>CAIRBF010000222.1 GCA_903876715.1 uncultured beta proteobacterium
CGGACTTCGGCGAGGGCGTGGTCGCCGTCGTCGTGCCCCGGCCGGGCGCCGCGCTGGACGGCCCGGCCATCGTCGCCGCGCTGAAGGCCCGCATCGCCGCCTTCAAGGTGCCCAAGCAGGTCTTCGTCGTCGAGGACCTGCCGCGCAACGCCATGGGCAAGGTGCAGAAGAACCTGCTGCGTGAGCAGCATCGGAGCTTGTTCCAGGGCTGACGGGCATGCGCCGCGCCGCGCCGCGGCGCGGCGCGGCTCAGTCTCTCTCAATACTCCAGCCGCGCGTACCAGGTCTTCTGCGCCGCCTCGCGCGCCTGGCGCAGCGTGTGGATGCCGCGCTCGGCCAGCAGCGGCAGGAGCTTCTGGAAGACCTCCGCGGTGACCATGGCGTCGCCCATGGCCGTGTGGCGGCCGAGGACCGTGACGCCGAAGCGTTCGGCGATCGCCTCCAGCCCGTGCGACTCCTGGTTCGGGTGCACCACGGCCGACAGCAGCAGCGTGTCGAGCACCGGCTGCTCGAAGCGCACGCCCGTGCTCTGCTCCTTCAACTGCAGGAAGCGCATGTCGAAGGCGGCGTTGTGGGCCACGAGCACCGTGTCCTGCGCGTAGCGATGGAAGGCCGGGAGCACCTGGGCAATGGTCGGCTGCCCGGTCACCATGTCCTGCGTGATGCCGTGGATCGGGATCGAAGCCGACGGGATCGGACGCTGCGGGTCGACGAGTTGCTCGAAAGCCTCCCCGCGCAGCAGTCGCCCGTTGACCAGGCGCACGGCGCCGATCTGGAGGATCTCGTCGCCCCCCGCCGGGTCGAGGCCGGTGGTCTCGGTGTCGAAGACCGTGTAGGCCAGGGCGGCGAGCGGCTGGTCGTCCAGCGCGTGTTCGCCTTCGCTGCGCGCGAACAGGTCGAAGTCGTAGTACTCGGGCCGGCTGTCGCTGCGAACGAAGGCCGATTCGAGTTGCTCCTGTGCCGCCGTGGTGTCGTCCGCCAGGGGCAGCAGAAAGCGGAAGAACAGGCGCCGCCGGTGGTCGTCGCGCCCGAACCAGAACTCCCCGCCATGACGCTGGACGACGTCGCGCACGCTGAGCGTGCTGTGCTGGCCGCCGAGCTCGATCGGGTCGAGTTCCCACCCCATCGCGGTCTCGGAGTTGATGGGCTGGCCGGACCATGCCAGGTCCAGATGCGCGCGTCCGGCCGGCGCCGGCTGCAGGCCAAGCTCCAGGCGGGCCACGCCGAGCTCGTTCTTCAGGCGCAGCGCCAGCCCGGCCACAGCCTGCAGCAGTGCGTAGCTGTCGAGCTTCAGCCACAGCGATCCCTCGACGTCGCCTGGCACGGCGGCCAGGCCGGTGGCCGATTCGATGCGTCGCGCGGCCGCCTGCACGAAGTCGGCGCCGCGCATCTCCTCCAGCGGCCAGCGGGTGACGAGCTCCCGGGCCCCGCGGTCGGCGGCGTCGTGCAGGCGACGACCCATCGTGCGTGCCTCGTCGCGCGCCACGGTGAGGAAGCGCTCGCGCAGCGCCGGCTCCAAGCCTGGGTCCTCCAGCACCTCGAGCGCGGCTTGGAGGTTGGCGAGCGCGCCACGCTGGCCCTCGGTGAGCTCGAGCAGCAGGCGCTCGCGGGCGCCGTCCTGTTCGACCTCGCGGGTGATGTTCTCGAGCATCAGCACGAAACCCGAGATCACCCGCTCCCGCGCCGGTGGGTCCGCCGTGGTCGCCACAGGGGCCGTGTCCCGGTCCGACCCGCCGTCGTCGGCAGCCAGCACCGGCGCCATCTGCGCCCGCAGGAGCTGCCCGGAGGGCGTGACGGTGACGAACTGCGCGGTCGGCTGGCCGGCACCCCGCTGCAGACGTTGCTGCAGGTTCTCCAGGGCGTGCGCCACAAGTTCCCGGTCGAACACGGCATAGATGGAGCGCCCCAGACCTATCGATCCGGCCCCCGCCGCCACCGCCGGGGCCGCCGACAGCGCCCTGAACTGCAGGCGCGCGCGCTGGTTGTAGAGCAGCACGCGGCCGTCGAGGTTGCAGACGACCACGCTCTGGGTCAGCTCGCTCATCAGCGCGGCCAGGCGCCGGCGCTCCTGCTCGACACCGCGGCTGGCCTCGGCCACCTGGCGTGCAATGTCGGCGCGCAAGGCCTCGCGCTGGGCCGCCAGGGCATTGACCGCCGCGGCGAGCGCCCGCACGTCGGCGGGCCAGGACGCATCACCCAGTTCGCGCCACACCCCCGAGGCGGCCAATACCCCGGCCTGCTCCGCCAGCCGGGCAGGAGGAGCCACCCAGCGCCGGTACAGCGGCGGCGCTACGGCCGCGGCCAGGCCGACGAGCGCGCCCGCCACCAGCACCAGCGCCGGCCAGCGCCCCTCCAGCAGCGCCGCCAGCGCCTGGCGCTGCGCCTCGCTCATGTCCGATCGCAGCAGCAGGGCGCCGCCGCCGGCGAAAGCGGCCAGCAAGAGGGTGGCCGCCAGGGCCAGGCCGGCGACGGTGGCGACGAGACGGCGGTCAGTCTTCATCGGCGACGTCCTCCGTCAGGGGGGCGACACCCCGGCGCCGGGGGCGGGGGGCGCCTCGCCGCCGGCGCCGGCGAGCATCTCGCGCACCTTGTGCGCCAGCTCCCGGGTCGAGAAGGGCTTGGTCATGTAGGCGTCCGCTCCCAGGGCCAGGCCCTTGGCGACATCGGTGTCACGGCCCTTGGCGGTGAGCATCAGCACCAGCGTGCCGCGCAGCGCCTCATCGGCGCGCAAGGCCTGGCACACCTCCAGCCCGCTGCGCTTGGGCATCATCACGTCCAGCAGCACGAGGCGCGGTCGCTCGCGCTGGAGCACCTGGAGCGCTTCCTCGCCGTCGCGCGCCACGAGCACTTCGTAGCCCTCCCGCTTCATCAGGTACTCCAGCGAGATCAGGATGTTGGGCTCGTCGTCGGCGATCAGGATCCGGGTTCCCATCGGTCGTCTCCTCGTTGCGGACCGGCGGCTCCGGCCCCCGATGCCGGTGCCTGGCGCCACGGCAAGGTGAAGGCGAAGCAGGCGCCCCGGCCGGCGCGGCCAGGCCGCAGCGCCATGCGTCCGCCGAAATGTTCCACGATCTGGCGGCTGATCGGCAGGCCCAGGCCGGTCCCCTGCGGCCGGTTGCTGCCGTCGCCCCCCTGGCGGAACTTCTCGAAGATCAGCGCACGCTGC
>CAIRBF010000223.1 GCA_903876715.1 uncultured beta proteobacterium
GGTCGGCAGCGCCCACGCCGTAGGCGGGCTTCGCCGGCGCCGGTCCCAGCTCGGGCAGGTCCTCCGGCCCGATCGGGCCCTGCGGGCACACGCTGGTGGCGAAGTCCAGCGCGTTGCGCAGCTCGCGCAGGTTGCCCGGCCAGCGGTGCGCGAGCAGCCGTGCGCGGGCAGAGGGCGTGAGCGTGCGCCCGCCGAGCATGCGGTCGATCATGGCCGAGAGGTCGGTGCGCTCGCGCAGCGGGGGCAGCTGCACCAGCGCGCCGTTCAGGCGGTAGTACAGGTCGTCGCGGAAGCGGCCCTGGCGCACCAGAGCCTCCAGCGGGGCGTGGGTGGCGGCGATGACGCGGATGTTCACCGGCACCGCGCGCGTGGCGCCCACCGGCAACACCTCGCGCTCGGACAGCACGCGCAGCAGCCGCGCCTGCAGCGCCAGCGGCATGTCGCCGATCTCGTCGAGGAAGAGCGTGCCGCCGTCGGCCTCCTGCACGAGACCGCGCTTGCCCTTGGCCGCGGCGCCCGAGAAGCTGCCCGGCAGGTGGCCGAAGAGCTCGCTCTCGATCAGCGCCTCGGGGATGGCGGCGCAGTTCACGGCCACGAAGGGGCGCGCGCGGCGCTCGCTGCTGGCGTGTACCGCCTTGGCGAAGACCTCCTTGCCTGCGCCGGTCTCGCCTGTGATCAGCAGGCTGATGGGCGAGTTGACGAGCCGTGCCACGCGCTCGACCTGGCGGTCGAGCTGCGGGTCGCCGGCCGACAGGGCTGCCATCGGCGCCGGCAGGCGCTGGGGCGCGCCCGCGCCGCGCGGCGCCGCCTGCAGCGCCGGCGGTGGCGTGGCCGACAGGAACAGCACCTGCCGCCCGCCCGCGTGCATCACCGCGCGCTGGTCCGAGGGCTGCGCCTGCACGAAGCGGCCGACCTGCTCGAAGGGCACGCCGAACAGGGCCTCGAAGCGGTCGCCGAGCAGCGCCGGTGTGGCCTCGCGGCGCAGCGCGAGCTGCGCGGCGCGGTTGTGGCCGACCACGCGCCCGGCCGCGTCGAGCGCCAGCAGGAACTCCGGCTGCACGTCCAGGAACTGCGGCGCGCGCGACAGCCGCAGCACCCAGTCGCGCTGGTGGCGGTGGAGGAAGGCGGCGTTCTCGATGTCCTGCGCATAGCGCTTGACGAGCTGCAGCGCCAGGTGCTGGCTGTCCTTGGGCTGCGAGGAGCTGAGCTGCGAGATGTCGAGCACCGCGCGCAGCCGGCCAGCGCTGTCGAACACCGGCGCGCTGGTGCAGGTCAGCGGGATGTGGGTGGCGTCGAAGTGGTCGTCCAGGTGCACCGTCAGCGCCTGACCGGTGCTGATGCAGGTACCCACACCGCAGGTGCCGGCGTGCTGCTCGCTCCAGTCGGCGCCCAGGTACAGGCCGGCCTTGCGCAAGCTGGGCTCGAAGACCAGGTCGCCGAGGAAGTCCACGGTGACGCCGCGCGCGTCCGTCAGCAGCACGACGTAGCCCAGCCCCGCCACCTGGGTGTAGAGCGACTCCAGCCCGTGGCGCGCGATGTGGAGGAATGCCTCCATCTGGTCCTGGTGCTCGCGCAGCCGCGCCTGCGGCAGGATGATGGCCTCCTGCATGCGCGTGGGGTCCAGCCGGTGCACGGTGACGCAGCGCAGCCAGGACTCGCGGATCAGCCGCTCGTGCCGCGTGGGCAGGGCCTGGGCGCCGTGCGTGGCCAGGTGGACGACGTCGGCGATGTGCTGCTGTTGCGCGTGGTTCATGACCGCGGTTCCCCGGGAAGTCAACGCATGATGATCGGAGCCCGTCCCGGGCAGGTCAAGTCCGCACGTACCCGCATGCGCAGGGTCGTTGGCGCCGCCCGCGCCCGCGCTGGATTGAGCGCCCTCAGCGTGCCCCGGCGCCGGACGCGAAAGACTGCGCGCGCCGGAAGCAGGCCTGGGCGCGGCGGCGACGACCAGGCCCAGCGCCTCCGGATCCGGGGCAGGCCAGA